>CAYSCH010000360.1:4629-9663 GCA_964429355.1 uncultured Planctomycetaceae bacterium | reverse complement strand
CTCAAGAAAGTGACCGACTACGAGTATCTGGTCAGTTGCCTCCGCCAGCACATGCTGGCCAGTGCGTGCATCGTCAAGGACGACAAGGCAGCGGCCGACTACGTTATAGAAGTGCGTGCGGGCGCTGTTGGAACCGATCGGAACGACTTGCTCTACGGTGTCCCGGCCGTCAGCGTTCCGACCGTGGTCTCCGCTACCGGTGTCCCTTCGCAGATTCCAGAGATCCCGATCATCAAGAAGACAGACCAACGGGCGGTCGTGAAGCTCTCCCTGTTTGCCTACAACCAGAAGACCGGGCGGCCGGTCTGGCAGTCGGGCGCCGTACCAGAGGAGAGCTCCGCCAAGGCCGTCTGGGTCCTGGGAGCCGGCCCTTTTCAGCGAGGAACCATCTACGACGGGATGGAATTTGCCGGCAACAAAATCGACATGCCGTTGGTCGACATCTACAAGTCGTCGCAGAACCAGGTTTCCGTGGCGGACGAAGCTTTCTTTGTCGAGCCCAAGGAGCCCACCGCTCCCGAGGAGAGGGTGGAAACGGCGGTCGCCGAGGATGAGAAGAAACTCGTCAAGCCGAAACCGGAAGGAGAAAAGAACGGGCCGCCAGTGATGCCCGCCGGCCACAGCGAATCGCCCCCCCCGGCTGTTCCTGCCTCACCGCCAGCCGCTGCCTCGGCAAGCCTCGCGGCGCCGGCTGGTCCCACGAGCGGATCGGCGGGAAATGGAACCAGCCCGCCGGTTGCGCCGGCAGTGAGATCTGCCCAAGCACCACCGGCGAGTCTGCCAAACGACCTGGCTCCAGCGCTGGCCGAACTGACAATCGGGACCGAGCCGATGTTGCTGCAAATCCCGTCCGCAGCAGACGCCGGCGCGGCGCTGCCACGACCGGTGCTGCCGCCGCTCTCGGTACCCGCGTCGACAGTGCCGGATTAGCGGGGGGTGATTTTCCCGTGACGCCGGCTCCGCCTCCGCTCAAATCTCCGTCCACGCCCCCGGAATCGGCGGCGCATAGCGCCCCTCAGCATCCGCCTTGACAGGTGGCTCGCTCTCGGCGTTGAGCGTGTCGATGTTCGGACAGAACTGGAAGTTCGATGCCAGGGCCTCCTCCCAGGTGATGATCTTGCCCGAGTGCACTGCCGCCCGGCCCATGATCGAGGCCAGGTCGGACCAGGCGGCGCGACGGGCTTCATTGTGGGGCCGATCCTCGCGAATGGCTGCCAAGAGCACGTTCCATTCCTCCTGCCACGGGCTCTCAGCCCCGCGGTACCGCGTCGACCACGATTTCGACTCCTTGTAGCCATAGTTCCAGTTTACATTGTCGGCAGCGACCACCTGATTCTTGTAGGTCTGCACCGTGGGGGCGTGAATATTGCCGGAGAACTGGGCGGCTCGCTTCGTGCCGTGGACGAACGTGGCGAAATCGTTGAAGCAGTTGGGAATGTATCGGCCGACCACCATCGCCTTGGTACCGTCGGCAAAGGTGTACTCGATCGAATAGGAATCAAAGTTCTCACTGCAGTCCGGACTGTTGGCAATCCGTCCGCCCACGCCATGGGCACTGACCGGCCAAGAGTCTTTGAGCCAGCAGCATTCGTCGATCTGGTGGACCATCAGCCCGATGAACCGCCCCGACGAACCCCAGAGAAACCAGGGCGCGCGGCGGATCTGCCACATGAGCTCGTTCTCGTCCGGCTTCCGCGGCGGTGGGCCGCCCCCGGCGTCCATGCGGTACGCGCGGATCAGGAGGACCTCCCCCAACTCGCCGTCGCGGATCTTCCCGATCAGTGCCTGACGTGCCGGTGAGTGCCGGCACATGAGCCCCGCGGCGATCTTGAGATTCTTCTTCTCGGCCGCCTCACCAGCCTTCAGAATCCGCCGGATTCCCCCCGGATCGGACGCGAAACTCTTCTCCATGAATACATTCACGCCCTTTTCCACCGCATACTCCAGATGGATCGGACGGAAGGCCGAATGGGTCGTGAGCAGGGCCACGTCGCCGGGACGCAGGCAGTCGATCGCATTGCGATAGGCATCGAACCCTTGGAACTGCCGATCGACGGGCACATCCACCGCCGCTCCGAATTCCTGGGCCAGGTTCTTCTGCGACGACGTAAGCCGCTCCGGAAACAAATCGGCCATCGCTACCAGTTTGGCGTTGCCGTTGGGGACACTCAGCGCGTTGGCCACGGCTCCCGATCCCCGCCCCCCGCAACCAATCAACGCCAGCCGGATCGTGTTGTCTTCCGCTGCATGCACTCGCGGGACAACCATTGCAGCCAGGACGGAACCGCCGGCCAGCTTTCCGCCCCACTTGACGAAATCCCGCCGCGAAAGCGAGTTCGACGATGAATCGTGCGAGTTCATGATGGTTGCTCCTGGATTGGTGCCGGGGGATCGGTTCTCTTCCGCCCCCAACGTAATCGCCGGCCGTGCGAAATGAAAGACTTCGTAGGGCGGTGCACATTGCACCGGGCGAGGGCCGAGAAGAAAAACGCAGGTTGAAACCCGCACTCCATCCATCGCGGGGCAAGCCTTCGCCCATTTTTCGTGGCCGCCGTCTGCCGCGTTGGGCCAGTCGACGAAACGCTTGCGGATGTTCTGGACCGTACGGCCGAGCCCGTCCAATCGGCGCCAGATGCATCGCGGGTGCACTGAGAGGTGGAGTCTGGGACGACGAAGAGAGGGCCCTGGCCCTCACCTGGAAGGGCCATCGATACGAGTCCATGGTCCATAGCCAATTCCCGGTCCTCCCCCCTTCGGCCTCACCCCCGTAATGCTCTCGCCTGAGTGGCTCGGTTGGCAAGCCTCATCGAGTGATGAGTGCATGCCCCACAAAGCCGAAGAACCCCCAGCCCAGGCGATCTCCCTTGCCCTCGCAGCAAGATCCGTCGAGAATAGCGGTGAGCAGCAATTCCCGAAAAGCCCATGAGATCCTCACAAACCGGCAGGTCCCTCAGGGCCAGTGATGCGCACGGTTCGTCATTTTGTTGTCGGCTCCCTGGGTCGGATAACTGGCAGAACAGCTCCCTGGTTGACCAACTCCACCTCTCCTGCCCCTCCCGGAACCCCTGATGACAAACCGACCCGAGTTCATTTTCGCGACCTGCCATGCCGGCGCCGAGGCCGCATTGAAGGCCGAAATCGCCAGGAACTGGCCTGCTTTTCGGCTCTCCTTTTCACGCCCCGGTTTCGTCACCTTCAAGTTGCCCGCGGAACAGGACCTCCTCGACGACTTCGATCTGAGGAGCACCTTCGCCCAAGCCTATGGGTTCTCGCTTGGCCGCGTTTCGGGCGGCAGTCTGGAATCGCGGGCGGAGAAGTTCTGGCAGATCGTGGGACAGCAGCCCGCCGGCGCGCTCCACGTCTGGCAACGGGAACTGTTCTCATGCCAGGAAGATTCCTCCGATCCCGGGATCAGTCCCGAAGCCGCCGAGGCGCGCCACGCGATCCGCATTGCGTCACCACCCCTTCCCGAAAACGGTGGGGGCCGTGCCACCCGGAAAGACCTTGCCGTCGACTGCGTGCTGGTTGAAAGAGACGACTGGTGGGTCGGTTACCATCGCCTGAAAGATATCTGCTCCCGCCATCCGGGCGGCTTGCTGCCGGTGGCTCCCGCCACACCGCCGGTCTCGCGAGCCTGGTACAAAATTGAAGAGGCCCTGGCCTGGTCGGGTTTGCCCATTCCACCTGCCGCGAGATTCGCCGATCTGGGATGTGCTCCGGGAGGCACAAGCCAGGCCCTGCTGCAGCGAGGACACTTTGTCCTGGGGATCGATCCAGCCGAGGTCTCGCCGGTAATTCTGGAGCATCCCAATTTCCGGCATATCCGACGCAGGACCCCCCAGGTCCGGCGGCGCGAATTCCGCAAAATACGCTGGCTGACCGCCGACATGAACGTTGCTCCCCAGTACACGCTCGAAGCCGTGGAATCGATTGTCATGCATCCGGAGATCCGCATCCGAGGGATGCTGCTCACACTCAAACTCCTCGAGTGGACACTGGCCGAACAGATCCCAGAGTACACCCGCCGGGTCCGGCGCTGGGGCTTCAATCATGTATGGACCCGCCAACTGCCCCATCACCGGCAGGAGTTTTGCCTAGCCGCCCTGAAAAAGCCCTTCAAGCACTAGCCACTCACTGCTGACCCGACGCGAGCAAGACCCCCAGTCCATGCATGATTGGGAAAGTAACCCGGCGCCCAAGCGAGGCTTCCTCCCCAGAGATTTGAAAGGCTATCGCCGCTTCCACCCCATTTTCGCCGAGAACCACTGGCAGGAAACCCGTCAAGAACCGATACTTGAGAACTTGGGAAATTTCTGCTCCATAATGGGCTGATCCCAATAATGCCTTCTGAGGCCGCCGCATGAACATGGGGCGTGGGCCCGATGGTTATCTTGCCGAAGTCTATCTTCGAATGGCACCTCGCGAGCGCCGACTGCGGTTAATTCGTTATTGAGGAGTTGTAGGGATGTTTCGAGCTTTCCGGCCATATCTTTGGATTATCATGCTGCTTGCCGGGGCCCTTGAGATGCCCATGGACGGACACTCTCAATGCGAGGCCGCCGACGAAGACGCCGGGACGCCCCCGCAGGTCGGAGATCCGAACGCCGCCGGCATGGTCGCGCTCATGCAGAATGAGATCCGCGACGGCTTTCGCAAGCGAGGAATCGACTCGACCTTTGCCACGTTCCAGCGGTACGCGATCGGGAAACTCGAGGTTTCGGCAGCCGGCCGCGGCGGAGAAGTCAATGGCGACTGCCGGCTTGGCTGGTATGACCATCTCTTCCGCAACATGATCGAAGCCCCGGCGGAAGCCGAGGAGTTCACCCGGAAATTGCATCAGTCCCTGATCATGGAGCACCAGGGATTTGATCGAGCCCTTGGTATCGCGGCCAACAAACTGGATCTGGCGAAACGGGAACCGAGAAAGTTTGCGGCGATCGATTCACCCGAATTGGCCCTCGACCAGGTGCGGCGTTCCTTGCTCGAATCGCAGATGGCTTTCGCCGCTGCACTCCAACCGATCAACCGCAGTGA
>CAYSCH010000360.1:0-4619 GCA_964429355.1 uncultured Planctomycetaceae bacterium | reverse complement strand
ACCTTAGCCGCTTTGCGACCAGTGCCTACTCGACCTTCACCAGCGGCGCCAGCAACGGGCATACGTTGCCGAGCCGTGGTACCGCTCAATTCCTCTGCAGGATGCTTCAGCGTCTGGACCGCGAGAAAATGCACGACGCGGCCACCGCTTTGACGCCCTTGACCGATCCGGGACTCCTCGAACAACTCGCCAGGCTCAGTGGAGGCGAGCCGGTCTTGGTGAAGGGAGCGACCGGTCCCATCCAACAGCGCATCCTGACTCCGGCCGGCGATATCGTGGTCGGTGGACGCGAAGCCAATACCTACAACCTCGATGAGATGGACAATGTGGCCGCCGTGATCGATCTCGGCGGCAGCGACACCTACGTGGAAGGGGTTGTCTCCCTCGAACGTCCGCTGCTGGTCATCCTCGACCTGGCCGGAGACGACAACTATCGCGGCACCAGGCCCGGTATTCAAGGCGCCTCGATTCTCGGCATTTCCATGCTCCTCGACGCCGCCGGCAATGATACCTACCAGGCGAAGGACGTGGCCCAAGGTTCGGCCCTTGGAGGAGCAGGCATCCTCATCGATCGCGGCGGCAGCGACACCTACGTCGGATTGCGGCGAGTCCAGGGACACGCCCTTGGTGGCGTCGGCATTCTCCTGGATCGCGACGGAAACGACCGCTACCACGCCGCCATGTGGGCCCAAGGCTTTGGGAACCCACTCGGCTTCGGCGTTCTCGACGATCTGGCAGGCGAGGATCACTACTATTGCGGCGGCATGTACTACGATTCCTATCCCGAAACACCCGGCTACGAGGGTTGGGGACAGGGGGTCGGCGCGGGAATACGCGGGGTTGCCAATGGTGGCTTCGGCGTGCTCCTTGAGGGAAGCGGCGATGACAAGTATGAATACGACTACATCTCCCACGGCGGCGGCTACTGGCTCGGCGTCGGGTTTGCCCGCGATTTCGGCGGCAACGACCAGCGCCTGGGAGCCACCACCAAACTCTACGGCGGTGGCACGCGGACGGAAAAGCGGTTTCAACGATTCAGCAATGGTTTCGGTTGCCACTACACCGTGGGCTTCATGATCGACGACGGCGGCGATGACCTCTTCGACGGCACGATCATGGGACTCGGTTTCGCCTGGGATTGCTCCGCCGGTTTTCTGATGGATTTCGGAGGCAAGGATCGCTATGCCGCCACCGGCGGCGGAACTCAGGGACAGGGGCGGCAGGCTGGGTTCGGCGTCGTTTACGACTACGACGGAGACGATGTCTACCAGGGCTACGGCCAGGGACTTGGATCCAACTCGATTGAAGCCCGTTATCACTCCCTGCCCCAGTGCGGCGGCAACTTCAGCTTCGTCATCGACTATGGGGGAGAAGATCAGTACGGCTGCCGCGCGAAGAACAACAGCTACAACCAGCGCGGCGCGAGCGGAGGCTTCCTGATCGACCGGCCCAAGAATGTCGCGAGCACCACCACGGCCGACACGGCGGGCAAACAGGCAACGCCCGGCTCGTAGTTCCCCATGCCACCCTGCTCCCGCCGTCCAGATGCCGTTCCGCTGATAGTTTTTGTCTACTTCAGGAGAAGACGCATGTTGCGACCTTTCGCCCGTATCCTTTCGGCAATTTGCATGCTGACGCTTCTCATGAGCGCCGCCCGAGCGCAGACACTGTTGCCGTTCATTATCGATGCCTCAGGAAACATCCGTGTGCTCCAGGCCGACGATCAGCCCTCCGTGGCCACCGAGACGGATGCGGCGCAGGCCGATGCGGACAAGTCCGAGGAGAAAGTGGAGCCGCCTGCCGCACCGGTACTGAGTCCGGAAATGGCCGCCTTGCGCGACCGGACGCGACGAGTACTGTCCCAGATCTACGCCCGCTCTCTCAACGCCTCGAATAACCTCCCTTCCGAGATCATCGCCTTCTGCGAGGCCTTCGGGCACACGACCGAGATCGCCTCCGGAGGCCGTTCCGCCCAGAAGGTCAACGGCGTTGGCGCCCTGTGTTGGAACTTGCCGTGCGGCGGCTACCGATTGTTGCGGACCGATGGAACACGGTCGATGGCTCGAGTCGGCTACGGAGGTCAGGATCGACCCGGCCAATTGCTGGCCATGCTCGCCCAGAATCGTGTGCCTGCCTCCTATGAAATTCACATCGGCGATCTGGCGGGAACGGTTGCCGACCTGGTGGCAGCCGAAAAACTCGCGTGCCGCCAGGGACTTGTTCAGTCAGGTACCCTGATCGGACTGGCCTTCTACGCAAAGCCCGGCGACACCTGGAAAAACGACTTGGACGAAACCTGGTCCGTGGAACGCCTCCTGCAATCCGAATTGGATCGCAAGGCCGACGCAAGCTCCGTCGATGTCACAGACCGCCTTATGGCCATCAGCTTCGCTCTGGAACAATTGAAGGATGCGGACCTGGCAGACAAGCATCTGTGCAAACGGGCGGAGGACCACGTCGAGGAGATCCAGAAGTACGCACTCGAGCTCCAGAACAGCGACGGTACCTGGCACCCTGGTTTCTTTGCCTATCGGGGAAGCAGCAAGAATCCCAGCGGATCCCTGCTGGCAACCGGTGCCATTCTCGCTTGGCTTGTCTACTCGCTCCCCACCGATCGCCTTGAAGACCAGCAGGTCGTACGCGGACTGGCGTACCTCGAAAAGCAACTCGCCTCCACAGCCGGTACCCGCTCGGCCGCGCCCTCTTCCGCGCTTGAACTGGTGGCACAGATGAAGGCCGCCCGTGCCTTGTCGCTCTACGATACTCGCTACTTCACCCCACGAACTCCCAGCAAGTCCACCGAACCGAGCAAGACCCAGCCGACGGGCCGTTCAACCGAACGATCCTGACAGCGTCGCATTGGAACATCCGTACTCGGCTCGCGGAAGCGAACTATTCGCCGCATGCCCTTGCCCCGCATTGGACTGCGGCTGCTCGAGTGGACTGCCTCAACCGGCGCTGAGCCTTGCCTCAGTCTGTCGTTCCTGAGTAGAACTCGCGAACGCCCTCTTGTGCCTCCAGACGGATCGCGCCCCACGGTGCAATCCCCAGGCAGCGACCTTCATGAAACTCCGTCCCCTGCCGAATCCGTACCGGCATGTCCCGCTGGAGGCACAACTGGTCGGCGCGATGGCCGACCTCATCCGGATTGGCTCGAAGGCGTCCGGCCCATTCCTCCCAGGCGGCCAGCCAGTCCACCAGCAAGCTCGTGTGGTCCTGGACTTCCCCGCGGAGGTCGATCAGCGTTGTGACGCGGGCGGCCAGGTCAGCGGGGGCATCGGCTATGCGGCAGTTGGTGTTCACGCCGACCCCCACAACCAATCGTCCCTCCACCGGAACCTCAACGAGAATGCCTGCCAGTTTGCGCCCCTCGACGTAAACGTCGTTGGGCCAGTGAAGCCCTGCCCGTTGTCCGGAGAGTCGCGGCACGATTGCGTCCACCACGGCAATTCCGGCTGCCAGCGCCGTCATGGCCAGCCTCTCTCGGGGAAACTCCCACGACTGGGTATCGGCAAGGAGAGTGAAGGCCAGCCCCCCCATACCAGTCCACCAGCGATTTGTTCCCCGCCCCCGACCAGCCGTCTGATGGTCGGCCAGCACAAGAGCAGGCAGGTTGGTACCCACCTGACGGGCGAGCAATTTCGCCCGGTTGTTGGTCGAATCGAGCGTCTGGTGGTATTCCAACGTGGCCAACGGTGTTTCGGCCAACAGGCGGTCACAGTCGACGGGCGCTGAACGGTCTGGGCGGGCGGCTGACAAATCGGTTTTCCGGTGGAAACTCGCACGTGGGTGCTGATCTGGAAGTGCGGGAACGCTTATCCTTCCCCACCTATTCTCCCCATTCTCTCCTGAAAAGGGAACCGCTCTTGACCCGATCCGGTCCGGCTGATATTGAAATCCACCCCGTACCTCGAATCGGCTCTTATCGGCGTCCCCTCGCCTCGGTCTTGAGGACTTTGTTGTGAAAATCGCAACCTTTTTCGCCACCTTGACTGTTGCGACCGTTCTGGCGGTGTCGTCGAGCCAGGCCCAGCGGATCCAGATTCCGTCGAAGCTTCCTCTCAACTCAGCCATATCGCCCCCCACCACCCAGTCCACTTGGGCGCCGAGCTACGGACCAGTTGCTCAAAACGCCGGAACCATTCCCCCGCCAGGCACAGGCGTCTATTCGGGAGCCCCGGCACCATCAACGTACGGAGTCCCTGGCGCGGCCACGCAGGGGGCGACCACGTTTGCACAACCGGGCACAACCTACGGCGCAGGCCCCAGTTACGCCCCGCAGCCGGGTGCGACTTATGGTACAAGCCCCAGCTACGCTCCCCAGCCCCCAGTCAGTACGATCCCCAGCTATAACTACCCGTCCGGGGTCGTCCCTCCCTACGCACCCCCCGGTCCCACCGCGCAATTTCAAGGAACCATCGCGCCTGCACCGACCACCGGCTGGGACCCCTATGCCACGCCCGGCATGCAGAATTCGTCGATCATGCCCTACGATCCCTATCTGCCCAGCTCGCCGGCATGGTGCAATCCCCAGCAGCCGACCAACTACGTGCAAACCATGCAGCGCTTCTTGGATGAGGTCGAATTGACCTACATCTGGATGCCCGGCAACGGGCCCG
>CAYSCH010000359.1:0-9688 GCA_964429355.1 uncultured Planctomycetaceae bacterium | reverse complement strand
CCCGATATCAATGGAAAGCAAGCGTGGTGATGCAAGGAGCGACGGCAGGGGGAACACGGTCGGCAGTTGCCTTTCTTCCGCGGCGAAACCCAACCGTTGCCGTTCCAGAATGGCGATGTCCGGCATCCGCAGCAGATGCCGTTCGACAAGCCGCCCGATCAATTGGACGCGACTATCCCATGAGTACGGCAATTCCGCATTGCGGAGCTGAAAAATGCATACCGGTACACCGGGTCGGTTGCCGCCACGGAGTTTCCTGGCCGCCGATTCAACGGCCGCTGCTATGCTCGTGGCACGCTCAGCGGCATCTCTCCCCGAGACCGCCCCGTCCCACAGCCGCACGCCGCTTGGCACGTGATACACGATCACGCCAACCGCGTTCTCGCCGGATGCTTGTTCCAGTTCCACCACCGCGAGCAATTCGGCCGTCAAAATTTGCCCCAGCCGGAACGCCCGCTCCGAGTCGGCCACACCGCCAAGCTCCTGTTCCCGCAAAACCTGCCGAACATGCTGGCGATCCAGCAGAGAAATTCCTGCCACGCCCGCCAGTTCCACTTCGGCCAGCAGCAGCGACTTTTCCGCTTCCGACCCCGGCTGCGAGGTCACCAGCGCCAGTCGGACCGAATCCGACGCGTTCGCCCCGCAGACAAACAGCACCAGCATGATCAAGAAAATGATGGTTTGGGTACGTACGTTCATAGTGACAAGTCCTTGACAAGTTAACGCCATGATATCATCTTGCCCCTTACGCTGCATACAAATCCTCCCAAGACCTTGGCCCAGAACCCGCGAGTTGTGAGGATTCTCAATGCTCTGTCAGTATTACGATTCTGGGTTGTGTAGCTGGGGTCGAGCGACAGCGAGCCCCCAGTTTCTTAGGCCCGAGCGTCTGCTGCCACTCGGCTTCACTACCCCAAGATCCAGGATTGACAAAGCACTCGCATCCCGGGACATGCGTTACGTTCCCCCACCGATCCGTCGTCAGAACCCCTCCTTTTATTTGTACCACTAACGTCAGAGATCGCGAGTGTTCTTGACAAAGACTCCTGACCACCGGGAGCAGGCCAACGGTAGCCGAGCGGCGCCCAAGCCACGCACATCGGCACATCTGCCACCTTATCTGTGGACTGGCAAAGGATTTGCGTGTATCTTAGAGCCGCTGGCAGAACCACCGGCTGTGCATGTCCGTGCCCGTGGGAAACTCATACGTTTTCTGAGGGTTTCTTAATGCTCCAGCATGACCCGCCGCGTTTCCATCGAAAAGGGAGATAAGATGGCCCGCCTTACACGTCCCGCCTCGTTTGCGATCCTCGTCTGCCTGCCCCTGCTGGTCTTGACCGCCGGCGCGGCCACTCTGAAGACTGTCCCTGTCGCCGTTCGCACCGACAGTGAACATCCCGGCTACGAAGCCTACCGGGCAATGGACGGCGACCCGGAAACCATGTGGCATACCCAGTTCGGTGCGAAAGAGGCTCCCGTCCCCCACCAGATCACCCTCGACCTCGGCCGGCCGTACCAGCTCTCCGGCTTCGTCTACATGCCTCGCTCCGGCGGCGGCAACGGCACGATCGACCAGTACGAATGCTACGTCGGTAACGATCTCAGCCAACTCGGCAAGCCAATTCTTGCCGGCTGGTTCGCCAAGGGTTCCACCGAGTGCCACGTTTCCTTCGCCGCGCCCGTCGAAGCACGCTACTTTCGCCTCCGCGCCCTGAGTGAAACCAACGGCCGGCCCTACACCTCCATCGCCGAACTGAAGTTGCTCGCCGACGGCGTGACCTTCCAGGCCAAAGACGCCGGACCGGCAACCCTCGTCCACGACGACGGCACGCCCTTCAGCGAACTGGAAATTCAGTACGTCTCTCTCCAGGCCGATCTCCGCAATCGCGAGCAGTTTGATCGGGTCGCCTCCGAGACCTACCGCTCAGAATCGCTGATCCTCGAAAGCGATCGCGATCCGCTCGATATCGTCGTCCGCCGAACCGCTGCCCTGGTGGCCGACCTGCAGACAATGCCCGACGCACCCGATCTTGCCGACCTGGAGCAGCAGTTCGCCGCCATCTGCCAGAAGTCGCAGAGCACCGACTTCGACGACGAAACGGCCCGCATTGCCCTCTACAACGAGGCCTGCCGCCTTCGGCGCCGGATCGCCTTTTCTAATCCCCTCTTGAATTTCAACGAACTCGTCTTCATCAAACGCCGGCGTGCGTTGTTCAACCACCTCTGCGACCAGTACTACGGCATGGCCGCCGCCCCCGGCGGAGGACTCTATGTGCTCGACGGCGCGTTCAGCGACAGTCCCAGCGTCCGCGACGTACTGGCCGACTCCGTTGTCGAAAAGGGCCGCCTCACCGGCGAAAAGCTCTCCGGCGGACCCAGTAGTGTTCTCCCCACCGCCACCTTCGACGGCGAGGGCAACCGCGTCGGGCCGGAAACACCCGGCGGCACGTTCCTTTCCCCCGATCTCTCCTTCGACGCTCGGTCGATCCTGTTCGCCTACGTCGAAAACCGCGGCGATATGCAGCATCGACACCATACCGATCCCGCCCAGGGCCATTGGCACGAAGGCCGCTGCTACCATGTCTTCAAGGTCAACGCCGACGGCACGAACCTCCAGCAGCTCACCGATGGAACCTTCAACGATTTCGATCCCTGCTGGTTGCCTAACGGGCGGATCGCCTTCATCAGCGAGCGCCGCGGCGGCTACCTCCGCTGTGGCCGCGTCTGCCCCAACTACACCCTCTACGATATGGCCTCCGACGGCAGCGATATCCAATGTCTCAGCTTCCACGAAACCAACGAGTGGCATCCGTCCGTCACCAATGAAGGGATGATCCTCTGGACCCGCTGGGACTATGTCGACCGTTTCGGCTGCACCGCCCACATGCCCTGGCTCACAACCGTCGACGGCCGCGATCCACGCCCCGTCCACGGCAACTATGCTGTCCGGCAGGAGCGCCCCGATATGGAATCCGACTGCCGGGCGATCCCGGGCTCCAACAAGATCGTGGCCGTTGCCTCCCCCCATCACGGGCAGTCGTTCGGCTCGCTCGTCCTCATCGATCCAAGTCTCCCCGACGACGACAGCATGGGCCCCATTCGTAGGATCACCCCCGACGTCGGTTTCCCCGAGACCCAGGGCGGCGCCCAGGCCTACGGCACCCCGTGGCCATTGAGTGACAACTACTACCTTTGCGTCTACGACGCCACCATGCGCCCCGGCGTGGGTAACCAGGGAAAGGGATATGTGCCCGGCGACTACGGTATCTACCTCGTCGACGTCTTCGGCAATCGGGAACTCATCTACCGCGATCCCGAAATCTCCTGCTTCACCCCCATTCCGCTGCGCCCACAGCCCGTTCCGAAGGCGGGACTGGAGTTGGCCCGCGGCGCCGGTACCGATCCGGCCACCCGCCATCAAGCCGCCGACCAGTTCGCCCAGGCCGAAGGCACCCTGGCCGTTGTCAATGTCTACGACAGTTTCAAGCCCTGGCCTGCCGGAACCCGAATCACCCACCTGCGTGTGTTCCAGCTTCTGCCCATGCCCGTCCCTTCCGGCCCCCTCAAGCCGTTCGATACCGGCATTCGCGTGGCCTCGGCCCAAGATTCCGTCGTCCCTTGCCGCTGGGTTCTCGGCACTGTGCCCGTTGAATCGGACGGCTCGGCCCATTTCACCGTGCCGGCCAACCGCGAGGTCTTCTTCCAGGCCCTCGACGAGAACGGCCTGGCGATCCAGTCGATGCGTTCCGCCACCCAGGTTCGCCAGGGAGAACGCCTCACCTGTGTTGGCTGCCACGAGCCCAAGTCTCGCGTCGCCCAGTCCGCTACCGTCGTCCCGCTGGCGCTGAAGCGCGGCCCGTCGAAACTCCTGCCCGACGTAGACGGCTCGGCCCCCTTCAGCTATCCTCGCCTGGTCCAGCCGGTGCTCGACCGCAACTGCGTGAAATGCCACGAAGAGAACCGCGACAAGAAGGCGCCCAATCTCGCTGCCGAACCGATCGCCAACAACTGGTTCGCCTCCTACAACAGCCTCGTCGAGAACTTCGGCTTCCACGACTACCGCGACGACTATCGCACCACCCCCGGCCAGTTCGGTGCGAAAGCCTCACAACTGTATCAGCTTCTTCAGCAGGGCCACTACGATGTAAGGCTCTCCCAGGAAGACATGCACCGCCTGACCCTCTGGCTCGACTCGACCTCCATGTTCTACGGTGTCTACGAACGCGAAGGCGGACTGGCCCAACTCCGCGGCGAACTGGCAAAGCCGACTCTGGAATAGAATACTCCACCATTCCATTCTCCGCCCGCCATGCCCATCCCCTTCACCTGTCCCTACTGCAGCCGATACACGTCTGTGGCCGATGAGTTTGCCGGCCGGACCGGCCCCTGTGGCGGATGCGGCGCCCCGGTGATGATCCCGGCAATCGACACGCTCAATCCCTACCAGTCGCCGGCAAGCAACCTGGTGCCCGTCGATGCCTCGGCCCAACTGCGCGGCGGCTTGGCCTGGATCCTGTTCTCCTTCGAGGGACGCATCCCGCGCCGCATCTGGTGGATCGTCAGCATCTTGGAATACGTCTTGGTCAATAGTGTGTTCGTTTTTTTTGCCATCCTCACTGAAACTGGCCAAATCCAGCCGCCCCCGGACAAGTATCTCGCTGCAGTCATGCTCCTTGCCGCGATTGCGTCCTCGCCCTTAATCTGGATCACGCTCGCCGTCGCCTCCAAACGGTTCCACGATCGTGACAAGTCGGGTTGGTGGTACCTGGTCAGTCTTCTCCCCTTTATTATTGGTCCCCTCTGGATACTCATCGAGTGCGGCTGTCTCCGCGGCACCTACGGTCCCAACACGTACGGCCCCGACCCGACGTAGCAGCGTCCGGTCCCCGGCGTACCACTCTCACAGAGCCCCGTAGCCGCATGGGCTTGCCCCCCTCCAGATCGAACAACCGTTGATCGCCCAATGCAGACCTCTGGTTGCTGACGCCATGCCTAAGGGCCTATCCCAAGACCGCCGGAGGCCTCCCACGGGCGGAGATTACTGGCAGCGGCAGGAGTTTTTTGACCGGCACTAAATATCCAACAGGTTTGCCCCGAGCAGTCCCACCCGGATCCCATTCTGCTTCAGAATGCTGGTTGCCTTGCCGTTGACCATCAATAACACCAGCAAACCAATGCACGGAATGAACGTCAGGATCCCAAGCAAGATCCCCACGCCCACACTGTAGACCTTCATGGCCAGCAAGAACACGAAAACCGTGCCTGCAAGCCCGAGCATAAGCACCCCCACCGCCAGCAACAGTCGAAGCTGCGCCGGCACTGCAAACTGGAATATCACTGCCAGCAGATAGATCAGAATGCAGACCAGGATTCCCTTCTGATACATCGCCACATTTCGCAAATCCTCTCGGCTGCCACTCAAGACACCGACGGCCTGGGGAATCGATGCCGGTGACTGGTACGGATTCTCATTCATTCGCTTCGCTCCCTGTTGAAGAATTCACCAACCTTGTGCGCCCCCCCTGCGGGGCACTGGCCCCGCAGGCACCAGCACGTTAATACTCTCCAGCGTTGTCGTCAAGCACTATTGGGTCCGGCATTGACAATGTGTGGTGGGGTCAGACCTGGGGCAGACCTTGTTTTTTGTTGACAAGACTCAGATCATAGGTCGACCATCGCGCACCGAATACGAGGGAGCGATGGATCACATCCGCGGAAGCTATGGCTCCGGCTTGACCCCCAGTCCTTCAAGCGTCTTCTTCGCTGCCTCCGCAACGGTTGAGAAGTCATACATGGAGAGGTTGTCATTCCAGGGTTCAAAGTCATACTCTTTGTCGGCAAGAGCGGCTCGCAGGTAGGGGATGGCCGGTACTGCCTCCCGGCCATGATCGCTCAAATGACGTGCTGCGTACACGCGGAGCGCCGAATGCTTGGAGCCGAGGTCGGCTACGAGTCGGCGTACCGCCGGATTGGCGTCGAGCTTGGCGGACGCGTCGGAGGTGCTCGTCTTGCCGGCTTCCGCCGTGCGGAGAATCCAGATGGCAGCCTCGCCAATCGCCTCCTCATCCGAACACATGCCCGCGTTGGCGCACGCCAGGGCGTAGTTCGCCGCGGCAAGGGCTTTCTCGCTCCATTTCTGGCGGCGAGCCAGCGCCCGGACCGCCTTGAGTTGCAGCACCTCATCGCCTTTCCAGACAAACAGGCAAAGTAGTTCTTCAGCATCGGCCTTCGTGCTGAAACTGAGAAGGGAAACCGCGCCCGGTGAATACTCGGCACTTGTGATCCGATAATGGCGCGTATCGACCACGTCAAACCAGGCGAAGTTGCTGTCAACGTATTGGGTAAGTTGGTCGGTTGAAAGCACAAACTGACGTGGGCCATCCACGGAGAGATTCACCGCCAACTGGTATCGCGGTTCGTCGCCAATCCACTGGCAATCCATGGGAGGCGCAAAACGCAAGGTGTAGTCGCCCAGCGGGAGGGAGCGAATGACATATCGATCGCCCTCCCGTCGGAAGGGCTCACACACTCGTGTTCCATAGCGTGTTGCCGTCATTCTGGCCCAACGATTCTCGATGTTCTTCTCCTTTGCCATCATTACCTCGCGCAGCGTCGCGCCATCCAGGTCATCGATGCGTCTGCCCCCTGTCCAGCCCGCCAGGTGGAGCCGGAGGTCGGGATACACAAGCGGCCTCTTTGTCCGGGAATCGACGAGCGTGAGCGTTACAGATGCTGCCCGCTGGAGCCGCAGTTCTACCTGCGTTGAAGGCTGGTCTCCGGCCAAATGAATGTCATCGCTCACGATCTCGTGCGATCCATCTCCAACTTTGAATCGGACTCGGTATATTCCAGGGGAAAGGTGGCTGACCGCATAGCGTCCGTCCGGCGTCTTCCGGTCGACAGTAAGGTACCCAGGAAGGTTCTTGCCCAACCGGACCCACACTCGGCCAGACGGATCCTGATTCCGTTCGCCTCGCGGGTGCAGCACACGGGAAGGAGCCCATTCGGGCGGACGCCGCCAGAGTTCGAAATCATCCGCGGTGCTCTCCATGACCGCGGCTTCGGTTTCGGGTACGACTTGCACATCGAGCGCCAACGAGTAGGTTTGTTTAAGGAATTCTTGGATTCTTTTCCCGCACATCCATCCGCTGTGTGGATCCAGAGGCGCCTTGAGCGTCACATCTTCAAAGGCCCAGACACCTTCGATCTCGGCGGAGTCGGGATCGATGAACAAACGGATCCACATCGCATGCTGCGGCCAACAACATCGAGCATCAACAAATCTGCCTGCGAAATTCCCACGATATTCGATGGGGTCGATTCTCTGCCATTCGCCCGCGTTGTCGAACACATGAGAAACTGAATCATGCAAAGCATTTCGTTCGCCCGCAGACATCCGCGCTGCCATGCCCTCAATAGAGCCCGCTCTAAGCTGGCCAAGGAATTTCTCCGCAGCTAGCCTGACGTTGCCGGGCATCTCTTCAAGGAGGACACCAGACGCCGGAAGAAACGGACCGTAACCTTCTTCCGAGGACTTCATCGACACAAAGCGACCGTCGACTGGCACTACCTCCCCGGCACCAGAGAAATGGCACGACCATATTGAACCCAGAACAACGCAAGCGGCGCAGAATCCGCTTTGGCGGTACTTGATCCGTCGTCTGCTCATCGCCGGAAACCCTCTTGCGAAAAGTGGATTCAACAGGACATTTCTGTCAATGACAGCCACAGGCTCTACTTCGGCGTCAACAGCCGGTCCAGCTTCGATTTGACCTGCAGGCCAATCAATTCGCCCAGCCCCAGCCTTCCCCGGGCCCGACCGACGTTGATGACCGACTTGATGTGATCTTTGGGGATGACCGCTTGTTCCGCCTGGGGCCTACGCACCAGCGACAGGCAGCGGGTCGGACAAGTGCTCACGCACAAGCCGCAGCCGATGCAGCGATCCACGACGAGGAGCGCCTTGCTCTCGTCCAAACGGATGGCCTCCATCTGGCATCGTTTCACGCAGCGACCGCAACCATGGCACGCGGCGGCGTCCAGACTCGCCACGAAACGGCTCGAAGCAACCTTGCCCGGCCTGGGGTCCCGTTTGAGCGTCCGGAGAATGCCGCAGCAACACCCGCAGCACGTACACATGAACAGAGGGACCTTGGCATTGTCGGGCTGAAGAACCAGTCCCGTCTCGTCTGCCTGCTGGAGGATTTCCAGGGTTTCCGCCAGGCTGATCCTCCTGCCCCGGCCGTGGTCCACAACATAATCCGCGGCTGCGCCGAACGTGAGGCAGCTCTCCTCGGGCTTGTCGCACCCTTTTCCCAGCAGTCGCATTGCCTGCCGGCAGATGCAATTCACCACGGCAAAGCTTGTGTGGGTCCGAGCCAGTTCCCCAGCCGTCTCATAAGGCATCACGTCCCTGCGGATCTCAATGCTCTTCCCGACGGGTATCGTTCGCAACTGAGGGGCCTTCCGCCAGTAATCGGGCTTGATGCACGCCGACTCGTACTCCAAGGCATCTTCCGCGAGCTGCGGATCAAGCCTGTTCACCTGTCCTTCCCAGAAACCCACAACATATTGCAGAGCCATGTAACGGGGCGGTTGTTCGTCCTGCTGGATGCGCATGATCAGCCCCCTTTGATCCATCGCCTCCAGACGGCCCACGGCCTCCGCTACCGGGATTCCGGCGCGACGGGCAACCACCCGGGCCTCTTCGGGTATGATCGTGAGGTGAACGGCCAGTTCAGCATCCTCAGGTGTGAACAAACGCCGCAGAATCCGCATCTCCGAACCGCCCTCGGTCCTCGGAAATCCGGCCGGAAGACGGTCCAGGTGCGCGGCCAATGCCTCGTAGGCGTCTATTGCCATGGGTATTCTCCTTTACCGCTCTGCTTGCCGGTTCTCGTCCTTCACCGCATCTTCACAGCAGTAGTGGGCGCAGGGAATGACGACCTTCTTCTCCACCTCTTCTCTATCCAGGTGCGTGATGAACGCCTCCACCGTGTCAACGCCCATCTTCCGCGGAAACTGCTGGTCGGAATCGTAAAGTATAACGGGTCAACTCGTGACTCTTGAGAAGCAGCGTACTAACGCCTGTAGCTGTCCACCTGGCTGTCGATCCTGCTTTGCCCGTGCTTCCAGCCTTTGTACCACGCGATCAGAGCCGCTGCCATCACGATAACCAAAAAAGCCGGGGCGGGTGGCCCTGCTCCGGCGTGTGGGCTATCACGGTGTGCCACTGTCTACTTGTTGACAGTGTTTGAGAGATCATCCTGCGATCGCACTCCTGACAGCATGCCGTGGACGGCACCTGATTCGCCCTCGTTCGCACTTCCCGCTCACCTTGGCTTCGCCTCCCGTTTCTGTCTCGGACGTCTTGACGCCGTCGAGGCCCACTGGCGGTTCGGCACGCAGCTCGACGCCGACCCGATCCAGGCCGGTTTCCACCCGTAACAGTTTATCTTCCGACCCCTGGGCTGGAAAAGGGGACATTCTACTTTTCCGCCCCTTCTCTCGGCCCGCGACTATTTTCTCTTCGGCGGGTGGCCCTGCTCCGTCGTGTGGGCTATCACGGTGTGCCACTTCCTACTTGTTGACAGTGTTTGAGAGATCATCCTGCGATCGTACTCCTGACGGTATGGGCGGGTGGCCCTGCGTGACCGGGTGACCCAATCAGCGTGTGCCACTGCTTGCT
>CAYSCH010000358.1:0-9699 GCA_964429355.1 uncultured Planctomycetaceae bacterium | reverse complement strand
CTTCCGTTGACCAAAGCCTGTCGCCCCGCTCACTGGGGCCAACACCCTTTCACTTGCCAAGAGGCTCGCCCCTTGCCGGGAGCAGGCCACCACCCACCGAGCGCCAGCTCATACCGCCCGGCGCCCCTTCCCCCTTCCGCCCCCATTCGCTCACCCCCACTTCCACCCAAATCGCCAACTTTGACAAATGACAAATGACCACTGACAACTATCCTCTGACCTCTGTCCTCTGCCGCTCTGTCCTCTGACCTCTGTCTCCGCTCCTTGCTCCTTGCTCCTTGCTCCTTGCCGCCGTCCCACCCTTCTGTTCTTTGACAACTTAGCATACCGTTTACACTAGCTCGCTCGATCGCGCCACGGGCGGGTGGCTCAACGGCAAGGGGCAAGGCCATGCCGGTATCACTGGAGAGTGTTCTGGCGAACGCAGGCGGAAGCCGAGATTCCAACATCTTCTTGCTCACGCAACACCGACGATTCTCCGAAGACGCGCTGCTGAAATGGGAAGTCTGCTGCGGAGAAACCATCCGTGCCACCCGCGGGACAGGCCTCCTTTCGCCCCTCTGGGGCTGAAACGATCTTTGAACGCTCTCCCGCCAGGGTCTTATCCGATCAGCTCGCGCCGCCGGTTGCGGTAGTCCCAGACCACGTAGCGGTCGAGGTCCTTGCCGGCCGTGAAGAATACCCGGCCGGAAGTCGACTCCGCCAGACGGTAAGCGAAGCGAACGTCTTCACTCGACTGCGACCAGGTGGGCAACAAGAAGATGTTGATCGTGATCTGTTCGCGGCAACAATACTGCCCTTCGCGCATCGTTGCCTCTTCCGTCCGGCGATGGGGCGGGTAGAGGAGATACAGATTCTCCGCTTCGAAATGGGCGGTCGGCAGCCCGTCGGTGATGAGGATCACCTGGCGGTTGGGAGTGTCCTGGGCGGCGAGGAACCGGCGCGCGAGCTGCAGCCCGTGCTGGATGTTGGTGAAGTGGGGCGGCACGTCCAGCTCGCTGAGCCGCTCGTTGCTCATGTCGGCGCGAAGCTGAACGACCGGTTCGTGGAGGGTGACCGGTTTGGGCAAGAGCGAGGCGATCTCGCTCACGTGTCGAGGCCTGGCAAAAGTGGCCATCTCGATGAACTGCAGGTAATCGCCCGGGTATTCGCGGCGGATCAGGCCTTCGAGGGCCAGGCCCATCCGCTTGACGTCGATGTACAGCCCGTCGTAGCGCATCGAACCGCTCATGTCCAACAACACGACCGTGGCGCACTTGGGCGTGTTGCGTGTGCGATGGATGAGGATGTCTTCCGACTTCATTCGCACGGGCAGGCCCGGCCCGCCGCGAATCATGGCGTTTTCCATCGAGCCGACCGTGTCCATGTTGGCCACCGAATCGCCGAACTCGTAGGGCTTCGTCTGGAGCAACTCGACGGCCCCCTCGCCGACGACCCCCTGGTGCCGCCCGGATCGCGAAGCATCGAGCTGGCTGAAGATCCGCTCCAAAAGCCGGCCCTGAAACAACCGATAGGCCTTCGGTGTGAGGTTGAACCCTTGCTTCGTCCGTTCCAGGCCCTGACGGTCGGCCAGCTCGCGAATCATCTCTTCGATCTGCTCGGCCAGCTTGCGAAGACCCTCCATTTCTTCCGGCTCTGCCAGTTCGGCAAGCTCGTCCAGGTCGATGATGCCGATCTGGGCCGTTTCCTTGGCCTGCTCCAACTGCTTGAGGAGCCGGTCGATCATCTCCAGCTCTTCCTTGATCTCCAGCGCCATGGGGATCGTCAACTGTGTGCGACCGGTGAAGGGATACCTGGCGGCCAGTTCATCGATCTGGTATTTCTCGCCAAGCCGGTGAACGAGTTGCACGAGTTGACGGGCGAGTTTTCCGCGGTCATCGCCGCAACGGTACCACAGCCGCTCCAACTGAAAGAGCTGTTCCTCGCGAAAGGCTGCATAGTAGGCTTGCTGGATTGGCTCGGGAGGGCGGATCGTGCGTCCGAACTCCAAATAACGTTCAGCCGCCTCTCGTTGGACACGGCCGGTTTCGTACTTCTCGAGGATCCGGCGGCGCCGCTCCAACAACCGGGCGATGAGCCAGTCAAGGCTTGGCCCCAACCCGGCGATCTGACGCGGATCGAGCTTCACCGCCCGAGCCAACTGCTCCTCCGTGAGCTCTCGCAGGCTGCCGAAGGCCAGCATGTGGTCGAAGGCCTGGGACAGCACATCGGGCGTTTCTGCCAGCGGCGAGGGGATATTCTTAGGATCGTACCGCTGATAGGCGTGAATGATACCGCCGAGGGGTTTTGCGTCTCGTTTTGCCACGTCGAAATTCGCCTCAGTTCGTTTCTGTCGGGTTGTCGATCCTTGACTGAGCAGAATTGTACGTAGGGCACACAGAGGCGGGAAGCGACGATGTCCCTTTCCTGGCAGGTGCCGCCAACTCGCGTTCCATCCCGCCGGAAGAATTCTCCGAGATCGCCTCTGCATTCCTCTTGACACGATCGTTTATATTAATAGATTTAGTTAAGTAAATCATAGAAAGGATTGCACGTATGACTGCTCCCCGATTGGGACGGATGCAGCTCCTGATCATGCAGGTGCTCTGGAAACTGGGCCGCGCCACGGCGAGGGAGATCACTGACGAGCTCAACCAGTCGGAGCCCGTCGCACACAGCACGGTCCAAACGCTTCTTCGCGGGCTGGAAGACAAGGGGGCGGTGGCTCACGAGGCGGAGGGCAGGACCTTTGTTTTCTTCCCGCTCGTGGAGGAAGCCAACTATCGCAAGAACGTGACGCGCGATCTCGTCCAGCGGGTCTTCGGAGGCAACGTTGCCGACCTGGTTGCCCACCTGCTGAAGAATGAGAAGGTGTCGACCAGGGAACTCAATGAGATTCGCCGGTTGATCGACGAGCGTCGGTGAGAGACCGAACGTTGTGGGAATTGGGATGCAGGGCGGGTGGTCTTGTCAGCGGCTCTATCATCGATAGGGGTTGTTATGAACATAGTTCTCTTGCAGACACAGTCTCTGAATGGAGCCGCGAACCTGGCCCAGTTCGGCGCGAACTGGCTGGTTCAATCTTCCCTGCTCCTTGTGGTCGGCTTGTGCGTCGGCCGACTCCTGCGAGGGCGTGGTTCGGCCGTGCAGTCGACCATCTACCGCACAGCCCTGGTTGCCGTACTCGCCTGTCCGCTGGTCACCTGGATGCTGGCAATGGCGGGGATTCCTGGCAGCTTCCTCAATCTGCCCGCAGCATGGGCATTTCGCGAGTCGAACGGGGCTCCCGTGCTTGCGGACGCAAATCCATCCAGTCCGGTGCCGACCTCGCCTGGACCTGGCGGAGTGATTGCGACTTCTGAACGCCCGCGGCATGTTGATTCGGATGGCGTTGCCAGCCGCGAGGCCTCCGTGTCAATAGGCGTTCCATTGACAAAGAACCAGTCGCTGCGCATATCTGCCGCGCCGACAGCAATTACCAGCGGGTCGCCCGACCTCGTCGTCCGGTCCTTCGGCCGGATCGCAATGGTTTTCAGCCTCATTTGGTTGGTCGTTGCCGCGGGACTTCTCGTGCGACTGGCCGGTGCGTGGCGTGGGCTGACGCGGATCCGGCGTTCGGCCGTCGATGCGGAACCGGATACCCTGACGGCCTGCCGCCAGATCGCCGAGCGACTGGCGATCACGGCGCCCGAGGTCAAGCACAGCCCCTATCTGCCGAGCCCTTGTCTGACGGGCCTGCGCCGCCCGGTCGTGCTGCTGCCGGAGGAGTTCGAGGCCGTGTCGCTTGGCGACGTGTTGATCCATGAGTTGGCTCATCTGCGCCGCCGCGACTGCCACTGGAGCCTGCTTGCCCGTCTGGCAACCGCCGTCTTCTTCTTCCAGCCGCTCCTCTGGGTTCTTTCTCGCCGGATCGATGCGACGGCCGAAGAGGTTTGCGACGACTATGTGGTGCAACTGGGCAGCGATCGAAGCGACTACGCCCACCGGCTGGTGGAGATTGCGGCGCTGTCGGTGACGCCGTTGGCGGCCGCGGCGGTCGGCATTGTTTCGGTCAAATCGATGCTCGCCAGGAGAGTCATGCGGATCACCGATCGATCTCGCTGTCTGTCGACCCGGGTGGGTACGTTGTTGCTGGTGCTGGTGATCACCGGAGGACTGCTCGTCACAGCCGCCGCGGGGCTGGTCGGTCTCGATTCGGCATCCGCGGCGGAAGACGAAGGAGACAGCGTATCGGCGGCGCCGGCAAGAACCGACGGGCGACAGGCCGACACGGCGGCCGATGCAGGGCACGACAAGTTCACGGTCCGTGGCCGGGTCGTGGATAGCGATGGCAAACCCCTGGCCGGCGCCCACGTTGCCGCCGTTGCCAGCAGCACGCGAGTCAGGCAAGGGGGCGACTTCACGCCTGGCACTGAGGTGTTTGGTGAAGCTGTCACCGATGAAGAGGGAGCATTTCGCTTGAGCCTGGCACAGCTCTCTACGAAGACCCATCGTAACGCAATGATCATCGCCCGAATCGACGGGAAGGGAATCGCCTGGCAGCAACTCAATCTCGAGGCGGCGGGGGCCGAAGCTTCGCTCACGTTTCCATCGGAAGAACCCATTCGAGGCAGGTTTGTCGACAGCCAAGGCAAACCGGCAAGCGATGTGCGGTTCTGGGTCCGATCGGTGCAACTGAGGGCCAACGATCAAGGGCGTGCTGGAGGTGTCTTCATTGAGTCCCCGCATCCTCCGGCAGCCTGGCTGCCGGAAGTGAGCTCCGATGAAGGTGGCCGATTCACGATCCGCGGTGTTCCTACCGGGCATGGTGTCTACTTCGAGATCAACGACGATCGTTTCGCACGGCAGGGAATCAGTCTGAACACCGGTGCCCCCGAGGAACGTGGCAAGTACGACGGCACCTATCGTCCGCAGGTCAAGAACGTGAATCCGGGCGAAGAGGCCCTGATCGCGCTGGTTTCGAGCCGGTTCTTCGAAGGAATCGTTCGCTACGCGGACACCCACGAAGCGATACCAAACGCCAGGGTCACGATCTGGGCCAGTCAGGAAGAACACGGCTCCATGGTCTCGGTCGCCGGGCAAACGGGCGCCGACGGAAAGTACCGCATCTGTCCGAATCCGGGAATCCGGTTTGGTATTTTGGCCTATCCTCCCGACGGCAGCCCCTATCTCATCCGCCAGATTCCGGACCTTCGATGGGACGACGAAGACGCAACCGTCAAACAGGTCGACCTTTCTCTGCCCCGGGGCGTGCTCGTGCGAGGCAAGGTTGTCGAGTCGGGCACGGAGAAACCGGTTGTCGGCGCCTCGGTTCAATACGTTCCCGAAGAGGCCAACAACAGTCACGATGCCGACGACATCGTGACCGGCTGGCAGAACATCCGGCTCTCGAACGAGCAGGGCCAGTTCGAGATCGGAGTGCTCCCTGGACCGGGCCGGTTGTTCGTGCACGGCCCCGTCAACGAATATGTCGTCCGACAATCCAGCAGTCGTGAACTTTCCCGAGGGAAACCGGGCGGCCAGAGGGTCTACGCCCATGCGATCGAGAAGCTGGATCCAGAGATCGATTCCAACCCGGTGGAAGTGGCGCTCACACTCGAACGAAGTCCCGTGATCACCGGCGAGATCGTCGACCAGCAGGGCTCGCCGGTTGCCGAGGCCTTGATGATCTCTCGTTTGAACATCCGTGCCTCATGGTTGCGATGGCAGGCTATTCCGCAAACGATCCTCGACGGGCGTTTCCAGATTGCTGGCCTCACAGCAGGCGAAGAGTGCCCCATCTATTTCCTGGATCCCAAGCGTCAGCTTGGAGCGACCGTCGTCGTCAAGGCGGGGGATGGGCCGGTGCGAGTGGTCCTCATGCCCTGCGGTCGGGCCACGATGCGACTGGTTGACTCCGAAGGAAAACCGGTGGCAGACTTCGACCAGCATGAGATGAGTGACGAGATGATCGTGACGCCCGGTGTCTCGAAGTTTGCTCCGCCGGGCCTGCCCGTCTCCAGGCTCGGTCTTCTGCAGGCCAATACCGATTTCATTGCGAACATCGACCGAGTCAATTACGGATCCCTCGAGAGCGACGAACAAGGTCATTTCACCCTGCCAGCCCTCATCCCCGGAGCCATCTACAGCATAACCGTGGGCCGCGACGGGCAACCAGTCGTCGCCAAGACGTTCGAAGCCAAGGCGAATGAAACGATCGACCTGGGCGACATCGTTGTGGATCGGCCGGATTCAACCTGAGAAAACAGCCCCCCATCGGGCCGGCACCTTGATCGTCACCCGCCCCTGGCGGACCACGTGGGGCTCGAGATCGCCGAACACTGGCCGAAGTGTCACCCCTTCGTTGAATTGCTTCTGGAGGGGGATCGAGAGGTTCGCCGCGTCGTCCGCCGCGTTGACAACAACCAGCAGCGTCTCCGTCTGGAGCCGGCGCACGAAGGCGTACTGCCGCGACTGTGCATAGAGCTGGTGGAACTGGCCGCTGCGGAGAGCCGGGTGAGCATGTCGCAAGGCGATCGCCCGGCGAAAGTAATCGAGCATCTCCCGATCCCACAGGGACTCGTCATGCCAGGGAAACGGGCGCCGAGCGTCCTGGTCGCGATAGGGACGATCGTATCGCTTCGTGCCTGCCAGCGCGATCTCGTCGCCGTAGTACACGGAAGGCGTGCCCGGGAATGTCATCTGCAGCAGGGTTGCCAAGCGAAGCGTCGCCTTGTCGCCCCGGGCAAGACTGAGCACGCGTGGAGCATCGTGGCTGTCCAGAAGGTTGAACTGGACCTGAGTCGTTTCCCAGTCATAGGTGGCCAGCAGTTGCTCGATTCGCCGGCCGAACTCGGGCGCGTCGATGCCCGGATAGGGATGGTAGCTGCGGCCGGCGGCCAGGGTGGCGCTCACGCGGTCGCCCGCCGTGAAGGCAATCGCGGCTGCGGCGAAGAGATAGTTCATCGTGGCGTCGAAACGGTCGCCGCAGAGCCACTCGGGCACGGCGTGCCAGATCTCGCCCACGAGGTAGGCCTCCGGATTGATCGCCCGGACGCGGCAGCGGAACTCCTCCCAGAAGCCGGGCGTGGTGATCTGATCCGGCACGTCGAGTCGCCAGCCATCGATCCCATACTCGCCGATCCAATGCTCACCGACACCGATCAGGTACTCGCGAACCTGGGGATTGTCCGTGTTGAACTTCGGCAAGGCCCGGTTGCCCACCCAGCCTCGATAGTTTGCCGGCTTGTGTCCGTCGTAGGCAGCGACCGGCCAGCCGTCGATGTGAAACCAGTTGAGCCAGGGGGAATGAGGGCCATTCTCGAGAATGTCGTTGAACCGATAAAAGCCCCGGCTGGCGTGGTTGAACACGCCGTCAAGCAGGATGCGAAGTCCCCGGGTATGGCACCGGTCGACCAGTTCGCGGAGTGCCTCGTTGCCCCCCAGCAACGGGTCCACCTGGTAGTAGTCGTGGGTATGGTATCGGTGGTTCGACGCGGACTGGAAGATCGGCGTCAGGTAGATCGCGTTTATACCCAGATCGACCAGATGGTCGAGGTGTTCGGCGATTCCCAAGAGGTCGCCGCCGTGGTAGCCCTGCTCGGTCGGAGGCGAATGCCAGGAAAGGAGGTTGTCCGGCTTGGCGACTCGTTCGCTACGGGCAAAACGGTCGGGGAAAATCTGATAGAAGACGGCGTCTTTGGCCCAGGCGGGACGTCCCTTGGCGGCCTCCGGCCGAGTCGATTCAAGTGTTGAGGAACGAGCCATGATCCCTTGTCAGATTTGGCGGAAATGATCGGGCGAGATCGGCCTTCAGGGCCCTCGCCGAAGAATGCAGAGAACATTTGGGAGCCGCACACCATGCTGCCGGTTGTGTACGTCCATGCCCGGCGAAGCTCCCCGCTCTGGCAGAATCTTTCAGTTTTGCGGCGAGGCTGGGTTTGTGCAAGCCCCGTTGCTCAACGCGTCAGCCGAATGCCCGTGAATTGCCACCTTGCTTCGGGTGGAAAGAAGTTGCGGTAGGTTGGGCGAATATGATCCTGTGAAGTGGCGCAGGATCCGCCGCGAAGGTAAAACCGGGGATCGTGTATTCGTAGGTTTCGGATTGGCGAAAAACGCGACAATCGTGGTAATTGGACACTTTCTACGAACAGGGGGCACGCACGACCGTCACGATCGGTTTTCGCAGAACGGTGGGCGGGCAAATTCGTTGCTGCGCCGGCGGAAAGGTTCGTATAATAGAAAAGGTGCCCCGCCAGACCGCTCCCCGTCTTCAAGTCTCGCGATTCCATGCAAGCCGCCCGTTTCTTCATTGCTGTGACCCTTTTGGCAACCTCTCAGCTCTCGGCGAGTGGCAGGGAAGAGTTTACCCTGAACAGTGGGGGACGCGTGGCCGGGGAATTGCTCAATCCCAACCAGGTCCCACTGACCGACTATGTCGTGCGAACCGACGAGGGAGTGGTCTTCAAGATCGATCGCTACCAAGTTGCCAAGCGAGATTACCAGCGCCCCGAGATCGATACCTACGAACGGATCTGGCCTCGCTTTGCCGACACAGTTGAGGATCAATGGAAGATTGCTGAATGGTGCCGCGAGAACACCCTGCTCCAGCAGCGAGAGCACCATCTGAATCGGATCCTGCATCTCGATCCGGATCACGCCGAGGCTCGCCGTCTGCTCGGATACGAACGCAAAAACGGAGTTTGGACCACTCGCGACGATCAGTTCCGTAACCGAGGCTATGTCCAGTTCGAAGGCAACTGGCGTACGCCGCAGGAGATCCAGTTGATCGAGGAAGAGCGCCAGAGAGCCAGCACTCAGAGGGACTGGAAGGCGAAGCTCAAAACTTATCGCGACCAGTTGGATTCGGGCAATGGGGCGGATGCGGCGCGACGGGCGATTCTCCAGATGAACGATCCGGCGGCAATCAAAGCCTTGGGAGAAGCCCTCGTAGACGAATCCAACCCCCACGTCCGCGAGCTGTATCTGAACGCCCTCGGCAACATTGGAAACGATCATGCCGCCATGGCACTTGCAGCAGCTTACATGAAGGAGCCCGTCGACGAGTTGAAGTACACATGCCTCGACCACCTCAAAGGCAAGCGTGTCGCCGTCGAGTACTTCGTTGGGCTCCTCGGGAGCAGCAAGGTCGGAGATATCAATGCCGCCGGTTTTGCCCTCGGCTATCTCGAAGACCCTTCGGCCATTGGCCCCTTGATCCGATCCCTGGTCACCGTCCACAAGCATCGCATCAAACAGGGCAGCGGGCAAACGTCCACCGGCTTCGACAACCGCGGCAACTCCGGACTCTCGGCCGGCAGCAGCGAAGTGATCGTCGACGTCCCCAGTCAGAACCGCGCCGTTCTCGACGCACTGGTCAAACTGACCGGTCAGAGTTACGGCTTCAACATCGTCCAGTGGAAGACCTGGCACGCCGCCCAACGCCGCTACGAGCACATCAATCCCCGCCGCGACTGAATCGGGTTGCGCGATTGGCAGAAGGGTGCTGAAGGCCGCGTGGGCTTGCCCCTGGCATGCTTGCGCTGGTGTCTTGCGTGCAAGTTCTGTCGGCCCCGTCCCATCGTACTCCTGCAACGCCTTACCGCAATTTCCTCCGATCTGGCCGAAACGACGGTCTTGTCTGTTTGGCCGCCCCCTTCGTGCCTGCCATCCCCGATTCGTGTAGTTCTATACCTCACGCGGCCATCAATGAGACATCCTCAAAACGCTGGAAGTTGAGGG
>CAYSCH010000357.1:0-9749 GCA_964429355.1 uncultured Planctomycetaceae bacterium | reverse complement strand
CTGCGCTCTAACCAACTGAGCTATGCGCGCTTCCACCGGATCATCGATCCTGCCGGCCACTTTCTGTAAAGCATACCCCACGAAGGCTCGCTGTAAAGGGGGGCTCCATTGCCAGCTCGCCCCTCCTCCTGGAGCGTGGGACACGCGGCCCCCGATTCCGGTTCAGCGGAACTCCACCGCAACCGTAAAAACGGCTCGCTGACCAAGCGAAAGCGAGACTTCAACCATTCATGTGCCCTCCACAAGAGGTATCGTCCTCCGGCAAAGCTTACCTAATCGGAAAAATCAACGTAATCCGATCATGTTCAGGGGCTTGCCGGCCGAAAAAAGAGGACGAGCCCCACGTGGCTCTCGCAGGTCGTCGGCGTGTCCAGCTCGCTGTCTGCCAAGCAGACGATACATAGGAGTGACTTCGCCCGCAGATCGGGTACCCCCGTAGCTCTGGAGACAAGGCTGTTCCAGCGGCGAATTCAGCGAGACGCAAAACACCTGCGATTGATCGATCCCCCCTAACAGAACATCGAAACGGCCGTTGACAGGAGTAAGTGCATGAGAAGTGCGGCAATCTTGGCAGTCTTGGCAACACTATCCACGGGTTGGGCGACCGCTGCAGAACTACCGTCCGCCGACCGCGCGCTCAACCAGTATCTTCCCATCCACCGAGAAGTGGATATTGACCGCCCCTCCCCGGAAGATGCGCCCAAGTGCAAAATCTACGCCAAGAAGATCGACGGAGTCACGGCCGTCCTCATCGAATCGCCCGACGGAATTCTCCTCCGTTCCTTTGTCGACGCCGATGGCAATGGTATCGTCGATCAATGGCGGTACTTCAAGGACGGCCTGGAAGTTTATCGAGACATTGACAGCGATGGTAACAACCGGGCAGACCAGTATCGCTGGTTTCACGGAGCTGGCACACGCTGGGGCATCGACAGCGATGAGGACGGCGAGGTCGACACGTGGAAGGTAATCTCCGCAGAAGAAGTGTCCGCCGAAATCGTGGCGGCGCTCGCGGAACGCGATGCCCGTCGGTTCTCATGCGTGGCCCTGAAACCGGCAGAGCTCGCTACGCTCGGCTTGGGGGAGGAAAGGGTGAAGGAGCTTCAAACCAGGATCGCCGATCTGGAAAAGCAGTTTACCAAGCTGGCCGGCGAACAGAAGGCCGTCCAGGCCAAGACCCAATGGATGCAGTTCAGCGGAACTCGTCCGGGAGTCGTGCCTGCGGGTACTGCCGGATCGACCAAGGATTTGCAGGTCTATGAGAATGTGGTCGCCATCACCCAAACCGATGGTCAGCATGGCCAGGTCCAGATCGGCACACTGGTGAAAGTGGGCGACATCTGGCGAGCCATCCAGGTTCCGACACCGTTGGAAAACGGGCAGGAAGAAGTTGCGGCATCGGGTGAGTTCTTCAACAAAGCCCCGTCTCTCCGACAGCCCGAAATGCCTGCCTCTGCCCCCAGCGATGCCCTGCAAACCGCCATGACCGAGCTGCAGGAACTGGATGCGAAATCGGCCACAGCCACGGATGCGGCCTCGCGAACCCAGTTGCACCAGGCTCGCGCCGACCTGCTCGAGAAGATCGTCGGCATGTCGACAACCGCTGAAGACAAGGCCGTGTGGGTCAATCAACTTGCCGACACCGTCAGCGCGGCAGTCCAATCGGGTGAGTTCGATGCCGGAATCCAACGCCTTGATTCCCTCGCGGCGGCCTTGAAAAAAACCGGCGAACAGAATCTCGAAGCCTACGTGGCGTTCCGCAAGATGAGCGCCGAGTATGGGCTGAAGATGCTGAATGCAGGCTCCAACGATTTCGCCGGCATTCATGAGCAATGGCTCAAGAACCTGGGACAATTTGCTGAAACCTATCCGGAGTCGCCAGAGACAGCGGAAGCCATGCTGCAGTTGGCCATGGCCCACGAATTCGGCGGCGACGAAGAGCTGGCGAAAGAGTGGTACGACCGCATCGTAAAAGAGTTCCCCCAATCGTCCCAGTCCCGGAAGGCCGCCGGGGCACGAACACGCCTCGACTCGGTCGGTAACGTGATCAAATTCTCCGGTAAAGCCGCCAACGGGGAAAAAGTCGACCTCAGTGGCTACCGTGGCAATGTCGTCATCATCCAGTACTGGGCCAGTTGGTGCGAGCCCTGCAAGGCCGACATGACCGTTCTCAAGGACCTGGCGATCCGCTACGGCAAGAAAGGCTTTCAGGTAATCGGAGTCAACCTGGACGGCGAAACCCAGGCAATGTCGTCCTACCTGCAACAGAATCCACTCCCCTGGCAACAGGTCCACGAAGACGGAGGCCTCGATAGCCGACCGGCAAACGAGCTGGGAATCCACACATTGCCAACCATGATCCTTGTCGATCAGGAAGGGCGAGTGGTGAACCGTAACATCCACGTGGCCGAACTCGATTCCGAACTTCGCAGACTGATTCGCTGACGCGAACTGAAACGACTAACCTGCACGAAACGGCAACAGGCACAGCCTCCCGAGGCTGTGCCTGTTGTATTTACCCACTTCGGTGGCTCGTCTTGCTCCAACTAACACGTCGCACCGGCGTGCAGGCATGCCACAAGAAAAACAATGTTGGTTCGACGAATGACGAACTTCGCGTCTAAACGATTAGTTCACAATAGTTTACCGCTTTCAACGCTACGACAGGCAATTCTGTTACGACCGGGAACACCGGCAAAATTGGAAAAAACCCTCCGGTTCGCACAATCGGCAACCGAAATTTATAGTCAGACGACAACCTTCTTCACGTGGAGGTTGTGTCGAAGGGGACGATTCGGATCGGACTTGTGACCTGCTCGCTACGGCAGGGCGCGTTGGTTCGGCCCTTCCGTCCATTCGAGTGGTTTTTTGATAGTCCGGAAATCCGACCGACAATACAATCCAATCTCGAGGCCAGATCCGCTGACAGGGGCCTCAGAGTCGCGTGGTTCCGGGGGGAAGCAGAAGCAACTTCAAGTTGCGGGCGTAGCAGCTTACGCCGCCCGACAAGGGCCACGAAGTCGCTGAAAGAAGGAGGGATGGCATGCGACGTTTGTTTTACGTACTCGCGGTTGCGGCCGCAGTTCTGGTGCTGCCGACACTGGCCATGGCCGGTAACCAACAGGTTGCTGAACAAGTGGCCGCCAATCTTCGGCAGAGTGGCCAACTGCAAGGCTACAAGGTTGGTGTCAAGTTTCAGGAAGGTACTGCCTGGCTTCGCGGACGTGTTGCCAGCCATGAGCAGATGAACGCGGCGCTCCGCGTTGCCTTCCAGACCGAGGGGGTCGAGCGAGTCGTGAACAACCTGACGGTTGACCCGACCTTGCTGACGGACTCGGCAAGTGACGAAATCGCCCCCAAGCGGACGAAAATCAACGTCTCCAGCTTGCTCGGCGCACCGCTTCGGCAGGTCAACGGTGCCACAGCACCCGAGCGGCGTGTGCAAACGCCGACGGCAACTTTCCCGAGCGATACCGCCAGCATTTCCACAAAGGCGACCCAGAGACTGCAGGAAGCTTCGCCCGTCGCAACGACGTTCGATGCTACCCCTGCCATTCCGGTTGCCGCCGAATCCAAGGCCCCTGTCCAACTCCAGTCAGCGGCTCGCTCGCCCTTGATTGCAGAATTGCAGGCGCCGCCCGCCCCCGTTTCCGATGTTCTACAGGCACAGCCAGTCGGCCAGCCGATTCCCGTGGGCTACCTTCAGAACGAGGCTCCGGCTCCTGAACAGCAGTACGTCACCCCGATCGGAAGCGGCGCCGTCCCGGCCCGCTACGACCAGCCCGCCATGCCCAACTACGCCTGGCCCAGTTACGCAGCTCATCCGAACTATGCTGCGGTGACGTATCCCAAACAATACTCACCAATGTGCTGGCCTTACATGGGTCCCTTCTATCCCTATCCGCAGGTTCCCCTCGGATGGAGAAAAGTTACCCTTGAATGGCACGACGGCTGGTGGAACCTCGACTTCGACGATGGTGCGGCACGAGGACCGTTCTCCGGCCTCTTCCGACCGCACAAAGCCAGTTGCAGGTAAGATATACGCCTTCTGGTAGCGACGAGAGCCCCCGCATGGTGAAAACTGTGCGGGGGTATTTTTTCTTTGATCGCGCCAGGCAAAATCGCCCATCTGATAAACCGGGGAACATGCACAAGTGAGGATATCTCTTTGCGCCATCTCGCTCCATCATCCGGATTCTGCCATTTGACCGCTACGAACCGAAAAACCCGCAAGTTTGGCACAGTTTGACACGATAACTAGTGGTAGTCGCGAGGGCTTGCGATCCGCAGGCCGCACTCGCTTCGCGGGGAGAACCCTTTCTGTCGGTTGTGAGCGTCGTGTCTCCCAACCGCTCCAAGCACAAAGTCGTCGAGGTAACATCGATGTACCGGAAAACCGCATCCGCTGCCGTGATCCTGGCAGCTCTGTTCACGTTGATCAGTTCCAGCGGCTGCACGACCTATGGTCCGAATGTCCGCGGCTCGCTGCTGCTCTATCCGATTCCGTTGAGCCCTTTCTTCCAGGACGAACTGGAAGACAAGGCCTGGGAGCACGAACGCTACGAAATGGTTCCCATCCTCGGCCCAATCACCGAGGGCGGACCCGCAGTAGCCCTCGATCCTCCCAGTGAAGACGAAGTCATGCGTGCCCTGGAAAAGGCCCGCCCGGTCGAAGGAGGCCTGCCTTTCCTCCACGAGACACAGCGAAACCATGTGCGGATGGTGATTGAGCCGATTTCCGACTATGTTGATCCGCCTCGCGTGTACCCGCTGCTCGGTCCGGCACAGCAGCACCATGCTCATTACAAGTGCACCCTCTATTTCCAGGAAACCACCCGAGTTGGCTGGCCAATCCCTTACACAAGCAAAAACGAAGATGCACAGGAAGTCGTCTATATCGATCACAATCACCTCCATATTGTCGGCAACGTCGACGGTGGGCTGACCAGCAACTATTGAGGAACCCGCCAAGACGCGGGTCCTCCGTCGACTATCGAGAGCCCCAACGAAACGCATTGTCCGTGGCTCCGATAGAAGACGCGGGCCGCATCGATCCCACAAGAGAGCATGCGGCCCGGCGGTATCGGTCGCCCGCGGCCTTGCCTGGGATGGTTCTCCTCGCACACGACTTTCCGCCGGCAGCATCGGTCGACAAACTTCGATGCTGCCGGCTCTTTTTGTTAGCCGCCCAGGCGAGATCCGGTACTTGTGTCTCCGGGCAACAACCCGCTGGCCCCAAACCGGCTGTAACTCCCTCTCTTCTCTTGGTCTGTTGAGGTATGAGATCCTCCCTCACCCCAGTAACCGTCCTCGTCGTGACCGTGCTGGTCGCCGTCCGCTTCACGTCGGCCGAGTCCGACGATGCGGACCGGCTCTACCGATTCGCCAGGGGACTCTATGCCCGGCAGCAATGGAAAGCCGCGTCCGACGAACTGGAGAGTTTCATTCGCAACCACCCGGATCATCCGGAGGCCGCCCAGGCCGAATTCTATCTCGGTGAAACGCTGGTTCAGCAGCAACGCTACGACGAGGCAACACAGCACTTCCACAACTACTGGCAATCGCAGCCGACAGGGGTATTTCGCATCCAGGCCCTGTTTCGCCGCGCCGAATGCGATTTTCTCGCCAGTCACGCGAGTGCCGATCGCCACCTCGCCGAGTTTTCGTCCACATTTCCCGACGATCGACTCAACGGACTCGTTTTGAACTATCGTGGCCAGCTCGCCCTCCGGAAGGGCAATGCAGATCAGGCGGAGCTTCTGTTCCGGGAGTGCCTCCAGCGATACCCCGACGGCCTGTCGCAGGACCAGTGCCGACTGGGACTTGCCCGCGCCCTCGAAACGCTGGGAAACGCCGATGAAGCGGAACGCTACTATCTGGCCCTGGCCGCAAAGCCCCAAAGTCCCGCAGCCATCGAGGCAAAGTACCGCCTCGGATCGCTCCAATACACCCAACAACAGTACTCGTCCGCACTGGGCACCTTTACGGAACTGGAGTCGACGGCCCTGTCCAGTCCCTGGGCGGCGAGGGCGGGGCTCGGAAGGGGTTGGGCCCTGATGAAACTCGGCCGGATTGGCGATGCCAGCGTGGTGTTTTCCGAACTCATCGATCATCCGCGGGTTGCCGTCCAGGCCCATTACTGGCTGGGACTCTGCCGAAAATCCAACCAAGACTGGACTGGGGCGGTCGAGGCGTTTCGTGCGGCAATTGCCCGGCTCGAAGAAGAGCGTACCGGGTCTGACGCGGACCGATCCGCGGGCGACGTGACCGAGACTGCCATCATCTTTCATGCTGGCGACTGTCAACTCGCCGCCGATCATCTCCAGGAAGCACGAGCATCTTTCGATCGCGCCATCGCGGCCGCCAAAGAAGACGATCCCTGGCTTCACGACGCCCGCCGCGCCTCGGTGCAGACGTCGCTGCGAATGAACGATCATGCCCAAGCCCGCAGCCAGGCAGAGCGATTCCTGACGGAATGCCCTGAGAGCCCGGCAGCTTCGGATCTTCTCCGACTCCTTGCGCGGATCCAGTTGGAGCAGCGGGACTACGAAGCGGCGGAGCGGACGCTCTGCCGACTCGACGAGTCGAACCTCGAAAAGCCCGCCGCGATCGAAGACGCGTACCTCCTGGCGCTGAGCTACCAGGGACAGCGCCGCTTCGAGAAAGCCTTGCATGAAATCCAGCCCGTCCTCGCCACTGCATCGGGAGACCTGGCCGCGGAGGCGCGACTTGTCGAGGCCTCTTTGCTGGCCGCGATGAGGCGGTATGAAGACGCCCTCCAGACGTTGTCCAAACACGATTCGTTGCTCAAGGCGCACACTCATGCGGGCCGGTCCCTGGCGATATCGGCTATCTGCCATGCCGCTCTTGGGCATGTAGATGAAGCGATCCAGAGGTACAAGGATGCAATCGCCACCCCCGCCGGATCGACAGCGATTCGTTGGGACGCTGCCGAACAGATCGCCCAGGCGGCAGTTGACGCCCAAGAATACGATCAAGCCGAATCCCTCTATCGAGAAATCGCCGAGGGCGATGCCGAAGACTGTCGCAAGCAGCGTGCAGCCCTCGGACTGGCCTGGACGCAGCATGGACACGCCGAAGACAACTCGGCCGAAACCACCTTAACCCGGCTGCTTGAAACCACCCAGGATGCAGCCATCCTCGCGGAGGCCCGGTTCCTTCTCGGACAGGTACTGCGAGACCAGGGCCGCCTCGACGAGGCCTGCCAGGTTTTCATGCAGGTCGCCCATGACCAGTCCCGGTCCACTTGGGGGAGAGACGCTCTCTGGGATGTCGCCCAGTTGTATGAACGCCTGGGACGGCCCGAAGAGGCGGCCGAATTCTACCGGAAAATCCTTGATCTCGATCCAGCCCATTGCCAACGGGCCGGCGCCCTGTATGGTCTGGCCTGGATTTGCCGCCAGCAGGGCAAGGCCGATGAGGCGGTCTCACTGCTCCGCCGTCTCGTGGCCGAGAATCACAACAGCCCCTACTGCGCCCACGCGATGCTGTCGGTCGCGCAACTGGATCTCGACGCAGGACGCCGTTCGGACGCTGCCGCAATCCTCCAGGAGCTTCTTTGTGACGACCGGAGCGAGCCCGTACGGGATCGAGCCCTGTACCTGGCGGGGCAGGTTGCTCTTGCCTCCGCAGACTGGTTGCACGCACGAGAACGGTTTCAGCAGCTTGTCAGCCAGTGTCCCCAGAGTGACCTGCGTCCGGCGGCAGCATTTGCCGCGGCCGAAGCCGCATACCAGGCCAAGGACACGGAAGCGTTAGGCTTGTTCGAGCAGTTTGCCGCCGAAACACCGGCCGTGAACCGCCCGTTGCTCGCCACTGCCCGGATGCGACTGGCACAACTCCACGCCGAAGCCGGACGCTGGAACGACGCCGCCGCCATTGCCGAGTCTTTTGCAGAAACCCATCCCGACTTCCCGCAACAGTATGAACTCGACTATGTTTGGGGACGCTCTCTGGCTGCTCGAGCCCTGTTTGCTGAAGCCAGGGAGGCCTACGAGAAGGTGATTCACTCTCCCACAGGAGAAGCCACCGAAACGGCCGCCAAGGCCCAATTGATGATTGCCGAAACATTCTTCCATCAGCGGTTTTACGCCGAGGCCTATCGAGCGTACATGCAGGTCGAGATCCTCTACGATTATCCCGAATTGCAGGCGGCGGCTCTGCTGCAGGCCGGAAAATGCCGCCAGTTGCAGGGCGATCACGAAGACGCAGGTGATCTGTATCGACAAGTGCTGAAGAACTATCCGGAAACCCAAGCCGCTGAGCAGGCTGAACAACAACTCGATCAAGAAACGTGATTCAGGACCGAATATGCCATGAATAAGACGCCACTCCTTCACCGGATCTTGGTCCGGGATTGCTGTCTCGTGTGTGTGATCGCCGGTGCGGTATCCTTGAGCGGCAAGACAATGGCCGGCGAGGCGCCCGCAGCGAGAGTCGCCGCAGCCCCTCGACCCGCCGAATCGGTTGCGGATGAAGGTTTGATTCCTACCCGCAACCTCTGGGACATCGTTCGGGACGGCGGCATCCTGATGTATCCTCTGGGAGCGTGCTCGCTGGTGCTCGTCGCTCTGATCTTCGAGCGCACTGTCAGCCTCCGCCGCGGCAGAATCATTCCTCGCCCTTTCGTCCGCCGGTTTCTCGAACAGGTTCGTGATGGGGAACTGGATCGCGAAGCCGCCCTGCAACTCTGCCAGGAGAACCGCTCCCCCGTGGCCGTCGTATTTGCCGGGGCCGTGCGAAAGTGGGGACGCCCCGGCGTGGAAGTCGAGCAGGCCATCATCGACAGCGGCGAACGAATCACCAACGGGCTTCGACGCTATCTCCGGGTGTTCAATGGCATCGCCACTATCAGCCCGCTCCTCGGGCTGCTGGGAACGGTGTTCGGCATGATCGCGGCCTTCAATGTGATCGCCACCAACGATGCCATGGGGCGGCCGGAATTGCTCGCCAGTGGTATCAGCCAGGCCTTGTTGACCACGGCGGCAGGACTTTCGGTCGCTATTCCAGCCCTCATCTTCTACATGTACTTCGTCAGCCGGGTGGATCGCCTGATCATCGACATCGATGCCCTGGCCCAGAACCTGGTGAATCTGATATCGGCCGAGGAACTGGAGCGGGAAAAGAAACCCGATGCTCCCAAGCCTCGCCGCAGCACCAAGAAAGAGGTCGCGTGACAAGCCATGCCTCTGAAGACGCACTTGGATGAACAACCGACGCTCAACCTGACTTCGATGATCGATGTGGTCTTCCTGTTGATCATCTTCTTCATGGTGGGCACGAAGTTCTCGGAACTCGAGAGGCAGATCGGAGTGCGGGTGCCGGAAGTGTCGAACACCGAGGCGCTCAGCCCGGCTCCGGAGCCTCGAGTAGTCAACGTGTATGCCGATGGACAGATCGTGCTTGATCGCACCCCTATCGACAATCTCGATGAACTCACCCGCCAGTTGACCGCGGCACGCGGCCAATACGAGGACCTGGGGGTGCTTGTCCGTGGCGACGCAGACGGCAAATTTCAGCGAGTTGCCGAGGTGCTCAGCGCCTGCCGCCAGGCCGAAGTGCGCCAAGTCGGGATCTCCGTTCGTCCCCAGCCCGTGAGAAAATAGACGATGGGACGATTCAGCCTGCAACAGCTTGCCGGCCGGCTCGCCTGCCTCGAAGGGGCGGTCATCGCGCTGTGGATCGGCTTGGCCGTCCTGTCGATCATCCTCTTCGTCCTGTCCCACACG
>CAYSCH010000356.1:0-9754 GCA_964429355.1 uncultured Planctomycetaceae bacterium | reverse complement strand
CACACGCCTCCCGGCTCTTCGGGCAGGACACGCACGGCCCAGATGTCGCGGGACTCGCCTTTCCATCGCACAATGGGCCAGGCCCAGCAGATGCCGCGATGATGGGGGTGATCCAGGGAATAGTCGTCGGTCAGTGCCTGGCCGTCGGGGCCGAAGATGGGGTGAATATAGTCGCCCCGGGCATAGAATTGGGGCGGGTCCATCTTCTTCTCGTAGTGATCGACAATTTCGGGCGGGGGCGGGACCGTGCCCTGATTGTAGCGGAGGACGGGCCGACCGGCTTCGGTCACGTCGACCGCCTGTTGCTGCTCGTCGAGGCTGGCCTTCAGACTCGGCGGGCCTGGTTTTTCGATTTCAACGACATGGAAACTCCGCTGCCCAGCCGGGCCGGCGGGCATGAGCCACCAGAGCGTACCTTGAGTGGCTCCCGATATCTGTGGCACGAACTGGGCGGGAATCGGTGCGGACGCGGGGATCTTTCCGCCCGTCAGTTCGACCAGTCCCAGGCGGTCTGGCGAGAGGCCGGCTGGGATTTTCGCCAGGTCGAGTTCGGCCGAGGCCGGTGCGCCCAGGCGCGCCGCGGCCCCGTTGGTGTCGACGGCCACGAGGACAGGCTCGTCGGCCATCGCCCACGGGGCTGACAAGGAAAGAACCACCAGAATCGCTGCGAAACGTCTCATGTTGATTTCTCCTTGACGGATTCCCGCGGTTGTCGGCGAGTGGCCAAAGTCTGACGCGTTCAGCTACGGTTGCTGGGGGCCAAAGTCTGGCGACTTCAGCTACGATTGGTGACTTCGGGTAGGGCGGCCAAAGTCTGGCGACTTCAGCTACGGGTGCTGGGGGCCAAAGTCTGGCGACTTCAGCTACGGGGGGCGAGGTTATGGTGTGTCGGCAAGGACGGACTCGCGGCGGTAATTGATGCCGAGTTCGTCGAGCCGCCGGCCGTGCGGTTTCAGACGGGCGGCGAAGCTGTTCCAGTCGCGCTGGTCTTTCGGCGACCAGCCGACTTCGGCAAAGGCGCAGAGTCGTGGGAAGACGAGCTCATCGTGGCGATGTTGTCCGAAGCCCCAGAGGCACGGCTCGACTCCCAGGATATGTTTGGCGGCCTCCGGCGCCAGTTCGGGGGGCGTGGGTTCGAAAGCGTAGGATTTTTCCAGCGACAGGCCACGGTAGTTGAGATAGCAGTTCTGATTGGTAGACATGATCACGTCGTGCCCCTGGCTGGCGGCCGTCACGGCGTGCTTGGGTTCGAGCCAGGATTGAACGGTGGCCGAGGGAGCCAGGCCGCCTTCCATGATCTCGCTCCAGCCGATGAGCCGCCGTCCCTTGGCTTGGATGAACTTCTCGATTCGCTTGACGAAGTAGCTCTGCAACTCGTCTTCATTCGCGAGGCCTTCGGCCTTGATCCTGGCCTGGCATCTCGGGCACGCCTCCCAGGCCCCACGGGCACGCTCGTCGCCGCCGATATGGACGTAGGGCCCAGGGAACAGCTCGATGATTTCGGAAAGAACGCCTTCGAGAAACTCGAAGGACTTATCGTTGCCGGCACAGTAGTTGAATGGAAGGTCGAAATACGAATCGATTTTTTCGGCCTGGCTCTTCCAGTTCGGGCAGATCAGTTCCGGATAGCATGCCAGTGCGGCGCTGGAGTGGGCGGGCAGTTCGATTTCGGGAATGACCAGGATGTGACGCCGGGCGGCGTGGGCGACAATCTCGCGCACCTGGTCCTGGGTGTAGAAACCTTGCGTGCACTTGCCGTAAACCCGGTGCCAGCGGGGCGCGATCGGAGGCCAGTTCTCGATGTTGGTCAGCTCCGGGTACTTCTTGATCTCGATCGCCCAGCCCATATCCGTCAGGTGCAGGTGCAGCCGGTTGAGCTTGTAGAGGGCCATCACGTCGAGGTAGTGCTTCACAAAATCGGTTGTGAGGAAGTTGTGTCCGGGGTCGAGCATGATGCCGCGCCAAGGATAGCGGGGGCGGTCCTCGATCTCGACACACGGCACCTCCCACTGGACGCCGCCCACCAGGCACTCGCTTTCGATCGCCGCCGGCAGAAGTTGCCGGAGGGTCTGGCAGCCGTAGAACGCGCCCGCGGCCGTCCCGGCTTCGATAACCGCCCGATCCGCGCTCACCTTCAGGGCATAGCCTTCCTCGCCGAGATTGTTCGCATCCGAGATGGTTCGCAACACGATGCTGTTGGCAGCATCGCTCGGGGCCGTCTCACGAATCGGCAACTCATATCGCGTGGGAGTCCTGAGGAGATCCCGCAGATACTCGGCCTCCTGACGCGTTTGAGAATCGCAGACGATCGCAGTCTCCGGCCCAATGAGGAACTTGCCCTCCTGAAGCTCCATCTTCTCGGGCTGCGGGATGACGCTCACCGCCTCGCGCTCCGCCGCCGCCGCGGCGGCAAGCGGCCCAGCGGCCAGCAGAATCAGAACCACAGAAAGCTGCTTTCTCATCGGACGTTCTCCTCCGGTTACCTTGCCGTCACGCCGTTACCGATCACCATTCTCTGCTTCCACCACCTTCTGCACGCAACCGGCAAGCCGGTCGAGCGCCGCGGCCAGTTCGGCCGGACCGCGAGCGGCCGTGGGCTTCATCTTCGCCAGCGGCGCCGCGTAGAACTCGTTGGCGATTGTTTTGTCCTCGTCCGTCAACTCGGCGGGCCGCCGCCATGGACCGCGGTCGCTCCCCTCGACTCGTTTCAGCACCCAGTTCCAGTAGGCCTGGGCCTCGCGGCGGTTGACGCTACGCACCAACTCGTAGTGGTGGCTGCGGCAGTAGCCGTTCTCCGCGTTGGCCTTCAGAGTCAACTCGGCATGTGGATTGACCTGGGGCTGTACGCCGCTGAGCTCCCGGGCCCGCTCCAGGCGGTGCAGGCTGGCGTCCATCGAGAACTCGTCGGCCTGGGCGAGCACGTCGGCAAAGGCGTCGTAGAGGTCCAGGTTCACCTCGGCCGCTTGCCCAATCGAAGCGGCCTCGGTCTTGGCCTCGCGCCAGGCCTCCATGCGCTGTGCGCCTTGAGCGAGGCTGACGAACAGCGCGCGGTTGGCCACCGTGCGAGCTATGTCGAGGGCATCGCGGCGCCAAAGTTCGTCGGAATACCACTGGGCCGACAGCCCGGCCAATTGCCGCAGCACCTTGGGGGCTGTCTTCAACTCGGGGGCCACACGCTGCTGGGCGGCGCCGATCGCCTTCATACGTTCCGGCGTGAGCGTTGTGAATTCGCTGCCGTTCATGCGGAACTGCGGTTCTTGGAAGAGAATGCTGCGATCGGGGGACTTCATCGTCCAGTGCTGGGTCTGAGACAACCTGAGGAAATCGTCCCAAACCGGCCGCATCGCCTGGCCGAGTTCGGCCGGGTAGCGGGCCCGGCAGTAACGCTCGGCGGCCTGGGGGGCTTCCAGACTCTGCGGGTCCCAACTGTTTTCGGCCAGGTACTCCAGCAGGAACGTATCGCTATGGGAAATCTCCGACCACAGAACCAGCCCGAGGCACTTGCCGTCGCCGGCCGCGTCGCGCAACCGCTCGCTCAGAATGCCGTAGTCTTCGTGGATGTCGCTGTTGCGGGCGAAGCCGTGGAAGATGCCGAAGATCCAGGGAAACCGCCCCGGCAGGTTCCAGTCGCGGAAGGTCGCCTTTTCCGCCAGGTCGGCCGTGTAGTCGTGGAGGATCGTCCGCTGCGGGTCGAATTCTTCGGTCAATCGCTGCACGTCCTCGTCGGTCCATTTCCAGCCGATGAAGTCCCAACTGGCGATCAACAGCGGAGCGTCCGGATAGCGCTCGCGCAGCTCCTGCTGCGTCTTGCGGTAGACATAGAGCTTTCGCTGCAAGTTGTCACGATCGCTGGTGCCGAAGGTTCGCTCAGCCATGCCGATGGTATGGAACATTTGCGGCACACCCCCGCCGAACTCCCGCACGTGCGTCTCCGTCAGCTTCCAGTAGGTGTCCCAGGTTTTTTCCGCCTCGATATCCCAGATGGCGTGCGTCGACAGTTTGTAGCCCGACTTCTGGTCCGTGATGACCGGAAAACCCGGGTGGCTGGCGTAGAAGGAGCTGGGTGTGTGGGAGTACCAATGGGTGATCGTGCCCGTATCTTCCGGATGCAGCAGCCCGCGATCTCTTGCATATTGCAGCACCTGCTTGCGGAGTTCGCCCCGGTAGCGGAGCGCCCAGAAGGATGTGCGATCGTTGTAGGAGCGGTCCTCGGCATCGGGGTCCTGCCCGTCGGTGGGCGGGTAGGTCACCTCGCCGGGAAAGGCCCGCTGGAACAGATCGTCGATACCGGTGCGGAGCATGAACAGGTTGAAGCGTTCCTTGAGCAGCCAGTCGATCTCCTGCTGCCAGTCCTCGAGGTCCCAATGCTCGGCCTGGAAGCGGTGCAGGCCGCGGTGGGCGAAGTAACGCAAACCGCGGTAGTTGAAATGGGGCTTCTGAAGCACGTCCAGACCGGCCAGATCGATGGAGTCGTGCCGGGGGATGCGGTCGCCGTCCCAGAAGTACTCCGCCCCGGCGCGCAGCCGGAAGAAGTCGTAGACGGCGTAAATCGTCGACCGTCCGCTGCCGCCGGCAACGATGACCAGTTGGCGGCCTTGATGCGGTATCGTCAACATCCGGTAGTTGTCGCCGCCGTACTGGAGATCCAAACCATCGATCACCGCGTCGTGGATCAACTGATGGACCACCGGGTTGACCGCATCGGAGCCGATGAGGATCACGTCGCCCTGGGGTGCCGCCTTCTGGTCGATTTCTGCCTGACGCAGCAGCGGGCGCTGCCCGGTGACCTTCTCCCACAGGCCCGCGAACTCCTCGCCGGCGATTTTGTAGGCCTTCTCGCCCACCGGCGGCATCAACACCGTGACCTGGCCGGCCAAGCCGGTCTGAGTCGCCAGAACCGTGAACAAGCACAGCAGGAAGCGTTTCATGGTTGCTTCTCCCACAAGGAAAGGGCTTGTGCAGGGTGCGTGAGACGCACCGCTTGTGGCGTTATTTGCGGTTGCCTGGTGCGACAAGACGCACCCTACGTGACTGCTGCCGGCAAGCGTATTCTCACAAAGTCACCGGTTGCCTCCGGGCGATGCTGTCATAGCAGGCGTTCATGGCCTCAATCGTCCGCCGATGCCAGCGGAGGTTGATCTGGGGCGTCCGTCTGTTGCGGACGCAGTCGCAGAATTCGTCGATCAGGCCGATCCATTCATCGAAGTAGGTATATTGCACGGTGTAACGGTCGCGAGGCGCCCCGTTGTGATAGACGTTGGGCCCGAAACAGTCGGCCATCAGGGTGCCGCGCCGGCCGTGGAGGGTCAGGTTGACCTCCATTCGCTTGGGAAACACCTCCCAGCCGGGTCCGGGCTCTTCGAGCCGTTCCTCGAGGCGCGACCAGGACGGGTCGAGGAGGAACGTGCATCCATCGGCCATCTTGCCGGTGACCAGGAGGAGGTCTTCCACTTCGAGGTCCGTCCGCATGTTGGGGGCGACCTCGGCGTAGATGTGCTGGAAATCGCTGCCGGTCAGCCAGCGGATCAGGTCGAAGACGTGGGGGTGGTCGCACAGGGCGCCGCCGCGGAAGCGGTGGTCTCCCTCGGCCAGGGAAACACGCCGCCCATAGCTTTCTTCCGGCACACCCTGCCACGGGAAGGCCCACACGGGCGAGAGCGTGATATTGGTGGCCTGTACGGAACGCAGGGGGCCGAGCACTCCCGAGGCCACCAGCCGCTTGACCCGCTCGACCACCGGGTTGTAGTGCAGTTCCAGCTCGATCTGGCAGACCAGGCCGGCCGTCTCCACCGACTCGATCATGCGGTCGTACTCGCCCAGATCGAAGGTAGGAATTTTCATGGAGAGAATGTGAATGCCGCGTTCCACACACATTGCCACCTGGGCTGCGTGCCTGCTATTGGCGGAGGCCAGCACGACCGCCTCGATCTCGGGATGCCGATCGAACATTTCGGCTTCGTTGCGGTAGCAGGGCACATCCTTGACGGCCCGGCGGAACCGCTGCTCGACAGCATCATTTTCGGCGCAGACGGCGACCCAATCGAGCTTGGGTGAATCCCTGAGGGTCTGGTAGTATTTCCGCGTGTGACCGTGGGTCAGCGACAGCATGGCGATCTTCAGTGGTTTCATGACAACCTCCCGGCGGCCTGGAGTCGCTCAAGCTGCCGATCGGACTGGCGGGCCAATGCCACCAGATGCTGCAACCGCCGGTGCTCGCAGCGGAGCTGGTGGCAACTGTCCGGCCGTTTCAGGGCGTCGAAGGCCGCGCGGGCCAGGACCACCGAATGGGAATCGAATCCCTGGAGTTCCGCGTCGGTGTCGGTGAACTCGGCGAACCCGGTATCACTCCAGACGTAGACCGAGGACTGGGGAACCTGGGTGTCGACCACGCGATCCGAGGCCACGCCGCGACCGGCGATGATTTCGTGGCGATCTTTCATCGGCGTGCCGGCAGGGAGGGTCGTCGCGGCTTCGATGCTGCAGACAATGCCGTTTTCGAGCCGCACGACCGCGTTGGCGGCAAGCTGGCCGTCGATGCTCGCATAGACGCTTGCGATCGGCGATCCGCCCAGCCACGCGGCCAGATCGAACTGGCGATAGAGCAATCCGTCGAGCGGCAAGGCCTCGCCGTCGCTGATGCAGGCAAACCGGCACATCCGGACCGGGGTGACGGTCTGGTTCTGCACCAGGTTCCTCAGTTCCTGAAACCGTCGCTCGTTTCGCCAGGGGAGGAGCGGAACGACGTGCTCCGGCAGGTCGGCCTCAGGGCAGCGCCAGCCGGGCCGCAGTGTCAAGAGTTGCGGCGAAGGTTCCCTTGCCGCCTGGCGGTCGTCGTCGAGTTGCCACGGCCCGGCCGTGTCGACTGCGTATTTCCGCAGCAAACCGGCCAGAGCCTGATTCAAGTCGGGCATTGTCGCAGAGTCCATAAGCGGTTTCCAGAGCAGGTATGGGACGCCGCACGGTTCCCGGGTTACCAGGCAACTTTCCACTTCAAGGTCCTGTGCGGCGGTGTGGGACCGATGGAGTGCCGATATCGCGTATGGTCGGGCCTTTGTTGAAAGAGTCGCGATCAGGGGGGGGCAGACCATTTCAGCCGAGCGGCAGTTCGTACTAAAGCATTTTTACTCGCGGTTGGTACTTCTCGACGTATCGGGCGTTTGCTTCATCGCCGCCCGGGGCGTTGGCGCTTCGCCAGATGGGCGGCTCGATTCCGCGGGCCACGCACTGGCGGACGGTCTCGATCTCCAGCCGGTGGGCGATGTAGAAGTCGATGATGTTCGAGTTGGGGGCAATCGGGGTATTGAAGCCGGGAACCGTGACGGCGCAGTCGCCGACCTCGTTGTAGTCGTCGATGCAGACGTCGGCCAGATCGAAGAGGTTCTTGCCGTTTGGATGGCGAATGAAATGGTCGGCCGGCATCTGCGTCTGCCAGCAGGAGGAACTCACGGCGATCAATTTCACGCCGTGCTCCTTGGCTTCCATGGCGGCGTCGATGGTGGCCGGGTTGATGCCGATGTTGTGGAAGATAATCAGCACATCGTCGGGCTGGAGGCGGAAGTACTTCATGATGCTGCGGCCATAGTTGACGCAGCGTTCCAGTTCGAGGTATTTCAGGGCATGGTTGAAGACCGAGAGCCCGGTTTCCATGATGGGGTTGATGTTGGCAAATCCGCCGGCGCGGAAGAACATTTCGCCCATTACGAGGGTTGTGTGCCCACCGCCGCCGTAGACGTTGATGAGCCGATCCTGCCCGATGGCGTCGGCCATGAGCGAGGCGGCCTTTTCGATGTTGGCCTGCTGCTCGCGTTCGATGCGCCGCATCAGCGCGCAGGTTTTTTCCAGGTAGCCGAAATCGGGGCTGTTGTTTTCCATGGATCTCTCCCTTCGCGTTTGAAATGGTTCAATCGTGGCTTATCTGGCGCAGAGTTTGGGCATGTTGATGACTCTCCAAAGTCTGGCGACTTCGGCTACCTCTAGCGGCGCAGCACTTTTCCGTAGGCTTTGCCAACGGCGTCCCAGAGTTCCAGGGCTCTGGGGGCGGCCAGGACGGTGCCGTGGCCGCCGCGGTACGTCCAGGCAAACAGGCTCTCGACGCCCAGATCGCTATAGAGCTGGGCGATCTCGGCAATCTCCGCCAGATTCTCCGGTTCCTGGTAATAACCCATGATCCACCGCTGCGAACCGACGCCGTGCTTTCGTGCCGTCGCGACGGTCCGCTCGGTGATCGATTTGAAGAAGCTGCGCGGCAACTGGTAGGAGAGGATCGTGGTGCTGAGCACGTCGCAGGCATTGCTGCGGGCGACCTTGTCCCAATCGTCGTAGCCGCGATTCTCGGTCACATAGTAGGTGCCGAGCGTGGCGTGGACGCAGCAGATGATCTTGGTTTGCGGGCGGATTGCGCGGATCTTCTGCGAGGCAGACTCCAGAATATCCAGGGCACGATCCTGGCGAAAGCGTTTCACCTCCATGGTCAATTGCCGCGGCATCTCGTAGCCGTACCTCTGCTGGAAATCGCGCTGGCAGTAAGGGCAACGGCAGCTCCAGTCGTCGCCGGCTCCTCCGGTGATCGAGGCGTAGCCTTTGGGGAGCGCGTAGTGGGGTTCGTCCCAGAAGAAGCCGTCGGCCGGGACATCGCGGGCCAGGCGTTCGCACAGTTCGAAGAAGTACTCGCGGAAAGCCGGGCTGCCGAAGCAGGCGGCCGGCAGCGGCTCGCCGGTCAATGCCGACACCTGCCGGTTGCCCGGATTATTTGTGAGGAACAGACTCGGAGGCTCGCCTCCAAACCACTTGCCGATGCCCCACGTGTCGAGATAGACCGTCAGGCCCATCTCCTTGCCGGCCTCGACAACGTCGACGATGCTCCTGCGCCAGAAGTCGATGTCGAATTCCGACAAGGCCAGGAGCACGGCGGTGCAGTTGTGGTCGATCATCTCCTGGAAGTCGCGGCGGGCATGCTCGACGTGGCTTATCCCGTAGTAGCTGACACCTGTCTCTTGGATTGCCATAGTTCAATCACTTCCGGCCCGCGAGGCCGTCTTCGATGGATGGGTTGTTTGTTGTTGCGCCGACCGCTTCGAGATCCGTGCTTTGCCGAACGACCAGGTGGGGCTCCAGAAGAATACGGTTGGGTGGACGGTCGCCAGCCCCTTCGATCCGATCGACAATGCTCTGCACCGCCAGCCGGGCAATCGACTCGACGGGATAGGCGACGCTCGTAAGGGGCGGGCTGGTCACACGCGACTCGGGCAGATTATCGAAGCCTGCAATCGCCACCTGGCCGGGCACGCTGATCCCGTGCTCCTGGCAATACTGGAGGGCGCCGATCGCCAGGAGGTCGTTGAATGCGAAAACGGCTCGGGGCGGCTGGCCGCTTTCCACAAGTTGCTGCATGGCGGAACGGCCGTGGGCGATGTCGCGGCCGTCTCCACCGGTGACTCGGTCGGGTGGCAGTTCGACACCTTCTTCGAGCAGAGCGGAGCGAAATCCGTGGAGGCGTTCGTCGCGTTTCAGTCGCGGGCCAAAGCCGATATAGCCAAACGAATCGTAGCCCATGCTGAGGAAGTGGCCGGCCACCAAGGCACCGCCGACGAAGTTGTGGGCGACGACGAAATCGGCCTCGACTGCTTCTGCCCGCCGGCTCACGAACGCCAGCCGCACTCCTCCCTGGCTCAGGCTGCGATACAGAACGGAAAAGGCCTCCTCGAGGCCGGGGCAGATCAAGAGGCCTTCGCCGCCGATTTCCAAACAACCCTGG
>CAYSCH010000355.1:0-9766 GCA_964429355.1 uncultured Planctomycetaceae bacterium | reverse complement strand
GGCGGCGAGCTTGCCTATCTTCCATAGAAGCCGCCGACAAAAGGGTTTCTGAGCACTGTTGCTGCTTCTGGATCAGTCCAGTACGGCCGACCAGAATCGCGCCACCAGGCCCACCGCCCTCGAGCACCGCATAGGCCGACATCCTGAACCCGTCGACGACCGGCTTGTGGACTGGCAGGTTGGAACGGCATCACTTCTGGAAATCCGGTCGTGGTTTGATCGGCTATTCCATCCAGATGTTCATTATATAGACCTTATAGTCATATTTCAATAACATGCGTTCGATAAACATAACGACCCTGTGTTTTTATTAATAGATATCTATTGTGCAGAAACTACTTATGTCATATACAAGGCGATGTCAAGGCTAAAGAAAGGCTGTTTTTCGGCCTCGAGGTAGCCTCTGGAATGCACCCGTTCTGCTTGCCTTGTTCACCTAGAATACGTTCATAGATTCTCTGTGTGACCTGTAAGTCGTAATAAAGAACCAAGTAGTATTGCATGCAGACCGAGGAGTACTACAATACAGGCTAAACACGGTTCGGCGGCCCGGCGCGACTTGGAAGACGGCTCTCGGACGACGCTTCCCGCGCTGGCGGATCCGAGCAGCGAGCGTAACCGGTCGCGCCGGCCCGCTGCACCGCCCAGAGAATCGGACTACGTTGAAACAGGAGGACTGACATGCCCTGTGCAGCGCGATGGTGTGCCGCTTGTTGCGTCCTGCTGATGCAGACAACGATGATGGCGGGCGAGTGGGATTCCCGGGAATCGCTCTCATCCGAAGAGTTCTTCGCCGGAATGAAAAGTGAGGCAGGCGGAGTCGTGGACGAGCGCTGTTCAGGGTCTCCATCAGGCTCCACCTTGTCTCGGTATGGCGCGAGCCGGAAGGAACCCTGGACCTTCCAACTCCTGCCCGAAGGGCCGATGTATCGCTCCTACCTCTCTGGAGGCAAGGAGCCGCGACTTGCCAGCCAATGGGTCTACGAACGAGACTGGGGGTGGCTCTGGGATCTTGAAGCCGGCGGGCGAGTCGGCTTGGTGCGCTACGGCACATCGGACAACGAGTGGCCCGAGGGCTATCAGCTCGATCTGGAAGGCGCTGCATTTCCAAGGTTGGTCCTCGACAACCAACGTGACCTCGTATCGGCCGACTTCCGCTGCGGCGTGCCCTTCACTTGGCGCTCCGGGCCATGGGAAGCCAAGTTCGCCTACTATCACCTGAGTTCGCACCTCGACGACGAGTTCATGCTCACGCATAACCGGATTCACTACGGGGGCGACCTGTGGCGACTCTCCGCCGATATCGTTGGTCTCCTGTCCGCTAATCACCACCGAATCGCGCGAGGGGGACCTCTTACGCTCCAGAGGTACAGCTTCCGGTACCCTCGGATCCAGTGCAATCGCGGAGACATGGCATGAAAGTGGTGGTCGGTTCCGATCGTCGAGGGTTTGCTGTTCGGCCTGAGGTCGTTCAGGTGCTGCAGGATCTCGGTCATGAGGTCCTTCTGATAGGATCACCTGGGCGTGACTCGGAGGATTACCCCGTTGTTGCCTTCAGGGCGGCCGGTATGGTCAGCCGAGGGGAGGCCGACCGGGCCATACTGCTGGCTGCCTCGGGAATGGGGATGTGCATCGCTGCGAACAAGTTGCCCCGCATACGTGCGGCAGCATGCGTCGATGAATGGATGGCGGCCGTGAGCCGGCGCTCGTTTGACGCCAACGTCCTTTGCCTGGCAGCGGAGCTTTTCGGAGATGTCCAGATTGCCGGCATGCTCGCCATTTGGATGGGCACGGAATTTGAGGGAGGCCACCATTTGCGAAGGATCGAGAAGATTCTGGCGGCAGAAAGGGAGAGGATTATCGAGCCACATTGCCCAGGCGTAGCTCCGGCACCGGGCGAGTACGTCCGTTTTGGGCAGAGAGACTTGTGATCAGGAGACTGGTGGTCGAGGCATCCTAGGCATTGAACGAGAGAACGCGACATGTGGGCAACGGTTGTGAATGACAAGAAGGTGCGGTTTCGGGGACCGCCTCGGCTGGCGGTTGGTCTCGACGCCTAGGGCAATCCCAATGCCCAGGAAGAAGGTAGCTTCAGGGCGTTGAGCCCCCCGGTTGTGATCGACCTGCACCTTGGGACGCGTGCCGTTGTGTTTTTCGGGAGTTCTTCCACAGGCGTCCGCCTCAGGTGTGCCGGGTGGGATTCCGAATTGATTCGCCTCCGTCGGCGCGATGCGAGTCGCTGTCAACGGCGGCATATCGGTATCGGCGGACGCCAAGCCGGCAGGCTGAGGATCGGATTGCTGCCCTGAGGTTCCTGCCGCCGCAGGTCGACGCCCCTGGCCCTCTGGTTGTCTCCTTTTCGAGACGGTATCGTGTTGGGCGGTGCATCTACTGCAGACGTGGTGGAGACAGATCCAAGGGAGACGCGGCAATGTTCATGAAACGGCTTCCCAAATTGAACCGGAATACTGGAACGATGGAAGGTTGCAGTGGAATACTGGGTGAGGCCGATCCTAGCCTTCTGCCCAATATTCTGTTGTTCCGTGCGTGGGATCTTCCGACGCGCGGCAGGGTGCACCTGACAGCGGGACTTGTTCCTGCGGCCGCCTCACACCGTATCCGTCGACGATTGGAGCGCCAACGGTTCGGCGATCTGGAGATAACTGCTACGCATGCTGGGGGTCTCCGTGCAGAAGGCCGGTTGCTCCGGCGCCTGGCCGAGCGAGGCCAGGCTGGCGGCTGAGACCACACCGGTGGGCCGATCGTGGTCGATTACGACCACCAGATCGACGTCCGTCTCGGCAAAACGCTTCATCATCTCGGCAAAGGGCGTAGCCTCGTCGAACGTCTCGACCTGTTGCGACATGACTGTGGAGACGTGTTGATCGGGAGCACCAGAAGCCTGCATGTACTCGGCCACGTCCTCAGCGAAGAGCATGCCCATGAGCTTCTCGTGCCGGTCCACGACCACCACGCTGCTCAACCGTGTCTGCTGGAACAGCGACTCGGCAGAGCCGATTGAATCGGTGGCCAGGAGGGTCACCGTGCAGGGAAGCATGACATCGCGGGCGACGGTGCGTTCGAAGAGACGCCCCGGAGCCGCGAGTTCTTTCCAGGCCATTTCTTCCTCGACAAACTGGTTGACCTGCACCACGCAGTCGTGACCGGAGGCTTTGGCCATGCGGAGGGCCTGCTTGGACTTTTCGAGAATCGTTTCGGAGGAGATCGTGAGCGGTTCCGCACCGCTGACCCCGATGCTGGCTGTCAGGGAGACGGAGGTATCTCCGACAAGGAATTCCTTTCGAGCCGTCTCGCTTCGCACCTGTTCTCCCCAACAAGTGGCCTCGGCGATCGATGTGCCCGGCAGCAGCACGCAGAACTGTCCCTGGCCAAAATGCGCGGATTCGGCGCGGTCGTTGTCGCATAGCCCGTCGAGGAGCGAGGCGAACTGGCGGAGCACGTCCTGCTCGGCCAGGGTTCCGAACTGGTATGCCACGCGATCGATGAAGTCCAGCTCGACAGTCACGCAGGCGAGCTGCCCGCGGCGCGAGTTGCGCGACGTCCCTGCAGCCTGGAGACGGGCGTGCAAGGCGGCGTAGGTGAGCAGCCCCGTGACCGGATCGCGGCGCCGCTGCTGGCTGACGCGACGCTGGAATTCCACGGCCCTCGCTCCCGCATGAAGACGCATGAGCACCTCACCGTAGACGATCGGCCTGGTGAGAAAATCGTCGGCGCCGTCTTCGACGGCGTCGAGAAGCGGAATCGACGTGTTCTCGTCCACCAGCAGCAGCGTGTAGTGCCGGCCCGATCCTCGCCGCTGGGAGACGGCCCGGCAGAGTTCGAGGGCCATGCCCGGTTCGGGGGCCGCGTCGACCAGGAGCAGATCGGCCGAGAGGAACTCCGCCACCTGTGCGGCCCGTTGATAATCGGCAACCTGCGTTGTCTCGTAGCCGAAGGTCACAAGGAATCGCGACACGTGGCGGAGCAACGCCCGATCCTTCGATACGATCAGTACCTTCATCACATCTGTCCTGCGGCCAAAGGGATCTTCCATCCTCGGGATCACTCAACAGGGAATCGTCGCGTCTTCCTGGTAGCCCTCATCTTCCGCCGTGGCGGTCCCCGATCATCAGCGATCCTCAGCACAATTCTAGGTCAGACCTGGGGGTGTGGAGGCGTCCGTCAGGCCGATTCCTGCGGGTTCCGCCCGCGGTCGGGGGAAATGCTATACTTCCAAGCGGGAACGCTGCCATGGGTAATACCTGGTACCAAAAAAGAACCGAAGCGTGAAGTCTTCCGGGACGAACCGTAAGCAACGGAAACCGGCCACCTCGGCCGAGCGGTCGCTCCTGGTGACCCGCGGCCCAGCCGCCTTGTGAGGCAATCCCATTCGGTAAACCGAGATTATGAGAACCCAAGTGATCAACGATCCGACTGTGATCGTTCCCAGGCTCCAGCGGATTGCGGAGAACGGGGACACGGAAGAGACTTGCATCGAGTCGTTTCCATTCACGATTGGGCGAAACAACGATTGCGATTTTCAGATCGAGTCCCCCAAAGTATCCCGAGAGCATGCGGTGATCACCGGCGGGCGGGGCGGATTTCGGATCGAAGATCTCGGCAGCACCAACGGCACGTCGGTCAATGGGCAACGGATTCAGCAGGCCGATTTGAACGACGGCGATATTGTCGTGATTGCCGACCTGGAATTCACTTTTTCGGCCGCCCTGCCCGCAACTCGGCGCGACACGGTAACGATGGCGATCGACGCGGCGATCTGCCACGACGGCTCCGCGGAAAACCGCCACCGGCTGGTACGTGAAATCCGTCGTGTGCACGAAATGCTGACGCACCGCGGCGTCCGTTGCCACCTCAACCCGATCATGGAACTGGGGGTGGGGCGATTGTTTGGATTCCAGGCCAGTCATCCGTTTGAGGAGGAACCGGCGCAATCCGGGGCTGATGCCCGTGCCCTGCTTGCCACGGATAGCCGAATTGCCGAGCAGCTCTGCTATTTGAACCGGCTGATCGTGGCGGAAGAGGCCCTTTGCCGCAAAGAACCCACGAATCTGTTTCTGCGGCTCCACCAGTCGGAGATCGGAGCGGATCGGCTGACGGAATCGTTGGAAAGCCTGGCGGAGATCCTCGCAGGACGGCACCAGCTTGTCGTCACGGTGCCCGCCGGCGCCGTCGGTCTGACCTCCTATTTCACCGAGATTCGCAAACGGTTGGCGGAAATCGGGGCGCTGGTGGCCTACGATCGTTTTGAGGCCAACGCTGCCCAGTTGAGCCAATGGTCGATTGAGCCTCCCGATTTTGTCAGGCTGGCTCCGTCGATGACCATGGGAGTCGGCCAGGACCGGCAGCGGCGATGCTTCCTCACCTCGTTGATCGACACGGGATCGGACCTGAAGATCAGGATGGTCGCCACGGGGCTCCGGGACCGGTTAGACGTGCAGGTCTGCCAGGAACTGGGTTGTCCATTGGGAGAAGGCCCGGTATTTGGAAGTCTGCCTGTGAATACTGCGTTCAGGGATGTCCATTTTACACCCCCTGTTCTGGAGCTCGCCAGTACCGGATGAACCGAAAGGCGCGGTACGCGGCGGCTTGTGAACGCCGCGGCGGTTTCGGTTGTAGACTTGCCGTTTTTGCCGTTCTACCGATGTATTGACCTTGCCTTTTTGATCTGGTCGTATTGTGTCACCCTCCTCACCCCACATTGCCGATTCGATTGCCGGATACACGCTCATCGAGCGGATCGGCGCGGGAGGTTATGGCGAGGTCTGGAAGGCCGAAGCCCCCGGCGGACTGGCCAAGGCGGTCAAACTCGTCTACGGCTACTTCGACGACCAGCGAGCCGCGTGCGAGCGGAAGGCGCTCCACCGAATCAAAGAGGCCCGGCACCCATTCCTGCTCTCCCTGGAACGGATCGAGATCGTCGACGGCCAGTTGGTGGTCGTGACCGAACTGGCCGATATGAGCTTGAAGGAGCGATTCGAGAAGTGCCGGAGTGAAGGGAAACCCGGGATTCCTCGCGACGAACTGCTGGTCTACGTGGCCGACGCGGCCGACGCCCTGGATTACATGCGGGAGAGCCACGGTCTGCAGCACCTCGACGTCAAGCCGGAGAACCTGCTGATCACCAGCGGGCGCGTCAAGGTGGCCGATTTCGGCCTCGTCAAGAGCCTCGAAGACGAGCATGTCTCCCTCCTGGGCGGACTGACTCCGCAGTATGCGCCCCCAGAGCTCTTTGACGGTAGTCCCAGCCACTCGAGTGACCAGTACAGCCTGGCGATCGTCTACCAGGAGATGCTGACCGGCACGCCTCCCTTCCCCGGGCGAACGGCCGCCCAGTTGGCCAACCAGCATCTGCACAGCCAGCCGCAATTGAATCCCCTTCCGCCGCCCGATCGGGTCGTGGTAGCTCGCGCCCTGGCCAAAAAACCCTCGGACCGTTTCCCGAGTTGCCGTGGGATGGTCGATTCCCTGGCGGCGGCCAGCCCGCACCGAGCCGGCTCGACCGCGCCGAAAGCGGTCGAGAACTCCGAACCGCAATCGCCGTCGACCGACACCAGCTCGCTGCGCGACAAAGAGACCCATCCAGCGCCGCATTCGCACTCTGGCGGGCATGCGATGCCGCAGCCCCGTGCGATGCAGACCCTCGTGCTTGGCGACGCTGTGGCGGACGACGAAGACTCGCTCGAACCCTGCCTGCAACCACTGGAACTCCCGCCGCCTGCAGAGCCCGTCCGCTTGCCTCCGCTGCAAGTCTCCGCGGCAGAAGAGCAGAATCTCGTTCCGAGCCTGGTGCTGGGGATCGGTGGGACCGCTGCCGACGTGCTCCGGGACCTGCGGAAGAGGATCCTCCGCGACGAGAAGTCGTTTTCCCAGGGAAATCTCGAATTCCTGCTCCTGGATACCGATTCGGCCACGATCGACTCGGCTTGCGGCGATCGTTGCGAGGACTCGCTGGAATTTCGCGAGACCTTGCACCTGCCGCTACGATCATCGGCCGACTACCGGGAGCAATCGACGGACCATCTCCAGTGGCTCAGCCGGCGCTGGCTCTACAACATCCCGCGTTCGCTGCGAACCGAGGGGCGACGCCCGTTGGGAAGGCTTGCGTTTGCCGACCAGGCGCAACGGGTGAAGAAGCGGATCCGGGAGGCCCTGGTGGCGACGGCCGACAAGATCAAACTCGGCCAGCCTGGCACGGGCGCCCCGCGGAAACAACTTCGGGTCGTGATCGTCGCGGCAATCGGCGGAGGGACCGGGGGCGGAATCGTTGCCGACATGGGGTATCTGGTGCGCCAGGCCCTGGAGGAACTGGCATATTCTTCCCACGAGATCTGCGCGGTTCTTACCCACGGCACCGGCGCAAACCCCGACCAGCAGGACCTGGCGATCGCCAACGGGTATTCCTGCCTGAGCGAGGTGGAACATTACACGCTCACCGGATATCCGGGGGATCCAAGCTGCGGCCTGGCCCCTTCGGATCGGCCGGCCTTTGATCACACCTATCTGGTCCACCTGGGAGACGACCTGGAGAAGCGTTCGCATGCAGCGGCCGTGGCCAAAGTGGCCGAATACCTCTACCTGAACGTCGCCTCGCCCGTCGGCGAGTTCTTTGACGCGGCCCGGCAAGAAACCGTCCTGCCCGATTTGGCTTCCCGTCGCCATACACCCGTGCGGACCTTTGGTCTGATCCAGTTCGATCCCCATCACAACGAGATCACTTCGCTGGCGGTGGAGGAACTGAGCCGCTGCGTCGTCTCCGAATGGCTTGGTGGCGACAAGTTCTTCCAGGAACAGACGGTGGACGCGTACCTGGAAGCCGAATTCCCCGAACTGCAGGAACTGTCGGAGAAGGAGCGGAAACGGCGGAAGAAGAAACGGTTCGAGTCGTCTGCAGGTGCCGAGCATAAGACGGGGTTGCAGTACCTGTTGGATCGAGAGGCCCTTCATGACGTTCTCGTCTCGGCCATCGAACAGCAACTGGGAGGGAAAGGGGCTCACGTCTTCCGAAAGTGGATCCAGTTGGCCTCGACCCGAGGGCTCGGCGACAAACGGGCGTTTCTCCGAGAGCTCGATCGGTCGCTCGGGCCTCGCCGGCGTCCAGGGGACGACACCACCGCGCCCCTCTCGGAACTGGAACACAGCCTGGCGGCCGCAAGCGCGGACCTGGCGGTCATGGCGGTCGAATCCATCCGCGACGTGCTCATGCGGCTGACGTCGAACCCTCAGGCCCGAGTCGCCGGCGCCCAGCAAGCGGCCCAGTGGCTGTGCGACCGGCTTCGCCAGTTCGAACGGGCGACCAGCACCGAGTGGACGCGGATCGAGGAGCGGCTGACGGCCCTGGAGAAGTCGCTCCCTGAAAAAGTAACGGCCCGAGGAAACGGATTCTGGGGTCGGAAGAACCGCGGAGAAACGTGGAGCGACTACTGCTATCTCCGCTCGCACATCATCGTGGTCGAGAGCGTTGCACGATTCGTGCGACGGGTAAACACACACCTGTCCGACTACCGGGAACAGTTGAAGAACACCCAGTTCTCCCTCAGCCGTGTGGCCAGTCAGTTCGGATCGCAGAGGGTCTGGCTCGACGCGATCGCCAGCTCCCATGCCGATGACTCGGAAACTCGGTCTCTCTCCCAATCGATCGGGAGGCTCATTGAATCTCACATGTCCGAGATGGTGGAACAACTGGACGGGGCTCTCGGCGACGAATTGATCCGGCTGGAGTCGTCGTCCGCCGATGCCAAGGAACCACCGAACGTGCACCGATTTGCCCGGGGCTTGCGGGCAAAGTCGTGGGCCGTTCTCTCCGGCGCCTTAAGGGAGCTGGACCTGCCCAACCGGATGTTCTCGGCCGACGCCGACTCCGTGGGCAACATCAGCGAATTTCTGCCCGAGGCCGTTCCCCAGTTGCCGAAGAGTGGCGGCGGGAAACGGCTCCTGGTCGTGGCTCCCCGAACGGCCGGGGAAGAGACCGTGCGAGCCGGTCTTTGCCACTGTGAAGAGGGGCAGTTCTCTCTCGTGCGGGCCGGCCAGAGCGAGCTGGCGCTCTGCTATGAAGTCCAGGATCTCAGCCTGCCCATGGTCGCGGCTCGCCTGGTCGAACACCGCGAGAACTGCATCCTCGCCGCCGGCCGCCTCCACACCCGCCTCGACGTCCCCTGGCCGGAGCGGATGAACTGGCAGTGACGGTTGGACTGGGACTCCTCGTGGCGTCTCTCAACGGCCTTGCGTGATTCGCGGAGAAATTGCCGTTCTGAAGATAGCCGCGTGGGCTTGCCCCGCGCTCGGGTTGCTCCGTGTTTTGCCGCGAACTCTGTCAGCCCCGGCCAGGTGGCCCTGGGCGGTTGCCCGCCCAGGGCTCCCACAGACCCGTACGTGCACACATTAGAGCATACGGTTCCTCAGGCCATGGTTTCGCTACTTGATGTACACCGAGTGGACGATCTTCACCGCAGGCAGCGGATACCGCGCCAACAGCCGGTTGAATCGGGCCCAGTCCATTTCGCGCTGTCGATTGCGACGGTTAAGCCACCTTCGCCAGACGCGCTGGACCGCATGGAGGAAGTTGGACAACGCACGCTGGTTGCCCGTGATCCCGTAGTACGCGTAATGACCGCGCACCTTTTGACTCAGCGTCACATGCTGCTCGGCGACCGGCTTGTGCCGGTTACGACGGCACCAGTCAGCGACATTCTTTATCAACGTTCCGCTTAATTATTGGTTTTCTTGCTCTGGCGTCCATCCGGGATAG
>CAYSCH010000354.1:0-9798 GCA_964429355.1 uncultured Planctomycetaceae bacterium | reverse complement strand
GATCAACTGCAACGCTTGTGGAAAAGCTTCACATTCGGCCTCGAACACACGCGCGGCCAGCACGTCGGCCGAGTCCTCGTGCGAAACCGGCACCGCCTTCTGCAGAATCACCGGTCCGTGGTCGTATTGGTGGTCCACGAAATGGACCGTGCACCCGCTCAGCTTGACGCCGTAGTCGATGGCCGCCTGGTGCACGTGGTGCCCATAGTATCCCTTGCCGCAGAAAGACGGAATCAGCCCCGGATGGATGTTGACGACGCGGTTTCGGTACTCCGCCGGAACGACGAGCAGCTTGAGCCACCCGGCCAGTACGACCAGCTCGGCCCCTGCGTCTCGGCAGGCAGCAAAGATGGCCTCGCTGTAGGCCGCGTCCGAATCGTAATCCTTACGAACCAGCACACGGCTCGACGCACCGGCATCCGCTGCGAATTGCACACCCGTCGCCTTGGGCGAGCTGGCGATCACCAGGCGAACGTCCACATCCAGCGTGCCTGCCGCAACCCGCTGGTTGATGTTCTTGAGCGTGCGCCCTGTGCCCGAAATCAGCACCGCAATCGGAAGACGCTTGCGAGATTCTCTCTCAACCATCACTCGTACTCCGCAGGCCACGGGGCTACGACCGCCGCTTCTCCACCACAACCTTCACATACAACGTGATGCCGAAACCGGCCAGTTTCAGTTCAACCGGCTCGGCATCCGCAATCGGCTTGGTTCCCAGTTGGCCGGCCGCGACCAGGGTCTCGTTCGCGATGTAGCTCCCAAACTCTCCAACGGCCGCCGCCAATTCTCCAGAATCCGTCACCAGCCCCACGGCAATCCGGTCGGTATACTCGCAGTTCATGTCCTTGCGGCGGTTCTGGATCGCGTGAATGATCTCTCGAGCATAACCCTCCCGCACCAGTTTTTCCGTCAATTCGGTTGCCAGAACAACCACGCAGGCCGCTCCTTGGGCCGCCGCCCAACCCGCTTTCGCCTGCAGGCGAACCTGGAGGTCGTCGGAGTCCAGCTCGACCTTTCCACCCTCCAACTGGAGCACCACTCTTCCGCTCGCCTTCAGCTCCGCCATCAGCGAGGCTCCATCCGCGTTGGCCAGGTGCTTGCGGACTGCCGGGACCTGCTTGCCCAGTTTCGGCCCCAGCCGTTTCAGGTCGGGAAGGATCGTGTAGCTGATGTAGTGGTCGGCCTTTTCCGTAAATTCCACCCCCTTCACATTGAGCTCTTCCTGAATCAAGGCAGCGTGTGATTCCAGCCATGGGCGGTGCGTCTGGTCCACCAGCACGATCTCCACCTGCGACAGGGGCTGCCGAACTTTGAGCTTGGCGCCCATCCGAGCGCTCCGCCCCAGCGAAACAACCTCCCGCACGAGCGCCATCTGCGCTGAGAGGGCATCGTTCACCGCAGCATCACCGCCGGTGGGGTAATCGCAAAGGTGAACGCTCTCCGTCACCCGGTCGCCGAAGACGGCCACCGCCAGATTCTGCCAGATCGTCTCCGCCACGAACGGCACGAACGGAGCAATCAGCTTCGACGTCACGATCAGGCACTCGTACAGCGTCCAGTATCCGTCGGTCTTGTCGTCGGAACTGCCGCTTCCCCAGAAGCGATCCCGGCTGCGGCGGACATACCAGTTCGACAGAGCATCGACAAACTGGTTGAGCCGTGCGCATGCACCGAAATTGTCGTAGGCGTCCATGGCTTTGGTCACGGCGTCTGCCGTCTGATACAGCTCACTCAGAATCCACTGATCCAGTTCGCAGCGATCCGCAACCGGCCGGTACGTCTTCGCCCGGGCAAGCACCTCAGGTGAAAGCTGTCCCCCATCCCCTGAAATATCTTCGCCCGGATCGAACTTGTCGATGTTCGCGTAGATGACCAGGAATCCGTAAACATTCCAGAGCCTCAGAAGAAACTCAGGCATGCTCTCCTTGATCGCCCGCTCGCTGTAGCGGATCGACGTCCAGGGAACCTGGTTTGCGAAGAAGTACCAACGCAACGCGTCGGCCCCGTAACGATCGAATATCTCCTGGGGCTCCCGGTAGTTGCGTTTGCTCTTCGACATCTTCTGCCCGTCCTCACCAAGCATGAGGCCGAGAACGATGCAATTACGGAAGGGATGCGGGTACGCCACGCCGGGAGTCTCCGAGGTGCCGAATTGGGCCCCCCCTGCGACTCCATCCTCTGGACTGAACAGCAGCGTGCTGATCGCCACTTGGCTGTAGAACCAGCCCCGCGTCTGGTCGATGGCCTCACTGATGAAATCGGCCGGAAACTGCTCGGCAAAGCGCTCGGCCGATCCCCCCTTGTTCGGATAACCCCATTGGGCAAACGGCATCGATCCCGAGTCGTACCAGCAATCAATGACTTCCGAAACCCGGCGCATCCGCTTGCCCGGCATCTTCGGCGATTCGTACGTCACCGCGTCGATGTAGGGCTTGTGAATCTTCAGGTCGTCGGCCAGCTTGGGGTCCGCCCTCTTCGCTTCTTCCCAGACCTCAACCCCTTCCACACCCGGTTTGGCCAGCAGCTCGTCGTAATTGGCCACCGCCTCCATGTAGCCCGTCTCTTCACACACCCAGATCGGTAGCGGCGTGCCCCAGTATCGCTCTCGCGAGAGAGCCCAATCGACGTTCGTCTCCAGGAAATTACCGAATCGACCGTCCTTGATGTGCTCCGGCAGCCAGTTGATCTGCTGGTTGTTGGCGAGCATCCTGTCCTTGACCTGGGTCGTGCGGATGAACCAGCTCTTGCGCGGATACTGGATCAACGGATCCTCTTCCGCCCGCCAGCAAAACGGATAATCGTGCAGGTACTGCTCCTGGTGGAACAGGGTGCCCTCGGCGCGAAGCTGCCGCGAGAGGTCCTTGTCGGCTTCCTTGACCCAACGGCCCTTGTAGTCCGGCGTCTCGTCGGTGAATTTGCCGTCCGGCCCTACCGAACAGATCAGCCCTGGGCCTTCTCCGTCCACAAACCGGGCCTGTTCGCCAAGCAGTACCTCGTAGTCGACCTCGCCAAAGGCAGGCGCCTGGTGCACCACGCCTGTGCCGCTTTCAATCGTCACAAAATCCGCGGCCACCACCCTCCACGCAATCCACTCCTTCCCACCTTCCTTCAACCTCCCCTGCCTGTCCCCCAGCGACCTGTAATAGAAGTCAAACGGTGGTCGATACCGCTTGCCGAGCAGTTCAGCGCCCTTTGCGGTGGAACGGATGTTGAATTCCCGCCCCACCTTGCCGGCAATCGTTTCGACCAGGGCGGAGGCAACGATCACGTTGCGATTTTCACCTTCAAACGCCACCACCGAGTACTCCAGATCCGGATGGACCGCGGCAAACTGGTTGCTCGGCAGCGTCCACGGCGTGGTTGTCCAGACGAGCAGGTCCGTGTCCGGCTCGTCAACAAGCGGAAAACGAACGTAAACGCTCGGGTCCGCCACCTCGCGGTACCCCTCGCCCACTTCACCCGACGACAGGGCCGTGCCCCCCTGCGCCCACCACCACACGATTTTGTGCCCCTGATAAAGGAGCCCGCGGTCGAACAACTGCTTCAACGACCACCATACGCTCTCCACGTAACTCTGATGGTAGGTCACGTAGGCTTCGTCCAGGTGAATCCAGAAACCGAGCCGTTCGGTCAGTTGCTCCCACTGGCGCGTGTAGCGAAACACGCTCTCCAGACACTTGTGAATGAATGGCTCCATGCCGTACGCCTCGATCTCCTCCTTGGAGTGGATGCCCAGCTCCTTGCACACCTCCACCTCCACGGGCAGCCCGTGTGTGTCCCAACCGGCCTTCCGATTGCAACGGAAGCCTCGCATTGTCTTGTATCGCGGAAACAGATCTTTGATGGAGCGGGTGAGGCAGTGACCCGGATGGGGGAGCCCGTTCGCCGTCGGCGGCCCTTCGAAAAACACGAAGCCCGGTGCGGCTGCCCGGATCGCGAGAGATTTCTCATAGATCCCCTTGTCCCTCCAAAACTGAATGATCTGTTCCTCGAGTCTTGGGAAGGAAACGCTCGTCTCAACAGGCTTGAACATGGTCCGCGTGAGCTCGGAAATACTGGGGTCATCGTCAGAACCCTCGGCAACACGAGGGCCCCTGACACGGCTTGAAGCAACACTTCGACACTGGTTGCGACTCAAAACCCTTTAATAGAGCCGACGGCAACCACTTTTTCAATTAGATGCGCCGTTCATGTTCGTTCCAGCACCACCTTTCCGAGGCAATTGGCACTCCAACCGCCTCGGCGGTGCCCCTGATCCCCGCCCTCGAACGACGCTCCCGTTGCATCCCCAGTCTCCAAATGGCAGCACTCTGATTCCCCGATGCAACACACCTCTGGTGGGTTTTGCCGTTTGGAGGAGTAAGACTCACCGTGGGACATGTTCCGGACAGCCCCCCTGATTTGGCACAAGACGTGCTCATCTCAGTCCGGTCGGCAACTCGGCCGACCGACACGAGATAGCCAAATCCGTCTTTCCGCCCGGAAGCCCAGGATCGAAGCGGGCACTCAGGGAATCGAGGAGTATCGCTCATGCGGAAATCTGGTATCAAACAACTTGACGACATCCGGCAGATTGACTGGTTGATCATGCCTGCCGAAACCTGTCCCGACCAACCCGCTCTGGACCGCCTGATTGCCCGTTACTTCCGGATCCCCCACGAGCCCGAGGGAAACGACCTGACCTTCGTCGAGGAGGTCAGAATCCGCCGTAGCCGCCGCAGAATCCTCTTCCGCCAGGAATCCGGGGTCCACCTCTGATCGGCCTCACACCCTCAGCCTGCTGCCCCTGCACGGTGCCTTCCCGTGGCGTTATACTTGATGGCTTCTCCTAGATCCTGAACGACAGTGATGGCAGAAGCAGATCATGACACGAATCGCCATTCTTGGGGCCACGGGCTACACGGCCCTTGAACTCATGAAGATCCTCGTTCGGCATCCGGAAGCCGAAATCGTTGCAGTAACCAGCCGCCAGGAGGGAAACCCGCACGTAGCCATGGTTCATCCCTCCCTGGCCAAGCGTGTCGACTTGGAGATGCAGAATCTCAGTCCGGCCGAGGTGATCGCCCGGGCGGAATGCGTCTTCAGTTGCCTGCCCCACGCGGTCGGTGCTGCCATGATTCCCACCCTTCTCGATGGCGGATGCCGGGTCGTCGATTTCAGTGCCGATTATCGCCTCGGAGATGGCGACGTCTTCCAGCAGTGGTACGGCCAGAAGCATCCCGACGCCGAGCGGCTCGGCCAGGTCCCTTACGGCCTGCCTGAACTGTTCCGCGACCAGATTCGCGGTGCCAGGCTCGTCGCCAATCCCGGATGCTATCCCACCACCGCCATCCTCGCCCTGGCGCCTCTGCTCAAGGCGGGGTTGATCGAGCCCAAGGGAATCATCGTCGACTCCAAGAGCGGTATTTCCGGGGCCGGACGCACGCCGAAGCTTCTCTACCATTATCCCGAGTGTAACGAGAGCATTGCGGCCTACAACGTGGGCCGGCACCGCCATACCCCCGAAATCGAACGGGTCCTTGGCATGGCTGGCCGATGCGATGTCGAGGTGATCTTCACGCCCCACCTCGTACCCATGGATCGCGGAATCCTCTCCACCACTTATTCCCTGCCCACACGCGAGGTCACCGAAGAATCCCTCCTCCAGGTCGTACGGGATTTCTACGCCGACGAACCCTTCGTCCGAGTGGTCGATCATCTCCCCGCCACCAAAGACACGACCGACAGCAACTTCTGCGACATCACCCTTCGCTTCGTCCGCGGACGAGTCCTCACCTTCAGTTGTATCGACAATCTGATCAAGGGCGCCTCCGGTGCAGCCGTTCAGAATTTCAACCTCATGTACGGCTATCCCGAAACAACCGCTTTGTTGTAGTTGGAGCTTCATCACCATGGCATTCGACGTCCCCCACGGATTCCGGCTCGCCGGCTTGCATTGCGGCATCAAGACCGACCCCGCCAGGTTCGACCTCACGCTCATCGTGACGGATCGCCCGGCCACAGCCGCCGGCGTCTACACTCAGAATCGCGTGTTTGCCGCTCCCGTCGCGTGGGATCGCCGGCATACGCCGAGCGATTCCATCCGGGCTGTCGTCTGCAACTCGGGAAACGCAAACGCCTGCACCGGCGACCGAGGCCTGAACGACGCCAGGGAAATGGCACGCCTTGCGGCTGAGGTCTGTGAAGCCGCCCCGGAGCAGGCCCTGGTCCTCTCCACCGGTATCATCGGCGAGTTCATGCCGATGGAGAAAATCGCCGGCGGGATCGCGGCCGCCACGCCGAAACTCGGCAACGACTCGGCCAGTCTGAGTGCGGCAGCCCGGGGAATGATGACGACCGACACCGTCGAGAAACTCGCAGGGCGGAAGGTCAACCTGGCCTCGGGCGATGTGACCCTCGTCGGCATGGCAAAAGGGGCCGCCATGATCGGGCCCAACATGGCAACTATGCTGGGAATCGTGCTCACCGACGCCCCGCTGGTTCCGCACGACGCCCAGGCTGCTCTTACACAAGCCGTGCAAGACAGCTTCAATTGCATCAGTGTCGACGGCCACATGAGCACCAACGACACCGTCCTGCTCCTGGCGAGCGGCGCCGCCGGTCAGACGCAACTTCAAGGCGACGACCTGGCGGCCTTCAGCGAGGCCCTCGGCTTGGTTTGCATGGACCTGGCCAAGGCCATTCCCGCCGACGGGGAAGGAGCCGAGCATCTCATCACGATCGACGTCGAAGGTTGTGCCGACCGGCACGCCGCCCGTATCATCGCCAAGACCGTTGCCGAAAGCCCCTTGGTAAAGACGGCCGTCGCCGGCGCGGATCCCAACTGGGGGCGAATCGTCTCGGCGGCCGGATACTGCTCAGTTCCCTTCGATCCCGCCGGAGTGGACCTGATCGTCAACGGAACCCTTCTCTACGAACGTGGGGCACCCGTTGCCTTCAACAAGGCTGCCGTCTCCCAGTCCATTCGTGCCAGCCGCGATACCTCCATCCTGCTTCGCTTCCGTGAAGGCGAGGCACGCGTCCGCTTCTGGACGACCGATCTGACCGCCGAATACGTCCGCCTCAACGCCGACTACCACACGTGATCCCTACCCGCGTCGCAGCGGGCCGCCGGCGATCGTCCGCAACAGGTACATCCCATCTCGCAGATAGCGAGGTCCCAACCGGCGAGGATCGCTGGCCATGCGGTGGAACCATTCCAGGCCGCAGCGCTGCATCCACCGCGGCGCCCGCCGGGCTCGGCCAGCGATGAAATCCAGCGATGCGCCGATCTGAACGCAGACCGGCACTCCCAGGGCCTGGCAATGGCGATCCAGCCAGATCTCCCCCTTGGGTTGTCCAAGGGCGGCAAACAGAATGTCTGGCCGTGTCGCACGGATCTTGGCAACCAGCGCCTCGTGATCTCCCGGCGACATCTCGCGAAATATTGGCGTTGCCACCCCCGCAATTGCCAGCAGAGGGTTCTTCTGCTTGAGTTGTCGCGCGGCCTCGAGAGCAACCCCTTCGCCGGCGCCGAGAAAGAATACCCGATGACCCCGCAGCGCCGCCTGCCGGCACACGAGATCGACCAGGTCCGATCCGGCCACGCGTTCCGGAAGTGGCTCGCCTTGGCGACGGGCCTGCCAGACCAGCGGCATTCCGTCCGCCGTGATGAAAGTGGCTCGCTGATTCAACTCTCGAAGATACTCGCTGGCCGCAGTAAGCCGCGCGTAGTGCAGATTCGCCGTGACAAAAAAGCCGGCACGTCCGCTGCGAACCATCTGGTCGACAAGATCGAGAGTACCGTCCGTATCCAAACGTGCCAGCGGCAGTCCCCAAACGTTGACCGTTTCGAACGACCGGCTCTTCCCGCTGTCTTTCGCCGGCGGGAGTACCGGCGGCACCACGACGGCCGTTGGCACATCGAATTGGCAATCCGTACGAGTGAGAACCATCTGAGCCCTCCGGGAAGGTCGCTCCGAGATGAAAATGGGGCAAGTATTACTCAATTATGGCGTACGGAAAGTCCCCGTGCCGGGGGTATTTACCACGGTATACCGGGAAATTCGTGTGTAGCGGTTGCGACGCCTGTCCGGCGCAATAATTGGGCTTCCCCATGCCATCAGCCGAAAAATCGCCAGCCCTCGCGAAAACCAGGCCGATGAGCCGTTTCCATCCCAGACAATCAACGATCACTTTCCGGCAAGCAAGCGACCTGCGCTGCGAGCGTTTCCCAACTGACCTGGACTCAGCCGCTGGTGCTCTTCCATGCAGACTGTACCGAAATAGAGCTTGCGCACAACCTTGGCGCCGACCAGCCTAGCCGCCCCCTTCATGACGCTCGTGGCGTTGGGCATCATCCAACGGCCGATCAGTGCCGGACACGCACTGGCGGTCATCACAACCGCCTTCTTGTCGCACTTGGCGATCCTGGGCTTCGGGAGCGATCTTTCCCACGGCCAGTAGACATACACGAGCAGCCTCTCGATGAACCGCTTGGTGAGAGCATTCACCGTAAAGAAGTTGATCGGAGCAGCCAGGATGATCCCGTCAGCCCGGTCCATCGCCTCGCAGATGCCGTCCATCCCGTCGTCAAAAATACAGTCCGCACGCCGCACACCGGCCAGTTCGGGGCCGGTGCACTTTCGACAGTTCGTGCAGAACTCGATCGATTCTTCTGCCAGAACGAACTTCCGGGTCTCCGCCCCCACCTCTCCCGCCCCTTCCAGCATCGCGTCCACGGTCTGCTCGATGATTCCTCCGCGACGGTAACTACCCATGATGGCTACAATGCTGGTCATCTCGGTCTCCTTCTACGCCTGTTCGGCCGATTGACAGATTCCCGTGTCGTTGCTGCAATGGTCGTAGCCGCCACCACTTGTGGCAACCGCGTTCAGTCTTAGCATACCCCACAACGAGAAAGTAGCCAATGAACGTTCTGGTCACCGGGGGAGCCGGCTACATCGGCTCCCATGCCGTCAAGCAGCTCCTTGAAACCGGCCATCGAGTCGTCGTCGTCGACAACCTCCACCGGGGCCATCGCGGTGCGGTTCATCCGCAGGCGGTGTTTCACCGGCTCGCCCTGAGAGACGAGGATCGACTCGCCGAGGTGATCAGCGAAAATGCCGTCGACTGCGTCATGCACTTCGCCGCCTTGGCCTACGTGGGCGAGTCGGTTGAGCAGCCGTTGGACTATTATCACAACAACGTGGGCGGGGCCGTCAGCCTCCTTCGAGCCATGAAGACCGCAGGAGTCAAACGACTCGTCTTCAGCTCCACCTGCGCTACCTACGGCCAACCGGAACGTTCCCCCGTCGTGGAATCCATGCGGCAGGAGCCGATGAGCCCCTACGGCTGGTCGAAATGGTGCGTCGAGCGTGTCCTCAGAGACACCGCCGCCGCCGATCCCGAGTTCGCCTTCGTGGCACTCCGTTACTTCAACGTGGCCGGTGCAGCGGCCGACGGCTCGCTCGGCGAAGACCATCGGCCGGAAACACACCTCATCCCGGTGATCCTTCAGGTTGCCCTCGGCCAGCGCGATCGAGTCACCCTTTCCGCGCCCGACTACCCGACCGCCGACGGCACCTGCATCCGCGACTACATCCACGTCGAGGATCTCTGCGCCGCCCACATCCTCGCCATGGAGGCCCTGCGGCCAGGCGACACCCGCTTCTACAATCTCGGCATTGGCCGAGGCTACTCCGTCCGCGAGGTCCTCCAGTCGGCCCAACGGGTCAGCGGCCGCAATATCGCCGTTCACTACGGGCCCCGCCGACCCGGCGATCCCGCCGAACTCTACGCCGACTCTACCAAGATCGA
>CAYSCH010000353.1:8691-9818 GCA_964429355.1 uncultured Planctomycetaceae bacterium | reverse complement strand
GGCCTGCGTCTGCATACGCGCGATAGAAAGCCAGCATCCGCTTGATGTTGCGCTCGGAGAACCCCTTCACCTCGGGAATCTCGTTCTGCAAGTCGCACGCCAGCCGCGGAAAAGAGAATGGGGGAAAGGAAAATAGTCGACTGGTAGTTTTTGGGTCAGAGGCGGTGGAGGACCGAGGTGGGAGGGGAAGAGACGAGGCGGGTCGGGGGACGGAGGACAGAGGTCAGAGGACAGGGAGCAGGGAACAGGGAGCAGGGAGCAGGGAGCGGCGCGGAGGGGCTGAGACGCAGGGGAATTGCAGGAGGACGGACTAAGAGCGTTTCGCCTCAGTTCCAGCCGTCGTTCTTGCGACCGGACTTCTTCTGCTCGGCGGGTGTCAGCTTGTCGGTCATGGTGGTGACCTTGAGCTTAAGGGCCAACCTGGTCAGTAAGGCCGCCTTGTCCGTGCCCAGTTTGCCCATGGCGCGAGCCTTGTGGTTATCGATTGTGCTTGGTGCGAGCTTGAGGATCTTGGCGGACTCGTGGACGGTGCAGCCGAGACTGGCGAGGCGGACGATTTCTTTTTCTCTGGGTGTCAAACCGGATGCCATGGTGTAGCTCCCTGTAGAAAATAGGTGGTCAGGACCTGTCAGTAGGTTAATATACCACTGGAGGGGGCTTGGTTCAAGAACGGCAGTCTCCCTTCCACCCCCTTCTGATCCATTCAGAGGGGGCGATGACGGCAAGGGAAGTGCCTCGAGATTGCTGCTCGGAAACGTGCAGCGGGACCGGTCTCCCAATGGCCCGCCACAAACCCTCGCCCACCGCCGCTCCCTTGTGATGGGCTTCTTTCATCGCCCCCACACGACACCACCACCTTCGCCCTCTTTTGGGCATCTCTGTCCCCTGTCCCCCGTCCTCTGCCCTCTGATCCTCGAAAAATCCCGCAAATGTTCCCCAGTCTGCCTGGTTGCGGCGGGAAATTTCCCAATCGCTTGAGCAACCCCTTGCCGCGCATTACGATAAAGACCCCACGAAGTGAGTGCCAAATGGCGTATTTACCCGATGTCCTGCATCCTCGTGGGCCGCCACGGCCGGTGGAGCAAGCCAGCAGCAATTTCCACAATGCCCGACCTCGACAAGAAATC
>CAYSCH010000353.1:0-8681 GCA_964429355.1 uncultured Planctomycetaceae bacterium | reverse complement strand
CCCTCAGCGAAGCGGATATCCGCACCAAGTTCATCTCCCCCGCGATCCAGTCGGCCGGCTGGGACCTGATGTCCCAGGTGCGGGAGGAGGTCTTCTTCACCAATGGGCGGATCCTCTGGAAGGGCAAGACCGTCAAACGGGGCGAGCGGAAACGCGCCGACTACATTCTCTACTACAAGCCCAACATCCCGATCGCCCTAATCGAGGCCAAGGACAACAACCACGCCGTCGCCGACGGCATGCAGCAGGCCCTGGCCTACGCCGGCAAAACGGCCCTCGACCTCCCCTTTGTGTTCAGCTCCAACGGCGACGCCTTCCACTTCCACGATCGGACGGGCACCTTTGGAGCGGTCGAGCAGGAGCTGCCCCTTGACGCCTTCCCCGCCCCGGACCTGCTCTGGCAGCACTATTGCCAGTGGAAGAAGATCAAGCCGGCGGCCGAACTCGTCGTGGCCCAGGACTACTACACGGACGGCAGCGGCAAGTCGCCGCGGTACTACCAGCTCAACGCGATCAACCGCACGATCGAGGCCATCGCCACTGGCCAGGACCGCATCCTCCTGGTCATGGCCACCGGCACCGGCAAGACCTACACGGCCTTCCAGATCATCTGGCGGCTGTGGAAGGCCGGCGCGAAGAAGCGGATCCTCTTCCTGGCCGATCGCAACATCCTCGTCGACCAGACCCGCACCAACGACTTCAAGCCCTTCGGCGGGGCCATGACCAAGATCGCCCGTCGCCAGATCGACAAGTCCTACGAGATCTACCTCTCCCTCTATCAGGCCGTCACCGGCAGCGAGGAAGACCGCAACATCTACAAGCAGTTCACGCCCGAGTTCTTCGACCTGGTGATCGTCGACGAATGCCACCGCGGCAGCGCGCGGGAAAACTCGGCCTGGCGGGAGATTTTGGACTACTTTTCGACCGCCACCCAGATCGGCCTGACCGCCACACCCAAGGAAACCTGCGAAGTCTCCAACATCCACTACTTCGGCGACCCGCTCTACACCTACTCGCTCCGCCAGGGAATCGACGACGGTTTTCTTGCCCCCTACAAAGTCGTCCGCATCGACTTCGACAAGGACCTCACCGGCTGGCGCCCCCCAACCGGCAAATGCGACAAGTACGGCGACGAGATTGAGGACCGGATCTACAACCAGAAGGATTTTGACAAGTCCCTCGTACTCGACAAGCGGACCGAGCTGGTCGCGCGCAAAATCACCGAGTTCCTCAAGGGCACCAACCGCTTCGACAAGACGATCGTGTTCTGCGAAGACATCGATCACGCCGAGCGGATGCGTCAGGCCCTGGTCAACGCCAATCCCGACCTGGCCGCCGAAAACCCGCGATACGTCATGCGGATCACCGGCGACAACGCCGAGGGCAAGGCCGAACTCGATAACTTCATCGACCCCGAGGCCCGCTACCCGGTGATTGCGACCACGTCGAAACTCATGTCGACCGGCGTGGATGCCCAGACCTGCAAGCTGATCGTGCTGGATCAGCGGATCGAGTCCATGACCGAGTTCAAGCAGATCATCGGCCGTGGCACCCGCATCAACGAGGATTTTGGCAAGCTCTACTTCACGATCATCGACTTCAAGAAGGCCACCGAGCTGTTTGCCGATCCCGACTTCGACGGCGACCCGGTTCAGGTCTACCAGCCCAAGCCGGACGACGACCCCGTGCCGCCGGAAGATGCCCAGGGCGATCCGCCGGACGATGGCGACGGCCGTGATGACGACGGCGACAGCGTTCCGCCCCTGCCCCCGGATATCGCCATTCCGCCAGGCGGTCCACCTCCGAGGCGGCGGAAGTGGTACGTCAGCGACGTGCCGGTCTGGGTCGTTGCCGAACGGGTCCAGTATTACGGGAAGGACGGCAAGCTGATCACCGAGTCGCTCAAGGACTACACCCGCAAGGCGGTCCTGGAGGAATTTGCCTCGCTCGACGAGTTCCTCCAGAACTGGAACGAGGCGGAGAAGAAGGAAGCGATCCTGGAAGAGCTGGAGGAGCGTGGCGTGTTTCTCGACGCCCTGGCCGAGGAAGTGGGCAAGGATTTCGACGCCTTCGACCTCATCTGCCACGTGGCCTTTGATCGCCCGCCGCTCACGCGCAAAGAGCGGGCCGAAAACGTCCGCAAACGCGACTATTTTGCCAGGTATGGCGACCAGGCCCGGGCGGTTCTCGAAGCCCTCCTCGACAAGTACGCCACCCAGGGCATCACGGCCATCGAGAAGATGGGCGTCCTCAAGGTCCAGCCCTTCGACGAATTCGGAACTCCGATCGAGATCATCAAGCTGTTTGGGGGGCGCGATGAGTACATCAGCGCCCTTCGCGATTTGGAAAAGGCGCTCTACGAAGCGGCGTGACGATGGCCCAGTACGATCACCACCGAAAAGCCGGCAACCAAGGCGATGTTGCCAAACATCCGGTCCTGATCGCTGCGCTATCCACGCTTGTCGCTCAGGAGACTGGCAGACCGTTTCACTACGTCGACGCCTTTGCCGGTCATGGCTGGCACCCGCTGCTGAAGCGGCCCGATTACGAATGGCCTCGCGGTATTGGTTCGCTCCCGCAACCGGGGCAGGATGTCGATCCAAGTGTGGCCGCCTGGCATCGATGGTATCTTGCTCGTCCCGATCTGATCCAGGGCTGGTATCCGGGCTCAGCGACAATCGCGGCCGACGTCTGCCGCATTCGGAATCGCTCGTTCTGCTTCCATCTGTGCGACCGGGCTCCCGAAGTACTGGACAACCTGCGCCATTGGTTCTCGCCTGAAGGACTGAAACCCGGCGAGTCCTGTACGATCCACGAGGTGCTAGCTGCGGACGACGATGAGCCGGCAGAATGGACACCCGAATTCCAGCAGGCAGTCGGCGACGCGGATCTGCTCCTGCTCGATCCACCGGGTATCGGTATCCAGAGCAGCAATCCGTCCTTTCCTCGTTGGCGAGAGCTGAAGCGAGTCTTGAAGAATCGGGACGGGAAGCCGACACTGATGTGGCTCCCGGGGGAGGGTACTGAGCTGCAATGGCAGAAACGGTCCTCAGTCCAGGGGACCAAGAGGTGCAACGAGGTTGCCGGCATCGGCTATCACTGGACACTGGTCCGGTGGAACAAGAACCAGGCCGGCGGATGCCAGTTGTTCTACAACCATGCGGTCGCCGAGATTCGTGCCGCGATCGATTCCGTGGCCGAACTGGCGGGCTGGCCCAGTACCGTGTCCGGCCAAGCGACGCTTCACTCATCACCACTCGAAGAATAGGCCCCCATGTCCCTCACCACCACCATCAAAACCATCCAGGACATCATGCGCAAAGACGTGGGCGTCGACGGCGACGCCCAGCGCATCGGTCAGATCGCCTGGATGCTCTTTCTCAAGATCTTCGACGACCAGGAGCAGGAAGCTCTGCTGCTGCAGGACAACTACCGCTCCCCGATCCCCCAGAGGTTCCGCTGGAGTACCTGGGCGGCCGATCCCGAGGGTATGACGGGCGACGAGCTGCTCGACTTCGTCAACAACGAGCTGTTCCCCAAGCTCAAGAACCTCTCGCTCTCCGCTGGCAACGGGCGGGCTCACGTCGTCCGCAACGCCTTCGAAGACGCCTACAACTACATGAAGTCGGGCCAACTGCTGCGGCAGGTGATCAATAAGATCAACGAGTCGATCGACTTCAACAAGGCCGAGAACCGCCACCTCTTCGGCGACATCTACGAAAAAATCCTCCGCGATCTCCAGTCGGCCGGCAATGCGGGCGAGTACTACACGCCCCGGGCGGTGACCCAGTTCATGGTCGACATGGTCGATCCCCAGCTTGGCGAATTGGTCCTCGACCCGGCCTGCGGCACCGGCGGCTTCCTCACCTCCACGATCGAGCACTTGCGCCAGCAGTGCAAGCGCTCATCGCAGTGGAACACGGTCCAGGAGTCGGTCTTCGGCGTGGAGAAGAAGCAGCTTCCCCACCTCTTGTGCACGACGAACATGATGCTCCACGGGATCGAAGTTCCCTCCCAGATCCGGCACGACAACACGCTTGCGCGTCCCTTGCGTGATTACGGGCCCAAGGACCGGGTCGACATCGTGGTGACCAACCCGCCCTTCGGCGGCATGGAGGAGGACGGCATCGAGTCGAATTTCCCGACCACCTTCCGCACGCGGGAGACGGCCGACCTGTTCCTCGTCCTAATCATGCACCTCTTGAAACCCGGCGGCCGGGCCGCGATCGTGCTACCCGACGGCACCCTGTTCGGCGAGGGCGTGAAGACCCGCATCAAGGAGAAGCTGCTCACTGACTGCAACCTCCATACGATCGTCCGCCTCCCCAACGGCGTCTTCAGTCCCTACACCGGCATCAAGACGAACCTGCTGTTCTTCACCAAGGGTGAGAAGACCAAAGACGTCTGGTTCTACGAGCATCCTTACCCGCCGGGCGCCAAGTCCTACAACAAGACCCGGCCCATGCGGATCGAGGAGTTCGAGGCCGAGAAGAAGTGGTGGAAGAAGCGCCGCGCGACCGAGCAGGCCTGGAAGGTTTCTGCCGACCAGATCGCCACGGGCGGCTACAACCTCGACATCAAAAACCCCCACAACGCCGACACCGGTCCCGGCGACCCCGACGCGCTGCTCCGAGAGTACCAGACCCTCCTCACCCAGATCGCCGACACCCGCAACCGCCTCCGCGATGAGCTTGTGGCCGCACTGGGAGGTGACGAGTGATGGTGCCCGAGATTCTCGCCGAACATTTTGAGTTGTTGGCGGACGCGCCGAATGGGGTGAAGAAGCTGCGGGAATTGATTCATGCGTTGGCGGTACGAGGCACGCTCGTATCGCAAGATCCGGATGACGAGCCAGCATCCGCACTACTAGAACGCGCGCGTGGTAGTCGCTCGGTCGGAACAAACCGCGTTCAACTTGAAGCAACCCCGCATGCTTTGCCCAATTCCTGGGAATGGAGTCAGCTTCAAGACCTGACAACTAATGTACATTACGGGTACACAGCATCGGCTAATCACAACCTGAAGGGCGTTCGCCTCCTTCGAATAACCGACATCCAGAACGGTCGCGTCAACTGGGAACAGGTTCCTGGTTGCGAAATCGATGATACAAGTTTCGAGAAGAATGCACTCCGTGACGGAGATCTGTTGATTGCACGAACCGGTGGGACGATAGGCAAGTCCTACTTAGTACAGGGCATTTGCGTCCCAGCCGTCTTCGCTTCCTATTTGATCCGGGCGATCCCGTGTTCAGCGATTTTTCCACGATATCTGTGGCTCTTCGCGCAGTCCACGATCTACTGGGAACAACTGTACGCGAAATCGGCCGGCACTGGGCAGCCGAATGTCAACGCAACATCCTTGAAATCCCTGATAGTCCCCGTCCCACCCCTTGCCGAGCAGCGTCGCATCGTAGCGAAGGTGGACGAGCTGATGGCCCTTTGCGACAAGTTGGACGAGGGGCAGCGGAAGCGGAACGAAGTGCGAATCCAGGCCTGCACGGCCTCCCACGCCGCCCTCACCTCCGCCCCCACCCCCAACCAGTTCGCCCGCCACTGGGCTCGCATCCGCAACCACTTCGACCAGCTTTACGACACGCCGAAGAATGTGCAGGAACTGCGGCAGGTGATTCTGCAACTGGCCGTGCAGGGCAAGCTGGTTCCACAAGACTCCAACGATCATCTAAGAGTGAAGCTCCTGGATGCACCTACGAAGGCCGATCAAAGGCAGCCAAAATGGGCAGGGCCAATCAAAGACCTAGAAAAGCCACATCAGCTACCTTCCTCATGGGCGTGGTTTCGACTTGGCGACATTTCCAGTTTGAAACATGGTTACGCCTTTAGTAGTAAGTTTTTCACAGACGAACCTGCGGATTTTGTCTTGACTACGCCCGGGAATTTCTATGAGAAAGGCGGCTTTCGTGATCGTGCGTCGAAGAGGAAGTACTATTCAGGCCCAGTTGACCCGGAGTTCATTTTCAAACCCGGCGATCTGGTTATTCCGATGACCGAACAGGCGGCGGGCCTTTTGGGAAGTCCGGCCTTCATTCCGGACGACGGCAGGGTCTACGTCCACAATCAACGTCTCGGCAAATTCCGCTTTTCAGAATCGATTCTACCCGAATTCGCATTCTGGTTCTTCAACTCCAAGTTCTTTAGAAGTGAATTAGCCAGAACCTGTACTGGAATGAAAGTCAGGCACACTTCTCCCGACAGAATTCTAAGGGTTCCATTCCCAGCTTGCCCCCTAGCCGAACAGAGACGCATCGTCGCCAAGGTCGATCAACTGATGTCCATCTGCGACGAACTGGAATCCAACCTGACCCAATCCCAGGCCGACAGCGAGAAGCTGATGGAGGCTGTGGTGGCGGGGGTGTTGAACGGCGACAGCAAGTAGGGCAGACCTTATAACGCAGGACACGGCCAACAAGCAAGGAAGAGAACAGCCATGGCGCCTTTCGAGATTTCACAGGCAGAAGCCCTACTGCTAGGCCAAAGTGTCGGCGAGTTCTTGCATGGCAAACCATCCACCAGGTTGTTGACGCACCTACGTCTTCGGCTCGCGGCGCTAGTCCCAAGATTCGTTTTTCTGAGGGGCGTCGATTACTGTGTAATGTTCCACCAGGATAATCCCGCCCTGACCGACTTCGCTCTCGTCCAGATCGACGACAATACGACGTTGGGAGCTTGCGGCAATCATCCGGGAGAGATCATTGAAATCCCTCTAACCCAAAACCAGATTGACGACGCAATCCGTCGGCACGACCTGCAAAGCATACGACACGTCGAAATGAACCCAGAAAGAAAATCCTTGATAGATCTAGTGACGGTTCATTTCGGAGATCTACTCACACTTACTCCTGGTGAATGCATCTTACGACACGTCTCTAGGTCACCGGGCTTCCTGAACAACTGGACTGATTTCGTTGCGAGGTTCTTCAAGTCGCCCAATGGCCCAAGTGCCCTTGCTTCTATCGTGCAACGCAGCAAGGATAACGTGCCGGCTGTTGGCGAGGCAATAAGAGATCTTGCTGCCAAGTGTAACTGTGCAGAAGCGTTTGAGGTTGGATGTTCGTTCGGTGAATTGGCGGGGATTCTTGAGTCCGAAGTCCAACGGCTAAGATCGTTCGATGACGAAGACTCTGCTGAACTCGCAATTCATATCGAGGAATCCGATTACGTCTCGGTTATATGGGACGACATTCTGGAAGCCGATTTCTATTTCCCACCAATCAGACCTTCCGTTGAAAGACTCCTGCGGCAACCGATGATCCAAAGGCTCCGATATGGCCGAGATTTGCTTGACTCATTACACCGTTCTCGGTTCTGTTATTCACCCGGTTTGTACGAATTGGTTGGCGACGAACAGGTTGACGTCATTGAGTCGGAGATGATTCGGAACCTCGAGCACTGCCAGCAGCGAGTATGGACGGCATTCGGTGCCACGCTGTCCGCCTTGAGCGACGCGCAGGACGAATTCGACCAGAGGCAGCTTGAGTCACTGACCCCGCGAACGTTTTCGGAGGTGTGCGAAAGCCATCCAGAAGCCGTCGTCGCGGAGATTCAACGCCTCAGTCGTTTGTTAGAGCTACCCGACTTTTTGCCCAAAGATGCAGTGAAGATTATTTTAGCTGGCGCAGAAGGCCTCGTGAAACGCGTATGGCCATCGGAAACGAACAGAGAAAACGGCGTCGGCCGGACTATCGGAGACAAGCTACGTTCACCACGCAAGTTTGAACGGCGATTCGCACGCATTGCGAATGCCCTATGGCAGGAATATCGGAATTGTGCTGCCCACGACGCGGATTTTTACTGTTCCTACCACGAAACGCGTCATTTCTTGTCGGCGGTTCGAGCGATGGTCGACTTGGCGGATCGGATTGAGGCAGCGAGAACGGCAGGCGACTGACGTTCACTGCAGGAAAGATCACTTCAAGCGATGACTCAGCTCGATGGGTTGGAGAAAATGGAATCCCAGGATGATAAAGACTTATATGCTCAAACTCGTTTACTGTTTGCTCCCTGGACTATCAGCTATTGAGGCAGCGAGTGCCGCTGAGGCCGTGAAACGGTTTGCAGAGATTGTGGCAGATCCGCCCTATTCTTTACCAAGTCGAATAGAGGCTTGCTCAAATGAGTTCACAAAGATCCTGACGAACCACCTTCGGCAAGACGACAATTCCGTGCCGGCGATCATCACTGACATTGTCGTTGATCTGACTCAAACGTACGGTCAACGCTCGCGTTTGACAGTCTTCTGTCCGCAAGACCATCCTTTTGCCATCAGGTGTCGAGAACAGTCGCCGCACGCGGTATGGGGAGCATCGTTGATCGGGCCTGAAGCGTTCATATACTCGCCGACCCCCAATAGGTGTCTCGTGTGGCACGAGATGTTTCATCAACTGGGCGCGATTGATTGCTACGAAACCACACCCCGCACGAAGGACTGTTGCCATCCGAAGTGCGTTATGCGATGGGAACCGTGTGCAGAAACGGTTGACGATCCTCCATACCTTTGCGCGGAAAACGTCAGTCTCGTACAGAGGTATATTGCGAACAACTTCAGCGTTGATTGATGCTCGGTAAGGGTAAGGTGACGATTAACCATGGTTCGACGCCCCTTCTCCATACGAACATTCCTGCCCGACTGCCTGCCAGTCATTGACAAATCAAACTCGACCGGCA
>CAYSCH010000352.1:0-9823 GCA_964429355.1 uncultured Planctomycetaceae bacterium | reverse complement strand
CACCGGTTTGGCTCCCGCCAGACGCAACATGCCTTCCAGGGTGACGGCGAAATAGTTGGGATCGTCCGGATCGAGTGCCTCGGCCGTAGGAGATTTACCCAGGGAGCTGTTGGGCGTGTAGTAGTTGAAGACAAGATAATCGCAATACGGTTCGAGGTCCGGCCAATAGTCTGCGGCACCGCTGCAACTGAGCGTCACGCCGACGCGAATCTTCGGCCGTGCCTCGTGAACGACCTCGGCGCCCTTTCGCACAAAGGTCAGGTATGCCGGCCACTCCTCCCGATGGCCTCCAAAATAGCTGCCAACCTCGTTGCCCAGATTCAGAAAATCGATGGAGTCGCCGTATTCGGCCAGGAAGGCTCGCAGAAAGGCTTCCCAACGCTCAAGCAGCTCTGGATCGTCAAAAGGCTTTCCCTCCAGGTACTTGGGGAGATGTTTATGGTCCATGTGAACGGCTGTATTCGTAAGCGCGACGACATAACCCTGTTGCTTCAGGCTCTGCAAGTGTTTCTTGAACGGATCTTCGTCTGCAAGTTCTTTCCAGAAATACGCTCCCGGCTGGGGCTCCTTCCACGGAAAAATCGTGGTGAAGAAATCGAGTTGAAACTCCTCGGCGATGGCCCGGTCCGCCACGCGATCTTGACTCGGGACCCCATTGAGCCCAAACGGAATGGTAGCTCCTTGGTCCGGCTTCTCGGCTTCCGCAGCGCTCCCGACCACTGTCGATGCAGACCACAGGGCCACAGCAACAATCGCGAATCCCTCTTGCAGTGTCGCCTTCCTCATGGTTGATGCTCCTTTTGTGCCGTTCATCCGTGCTTTCTCGGGGCGTCCCTGCGCGACGGGTAGTTGGGAAGGCCCTACCGCATCAAACGCCGGACGAGAACATTGCCTTACTACTTTTCTGCCATGGTTGACGAAGGACTTCGGCAAACGCGACACCGGCACGCCCAGAATCAAGAGCCGAACCCAGTCCAACCCTGAAGGCAACTCGGCCTCATTCGCTGGCCTAATGGTGCAGCACTACTTGAGACGCTGACCACATTGGTCGCAATAGTTGAAGTCTGATCGAATCGGCTTTCCACAGCTTTGGCACTGCTCTTGAACAAATAGGCGCGATGGTGTGGGATCGGTGCGGAGGATGACAAGCTTGCACCCTCGGCAGAAGAACGCTTCATAATCCAAATCCGGTTCGATAAGACATTCTTCGTGTCCCTGCCCTACTCGAAAGAACAACGGCTGATAAGAGAATCCAAGCAAGAAGAATCCCGGCCATGTGCCGTGAATCTGTGCAAGCCCTTTCTCCAGATCGCCCCCGCAGATACTGCACTTCATTTGGGTCTCTCACGAGAGCATTGCCAGGGAAGTCTCCGTCTATCACCTGTGGACCGCAGTGCAGCCCCTGGGACACCAGGCCGAATACGCGTGTAGGATAGAGCGGCACTGCTAGTGGAGTCAAGTAGCTGGATAAAACGGCTCCAACCAAGGGCCCCTCAAACCTTCGGTTCTTGGAACAATCTCGGCAAACGCGACACCGGTGCGCCCAGAATCAAGAGCCGACCCCGCTCCTATCACTCTATCTCCTTGAAATACTCCCTGGATGCCACAGACAGCCCAACGTCGAACGCCTTCTTATACGCCTTGTCAGCAGCTTCCTGATGCTCGTAGACCCTGTTGAAGAGCGATCGAAGAAGATAGACTTCCCCGACATTCGGGGCTGCGGCGCAGATCCGTTCCACGAGAATCATAACCTTGTCTTCGGGAATGCAGCCGAACCCCTCTTGGAACACGTACAAACAAGTAACCCAGCGTGGTTGGGCTATGGAACGCGGATCGAGTCGAGCCGCTTTTTCATAGTCCCCCAGGGCCGCGCATAGATCATTGCTCTGAATCAACAGTTCTGCTCGAGACAGATACGCAGACGAGTTCATGGGTTCGAGTTCGATCACCTTGTTGCAGTCGGCAATCGCCTTGTCATGCATCTCTGCCATCTCATACGCACGTGCTCGCAGCAACAAGAACTGAGGATTCTCCGGCTCAATCTCAAGAGCGCTGTTGCAGGCGGTTAACGCTTCCGGCCATCCCCGAGAACCCACCGTTTGTATCAACGACAGCCTAAGTGCATTTGCCGCGTCCTCGGGCAGCAACTCTTCCCCCTCTTCACTCGCCTTGGACAATACCCAAAACAACGCGCCTCCAAGTGCGCGTCCCCTCTGGCTTTCAAGACAGGCGTATGCCTTATAGGAGTAGAGTTCAAGGCAGTGCGGTTGCAGTTCAATAGCTTTGTCGCAGGCCTCGATCGACTTTCCGTACCTGCCGAGAGAAAACTGTGCCGACGCCATCAACCGGTAGGCATGAAAACACTCAGCATCCAATTCAATTGCATGTTCGAAGTCCTCAATGGCAGTCTGCAGCAATCCGTCACCATCGTACGGGCTATCTGTCTTTGCCAGTTCTTCGCCCAGAACTTCCCGTCTCACGAGCCAGGCGAACCCTCGATCCACATACAATTGGGCCGCGATTGTCTTGTCGGCAACTGCTTCCCGAATGCGTTGGCCTCCCAAGAACACTGCTTCAGCCGCCGTTTCCTTGGCTTGCTCGGCCTCTCCTTTCGTGAAATAAGCCCGAGCGAGATTCGCCCGAGCTAACACTTCCTTCTCCGCTGACTGGGTGCCTCGTTCGAGTTCCTGGATCGCTTCGTCGACCTTTCCTGCCGCAAGCAGCCCCTTGCCTCGCTCGAACGCTGCAAGAGCCTCAGCTTGGGTGATGGCCAACTCATCCGCAGCCGCCTGGCAGATCAGAAACTGCATCACAATCAAGAAGGTGATCTGAACATATGCCTTCATATCTTGATACCTCCATGCACCGAGAGCTAACTCACGTGGCAACCGTTCCAACGGTACCCACCACCCCGAAAGTAGATCCATGGATTCTCTGCTATCAATAGGGGTGTGTCTACTCCAATATCGCGACCGCATTAAGCTCGGTGATGCGGCGATACGTCGGCAACCCAGGAGCCGCAATATCCGCAACTGCCTTGCAGATAAGTGGTTGCGCTGATCACAACTGTCCAGCAACTCGTTTGGGCGCCTCGGAAGAAAGTCAGAGATTCTCTGATTTCTCTTGGCGGGTACTCAGCAAGTTGCGGGATCGTGTACGGAGGCGTGTCATCGTACACGCGAAGTATGATGACGTGATGGTTATCGCCGAAGCATCCGATGCAGAGCATGGACGGCAATCCGCACGAGCCAAACGACAAGTCGAATCTGTCATCGGATTTCGCCGTTACGCTGTCCGCATAACCAGCCGGGGGACAATTTGCCTGAGCAGAGACAGGGCGATTTAGGTGAACGACAACGCTCAGTAAGACCCCCTTTCGAACCATTGCGATTGACAGTGCCCATCCTTCGGTAACATCTGGTGGCTTGCTGGGGGTCGACCTTTAACCGCCCGGTATGTAGTGGGTGAGCGTGGCGAGGGGCTGATACTGGTGGAGTTTCATTCAGCGGATCGCGTTGCCGCGAAGTATGTATTCGCGCCCGAGCGTGGATACCTGCCCGTGGAGTTCGCCGAATTTGGCCCATCGGGCCAGCCAATCGTGCAGATGTTCATGACAGAAGCGCGCCCGTTGAAGAGTGGAAATTGGTTTCCAGGGCGTTCTGTAGTTCTCAGCGGCGGAAGAAATGATGGGAACAGGTTTGGCGTACGGGAGATCGTAACCGAACTTGTAGACGACGATGTTCCACCAAGGGACGACGAATTGATGCTTGAGTTGGTCAAGGGTACGCGGATAGACTATCTTGCTGAAGAGGGGCGGGTCAGGGTTAGCTTGAAGGAGGACTTGTCGGTACCAGCGAGCAAGATCGGAGAGCTACCTAAAAAAAGTGAGAGTATCGCTGAAGGCGACGGGACATAGGGCGCCCGAAGAGGCGTTGCTATCGCGTTATCCACGGTGCTGGCGTCGGTGCTCTGTAATGGCCAATCGCATCAGCATACGTTGTGTTCTCGCTCGATACGATGCCAGAAAATAGAATGTCACGTTAAGCAGTGGCGACCGCCTGGGCGAAGTCCCATCAAACCTTCGTCCGATGCCGCCGTTCAGAAACCTCCGGCCGACCGATTCCTGCACCAGGCGGGAAATGCAGGGAATCTGCCACCCGATTAAGGGGGTGTTTCAAGTCCTACGTCGCACACGCGCGCAATGAATATGGTCAGCGCGATAATGATATTGGATTCCATCATTGTGTAACCTCTATCGTGTCTCTTTGGCGTCCAACGCCAGAGGTGAGCGACGGTCGCCGACAGCAACGGTCGAGCGCCTCAGACTTCCGAACTGTCGCGCGGCTTTGAGCCGAGAAGCGGGGCGGCGGTTCGGCTCCGCCGACTTGTTGGCAGTTCTCATCTGACGATCTCAATCTGCTCCAGAATCCGGGTGTCTTGACCCGAAGACGTGGTCCACAAAACGGTGAAACCCGTCGTGAACAGAAGCCAAGTGACTGCGAACGCCAGTATTAAGAAAGTCGAGCGGTTGAATCCGGCCGCTAGCACGGAATCGCCTGGATCGCTGGGCTGGTAGTGAACCATGACGCGCGAACCCAACTGCAGCTTCGCGAAAATACCTTCGTGTTCCTCTTGAGTGCTGCTTCCACGGTATCCGAACGCCACGCGAGTGCCCTCGAACTCCCTGCCTGCCACCGTGTAGCAGTATCGCACCTTGACTTCCCAAGTGTTACCGTCGCTATCTCGATTCTCGTGCAAACGACACTCCAAGAGCCGTCCCTCCACCGCAGGCCACGAGAGGGCCTGCCGCCCGCGATAAAACGAATGCACTCCATACCCAAGCAGGCCGAAACCAACCAAGAAGAAGATGCTGATAAAGATGACAAAACCCATATCGTGACGTTTCATGTTCTTGTGCCCAACGACCGGGATCACGGGGCCGCGCCAAACAATTCTCCACGCCGCGCGACGTGGTCGCGGCTTCCGTGCATCCCGTTGGACAGGGAGCATGCGTCGCAGTCCTGCACATCGTTGGCAACCGCCGTTCCACAGGAATTGCAGGGACGCGTGGTTTTTCCCCTCCGCATACGCTCGGACCGAACTTGTTTTTCTACAGAAATCCCCTTTTGCCGGGCTGGCACAGGTTACGCTACCAAGTTGTGTGGACCTCGCCAAGTAGTTTGAGGCTTAAGCCCCGCCGGCGGGGGGCAGTCGCAGCTTGACGCCGAATGGATAACCACGGATATTCCGTTGCGCCCTGGAGTGTCCGCCGAAGTTCGTATTCAGTGACCGCCCAGTCGGGCGGCGTATCTACGTCGGCAACATGAACCCGAGCCGTTTCTTCATCCAAGCGTCACTGGGCCATTTCGGCTCAGGCTGTTCCTCTTCGGAAAGCCAGCGATTCAGCCATGTTTTCAGCGATGCACCTTGGTCCCAGAACGAGTTGCCCCAATTGAGCCGAGCATCAGCGCCGTCGAGATCGGAATCCAAGTTATTTGGGTCCCAGAGGATCATCGGAAGGCTCTTGTACTTGCAATCTACGCAGGACCACATTCCGCATCCGTAATTGGCCAACGGAAGCAGGCGTATCGGCCAACGCCAGATGGCGTTTTCCTCTTCAAGCTGCAACATGCCTCGGTAGCAGGATTCCAGCCAGCATCCGTCGAGCTTGGCTCCCCCCTTCGTTCCGATGATGCCGTACTCTGGGCCAAAGCCGCCATTTCCAACACATCGCATTGCGTGTGCTGCGGTTACGTCATCGCACCGGCGCCACCTGCTGGTTGCCTCGGTTTAGTTGGCAACGGCGGCTGCCTTGCCTACAGGCTGCCTGCGGTGGGTTCGAGTTCAGCGCCGACGTTTCCCTCCAGAACTCGTTCGATATCGAGCAGGATCAGCAAGCCGCTTTCCTGCCGGACCAGTCCGGTGAGATAGTCTTGCTTCAGGCCGGCCACGGTGGGTGGCGGCGGTGCGATGTCGTTCTTCGAGATCCGCAGAACCTCGTCGACGCCGTCGACGATGATTCCGATCGTCCGCGAACCGACCTGCATGACCATGATGCGGCTTTCCGAGTCGGTCTTGGTCTCGGCAAGCCCAAACAGACTTCGCAAGTCGACAACGGGGATCACGGTGCTGCGCAGATTGAAGAGGCCCTTGACGTAAGGCGGCGACTGGGGAACGTGCGTGATTTCGCACATCAAGATGATCTCTCGAACCTTGGTGATCACGACGCCGAAAGTCTCGTCGCCCAGATGAAAGCTGACCAGTTGCATCGAGCCGATTGATTCCGACTCGGCCTGTTCCTGCCCATGTTCTTGAAGGTCGGTTGCCATGAATTCCTCCGCGTGGTCTTGAGAGTTGTCAGCCATAGTGCTTTAGAAGCCCTCACAAAACGTACGAGTCTCCCACGGCCGTGGATGTGCACAGCCGGTGGTTTTGTTAGCGGCTCTTGGTACAGCCGGAAGAAATGAGCGGCCTCTCCTGAAGAACAGGGCGTTTTCGTCATTTCTACCGGCGGCTCTTAAGAGTTTGCCTGGGCCGCCGCCAGGGGAGGTACGGCGGCCCAGGCACAAGGGAGTGTTGCCTGCGGGCAGACCCGGCCGGTGCCGCCACAAACGGTTGCGGCGCCGGCGTCGTCTGCAAGGATTACGAAACCTGGAACTGCTGGACCAGGTCGCGCAGCGCGTTCGACTGCGCGCCAAGCTCCTCGCTGCTGGAAGCCATCTCCTCGCCCCCGGCCGCCGTCTGCTCGGTGACCTGGGCGACTCCTTGGATTGCCTCCGAAACCTGCTCGGCATGGGTCGCTTGCTCCACGGTGGCGGCGGCGATCTCCGAAATCTTCAGCACCGTGGACTCCACGCCGTCGATGATTTCCTTGAGCGCCTTGCCGGTCTCGTCGCTCAACTGGACTCCTTCCTGAACGCGAGTGCTCGATTCCTTGATCAGCGAAGTGATCTCGCCGGCAGCCTGGTTGGAACGCTCGGCCAGCTTGCGGACCTCGTCGGCCACCACAGCAAAACCCATGCCGTGTTCGCCCGCCCGGGCGGCTTCGATCGCCGCATTCAAGGCCAGAAGATTTGTCTGGCTGGCGATCTCCGAAATCACCTGGATGATTTCGGCGATCTGATCGGAGCTCGTTCGGATCAGTTCCATGGCCTCGGTCGACTTCTGGACCGCCTGTCCGCCCTGTTCGGCCAAGGCGTTGGTCTTCTTGGCCACGGCGTCGGCCTCGTGGGCGTTGTTCTTGACGCGGTCGATCGAGGAGGTCAGTTCCGTGATCGAGGCCGAGATCTCCTCCACGCTCGCACTCTGGGTCTGAGCCCCGGAGGCCAGAGACTGGGAGCTTTCGGCAATCACCCGAGATCCCTCGGCGAACTGGCCGGCGCTTTCGGCGATCTGGACGATCGCGTCCCGCATGTTGGCGACCACCGCGTTGACGTTGTCGCGGAGCTCGCCGTAGGCGCCCGGGTATTCCGTGTCGACCCTCAGGGAGAAGTCCTTCCTCGCCAGCCGGGTCAACACGGCGCCGATCTCCTCCATGGGCGTGGCCGATCCTTCCAGGGTCCTGTTCATGCCCTGGATGATCTCTCGGTACTTGCCCTGGTACCGGGTCTCGTCGGCACGGGCATCCAACCGCCCTTCCGCCGCCGCCCGCGACAGTTCGATGCCGTCGGCCACAAGGTCGTTCACGCTCGCCCGCAGCCCGTTGATCGACTCGGTGAGTATCATCTGCTTGCCGGGCAAGTCGCGAATCGATTCGGACAGATCGCCCTTGGCGTAGCTCTGCAGCAGGTCAATCCCCTCGCGCATGGGCAGGACCACGGCGTCGAGGGCCTTCGTCATTCCGTCGGCAAGCTTGGCGTAGACGCCTTGCAGCCGGCTGGCATCGCAGCGAGCCTCCAGGTTGCCGGCCTGTTGCGACTCGATCGTCGCGCCCAGATCGTCGGCCAGGGCATTGAGGGCGTCGATGCACCGGTTGAGGTTGTTCTTCACCTCGTTGAAGTCGCCGTTGTAGCTCTTGGTGATCTTCTCGGGAATGTCCCCCTTGGAGATGCGGTCGACGTATTCGGCCATCATCTTGAGCGGGTCGATCACGGCATCCAGGGTGTCGTTGACACCCTCCATAATGGGACGAAACTCCGCCGTGACCAGTTCGGGATTGCCCCTCATTTCCAGCTTTCCCGCCACGGTCGCTTCGGAAAGACGCTTCATCTCGCCGATCAGCGCGGCCAACACCTTGGCAATGGCCGTGGCGAGCACGAGGCCGAAAACGACCGCCAGCACAACTCCCACACCCACGCCGCCCAGCGTGAAGAGCTTGGCCCTCGTCGCCATGGTCCGTGCGTTTGCGACTTCGCTGGTGGCAATGTCCTGATTGATCTGGACGATCCGGTCGAGCAGTTCGTTGGCGGCCCGATGAGCCTTGACGATCGGGCCCACAAGCTGCTCGCGAGCCTCCAATTGGATCGCGGCCGAAACGTCGGCCACGGCAGTCATCGTGGCGAGGTGGTCAAACACCGCTTTGGCCGCCGGGGCCAGCTCGCGTTCGTAGGTTTTCAGAGCCTCCTGGCTATCGCCGTCGGCGGCGAGTTGCTTGATCTGCTTGACAGCATTATGGAACCGCTTGTGGGGCTCCTCGAGTTGGTCTAGTGCGCCCGCCAGTTCCTGGTTGTCGGTGCTGAACGTGGGCATCCACTTGCCGCAGGCGCAGGCGGTGTGGTCTTCGCCACCCTCAAAGGGCTGTTTCGACTGGATCGTGACCAGCACGTTCTCGGCGAGCTCCCGGTGGTCCTTGGCAAAGCTCTCCAGCTTGCGGGCCAGATCGACCGGGTCGGCGATGCTCTTCTCGTCGAGCTGCTTGCAGAACTCCATGAACTTGTCATTTTCGGCCCGCCAGGCCTCCCAGGCAGGCACGAACTGCTGCCACAGTTCGGCCTCTTCGGCCGTGTGGGGCAGCGACTCATAGACGGCCCACGCCGCTTCGCAGTTCTCGCGAGCCGTCTTCAGATTCTCGTGCTGGCGATCGCGCACCTCGTCCGACAGGCCGGGGATGTTAAGCACCCGCATCGTACCCCTTATGCTCTCGGCGTTCTGCTTGATCTCCAACAGGCTGTCGACACTCGGCAGACGCACCTCGCCGATCTCGCGGACGTTGCCGGCCAGGCGAGAGACGCCCCAGAAACCGATGCCGCCGACGCCCGCGGTGATCACCGCGACGGTCAAAAAACCGGCAATCAGCTTCCACTTCGTACTCAGCTTGGAGAAAAATCCCATTTCACGCACCTCCTAAATAGACTCGAATCAAACAAGACCGGCGGCCTCCAGCGCCAAGCGGTCAGCCCGGACACCGTCCGCTTTCCGGTCGACCAGGTCTGCAATCTCCGCATCCCTTTGGCCACGCGGCCGGTCGCTACGTGCCATGCAAAACTAGGTTGGCAGAAAGCGTGCCGGTCCGGAGATGGCAGGGATATGCCACATGAACACCTTTTCGGGGGTCAATCGGCGGTTGTGGGAGGCACCACCCGTCCCGCGGGCTTGCCCTACCCCGTGATTTGTGAAAGACTTGCGTTGTAGACCAGGGTAGGAGAGGTTACGAATCTGACCGCAATTCGATGCACTCAGGAGGCCAAGACGGTGGCAGGAGACCGACTGCTCGATGCCGCAGACCCGTTGGTCATGCTCCTTGAGGCCGTCAAGAATGCACAAGCGCTGTTCACCACCCAGAGCGATCCCAAGGCGGTCTTCGACGGGCTCCTCAAGATTCTGGTTGACTCCGAAGAATCCCGTCGCCGCAGCCAGCATGAGTTGCGTGAAAGCGAAAACCGCT
>CAYSCH010000351.1:8409-9843 GCA_964429355.1 uncultured Planctomycetaceae bacterium | reverse complement strand
CCCTCGCCGACCTTAGTGACAACGCCCAATACGTCCTCAAGGCTCGTGTTGCCGATGGAGACGACACGGCTGGCGAGTTCACCAGCAAACCCTTCGGGAAAGCCCAACTGGTTGAGGGTCGCTTCCGATTCAACGCCGACTGGCTGGCCGAGAAGCTCTGGGATGTGCACACGCCTCAGAACGTCTACGAGCTTCACGTTTTCCTTCTCAGTGCCGACGGCAGCGTGCTCGATGAGGCCCTCCCCGAGCGGTTCGGGTTTCGCGAGTTCTGGATCGACGGCCGGGACTTCTATCTGAACGGCACCCGTATCTTCCTCTCCTCGGTGCCGCTCGACAACGCCCAGATCGGCGCCGCCTGGAGCACCTACGATGCCGCCCGGGAAAGCATGAAGCGGCTGGCCAGCTTCGGTATCAACTTCGTCTACACCCACAACTACGGCTGCGAGCCAGGCACCCATCTGGGCTTCGAAGAGATCTTGAAGGCCGCCGACGACACCGGCATGCTCGTCGCCTTCTCTCAGCCCCATTTTGGACAATACGAATGGAAAGACCCCGATGCGGAACAGACGAATGGCTACGCCGGGCATGCCGAGTTCTATGTCCGCGTCGCCCAGAATCATCCGTCCGTCGTGGCCTACTCCACCAGCCACAATGGGACCGGCTACTCCGACGACATGAACCCCCGGATGATCGACGGGATCCAGAATCGTCGCAACGAGTGGAGCCAGCGCAATGCCGACCGCGCCTTGCGGGCAGAAGCGATCATCCACCGGCTCGACCCCAGCCGCTTCGTCTATCATCACGCCGGTGGAAACATCGGCGTCATGCACACCATCAACTTCTACACGAATTTCGTGCCCATCCAGGAAACGTCCGACTGGTTCGAACATTGGGCCACCCAGGGCGTCAAGCCGCTGTTCACCTGCGAGTACTGTGTGCCCATGTCGTGGGACTGGACCATGTATCGCGGCTGGTTTGACGGCAAGCGGGAGTTCGGCAGTGCGGTAGCCCCCTGGGAGTTCTGCCTTGCCGAGTGGAACGCCCAGTTTCTCGGCGACCAGGCCTATCAGATCAGCGACCAGGAGAAGCGGAATCTCCGCTGGGAAGCCCGTCAGTTTGAGGCCGGCAAAGCCTGGCACCGCTGGGACTATCCACACCAGGTCGGCTCTGAGGACTTTTTGGAGCGCTATCCGGTTTACGCGAGGTACTTTGCCCACAACTGGCCCGCCTTCCGCACCTGGGGCGTGTCGGCCAACTCCCCCTGGAGCCACGGCCACTACTGGATTCTCCGCGACGGCGTCGACAAGAGCCGCCAGGATTTTCAGGTCGACTGGAAGAACCTCCAACGCCCCGGCTTCAGTCCCGACTATATCGACGAGCGCTACGAGCGGATCGACTTGGCGTTCGAGCTCGACGACTGGATCCCCACCGAGG
>CAYSCH010000351.1:0-8399 GCA_964429355.1 uncultured Planctomycetaceae bacterium | reverse complement strand
ATGTTCGTCGTCAAAGGCGACGTAGCCCACTGGCCGCTGCTCGGCTACATCGCCGGCAAGCCCGAGGCGTTCACCAGCAAGGACCACGACTTCTATCCGGGCGAAACGGTGGAGAAACAACTGATCCTCATCAGCAACTGCCGCGAGACCGTCGAGGCTCAGTACTCCTGGGGACTTCGTCTGAAACAACAGTCCCTGGGGGGCGACGGCAAGACAACCATCCAGCCGGGCCGGCAGCAGCGCATCCCGGGCAAATTCCAATTGCCGGCAGACCTGGAGCCCGGCAAATACGAAATCACCGCTCAGATTCAGTTCAGCACCGGCCAGTTGCAGAACGACTCCTTCCCCATCCACGTTCTGCCACGGAAGAAGACCGCCGAAGTCTCGCTCAAGATCGCCCTGTTCGATCCGCTGGGCGAGACCGGCAAGCTCCTCGACGCCATGGCTGTCCGCTTCGCAAAGGTCGACGCCGCCGCCAATCTCGGCCAGTTCGACCTCCTCGTCGTCGGTAAGGGGGCGCTCACTCTGGATGGCCCGGCTCCCGACATCAGCCGCGTGCGTGACGGTCTCAAGGTTCTCCTCTTCGAGCAGACCCCCGAGGCCCTCGAAAAACGGCTCGGCTTCCGCATCGCCACCTACGGCCTGCGGCAGGTCTTCAAGCGGGTGCCCGATCACCCGCTCCTGGCCGGGCTCGACCCGGAACACCTCCGCGATTGGCGCGGCGAGGCGACCCTGGTGCCCTCTTTCGCCGAGTATCCGCCCGATTCCGGCTTCGGCTCCCCGGCCGACCGCTGGTGCGGCATCCCCGTCACACGGCTCTGGCGCTGCGGCAATCGCGGCAATGTGGCCTCGGTGCTGATCGAGAAACCGGCCCGTGGCGACTTCTTGCCCATTCTCGACGGCGGCTACAGCCTCCAGTACAGCCCGCTCATCGAGTACCGCGAAGGTCGCGGCATGATCCTCTTCTGCCAACTGGATGTCACCGGCCGGACCGAGCAGGATCCGGCAGCCGAGATCCTGGCCCACAACCTGTTCACTTATCTGGCGGCGTGGCAGCCGGCGCCGCGGCGCCAGGCCGTCTTTGCCGGCAACGAGGAAGGCAAGCAGCATCTGGAGGCGATGGGAATTGCCGCGCGGTCCCTCGGCGACGGCAAGTTGACCGACGACAACGTGCTGATTGTGGGATCCGGAGGAAATGCCGAACTCGCCGGCAAGGCGGGCGAAGTCGGCAAATGGATTGAAGGCGGAGGGCATGTCCTGGCCCTCGGGTTGAACGCGGAGGAGGCCAATTCCTTCCTGTCCGTCAAGATCGCGATGAAAGACGAGGAACACATTGCCGCCTGGTTCGAGCCGTTCGGCTCCGCCTCGCTGCTGGCCGGGGTTTCACCGGCCGATGTCCACAACGCCGCACCTCGAAAGATGCCGCTGCTGACCGGAGACGCAGGGTTCGGAGACGGCGTTCTGGGACAGATTCCCGGCTCGCACGTAGTCTTCTCCCAGATGGCTCCGTACTCCATTCTCACCGCCGAGGCCGCCTGGCAGACGCCGCCGAGCGCGGAGCCCGGCTCGGTTACCCCGCGCCACAACCTCAAGCGGACCTATCGCCGTGCCAGCTTCCTGACGGCGCGGCTCCTGGCCAACATGGGCCTGGCCGCGCCCTGCCCGATCCTCGAGCGTTTCGCAGCGCCGCTCGGCGGAAGCGAGGGCCCCTCCGTTGTCAAGAACGGCGACTTCTCCCTCGACGCCGACGGCGACGGCCTGGCCGACGAGTGGAATCTTACCATGAGTGCCAAAGCGGCGACCGGCAAGCGGGAGAAGGTCGAGGGGGCCGAGGCCCCGTGGGCCCTGCGCATCGCCAGTCCTCCCGCCGAAGGCGACAAGAAATCCAGCGCCATGCTCGCCCAGTACGGCGTGCCCATGAAACAGGGCCAGTGGTACCGCATCTCCCTGCTTGCCCGGGCGGAAGGGTTGGAGGCCACCAATATTCCCCTGGCGGTTACCGACACGGCCAGGTGGCAATCGCTGTTCGAATACCAGCGATTCATCCCGGATTCCCAGTGGAAACGCTTCCAGTTCGACGTCCGGTCCAAGGAAACCGTCGCAGAAAAGACCCGCCTCCAGATCTGGTACGAAGGCGCCGGAACTCTCTGGATCGCCGACCTCCGCGTCGAGCCCATTGCCGACCCGGCCCACGGCCGTTGGCTCGAAGGCCTCTACATGGACCGCCCCGAAGAATGGGACTTTCCCTACCGCTTCTTCCGCTGGTAGAGACGATCGAGTAGACGCCGCAACGAGCCGACCAAAGTGGGCGACACCTGCCGGGTGTCACCAATGCGTCTTCGGGGTGACCATGTAGAGAATCGGCAAAACACACGGAACGTTTGCCAAACGTACTCGATCCAAGCTGTACCATATGGAACCTACCGGGCCGTGACCCGTAACTTCGCGATCACCGGCCGGTGGTCGCTCAGCCCCTTTTTGCCGACCTGGTAGTCGACGAACTCGACGCCCTCGGAGACGAGAATCCAATCGAGCCGCTTGCCGAGCTTCGGAAACGTGGTGGTCGTGCTGTCGGGCTCGAACGCCCTGAGATCCAGTTTCTCGGCCAGGGCCGCCAGCGTGGGTTCGTCGTCCCAGTCGCAGTTGAAGTCGCCCATGACGATCAGCGGATGCGGACGATCGGCAAGCTCCTCGGCAAGCCGTTCGACCTGCTCTTTGCGAACTGACTCGCGGGAGAAGTCGAGGTGAACCCCGGCCACGGTGATCGGCCCCGCTCCCGGCAGCGATATCTCCCCTACGACAAATCCCTTGGTAAGTGTAGGCGGGCTGGGCGGGAAGGTGATCGAGGCAGTGTTTTCCAGTGGATGCCGCGAGAGCAAAGCCGTTCCGTAAGAGAGCTTCAGCCCCCTCACGTGCTCGCCTCGGTAGGAATGCTCGTATCCGGCGGCCTCGGCCAGATGCGCCACGTGATCGAACCGCCCGCTCCAGATCGACGGTCCGTCGGCCTCCTGCAAGGCAACCACGTCGGGAGCCGAATCGCGCACCGCGGCGGCGATCTCATCCAGGTTCTCGACGATGCTTTCCTTCTTCTGCAGGGCCTGGTGATGCCCGTCAGCTCGCCCGTGAGCCGCATTCAGGGTCATCACGGTCAATTCGACCGGCTGATTTGCCGTCGCGACCGATCGAATCGGCTCGGAGGCATGCAGAGAGCCGCTCCCGGCACCGTAGACGCTCGGCCCACAAACGTAGTAAGAGACGGCCACCTGAATGGCGGCTCCGAACGCCACGGTGATTGCCGCAGCGCAGGCCAACCTGCGGATCCACCGCCGGAAACGCGACGGCTCGGCCTGCTGCTTCGTTGAGGTGCTACTCCTGGAGGTTTGCAGCATAGGCCGGGGCGGGTTGCGATGATAGGTCGGGTGCTTGCTCACCCGAGGCAGGAAGACACTGAAGTATAACGCGGGAATCCACAGGAATCCGCGCCAATTTACCTCGCGGCTCACTCGGGAGCATAGAGCCCATGGGTTTCGATATACTTCTGGACCGCCCGGGGAGTGCGATATCGGATCGATCGCCCCTCGGCCACTCGCTGGCGGATCTCCGTGCTCGACAGGTCGATCTGCGGCATTTCGATCTGAAACTCGCGAAACAACGCAATCCGCTCGGCCGATGCGATCGATGCCAGGCACTGGTAGTCAAGCGGCCCATGGCCGGGCCGTTCCGCGACAATCGGAATCGCCAGGCGACACACCTCTTCCACCTCGCGCCAGTTGGGCAGGTCGTGGAGCATGTCGGCCCCCATAAGAAAGAATAGCTCGGCGTCGGGCGTCTCGCCCCGGAAATAGCGCAGCGTGTCGATCGTGTAGCTCACACCGCCTCGCTCCAATTCGAACCGGCTCACCAGCATTCCCGGATTTCCCGCAACGGCCAGTTCGATCATTTCCGCCCGCCCCTCGCCCGGAGCCACATCGGCGTCCTGCTTGTGAGGCGGCACGGCCGCAGGAACGAACCAGATCTCGTCCAGATCGCACTGCTCCCGGGCCACGTCGGCCAACAGCAGGTGCCCATAGTGGATGGGGTCAAAAGTGCCTCCAAAAAGCCCGACACGCATGGCGGCGAAGTCCCCTCAGTTGCACGGGAAAACGGTACGTGGGATATTGCATTCAATGGTAGCCGCACCCGCGACAGGTCGCCAGAGGAGTTGAGCTGGCGGAGTCCGGAACATCAGCCCGACTGCTGAAGTCAGCCAGTAGCAGACACTTGCCTGAACCCGAAAATGGATCATCAACAGAGCCTGTTCGGCATGGAGCCGGCCCCCTGGGAAGCAGACGACCAGCAAGAACGGCTCATCGCTACGGTCGTGTTTGCCGAGGGGGTCTCGGGGGAGTTCGACTACCTCGTGCCTGAGGAACTGGCCGAAACCCTCCAGCCGGGCTGCCGGGTTCGTGTGCCCCTGGGGCGGTCCAATCGGCCAGTCGAAGCCTACTGTATCCGCGTCGAGGCCAAGGCCCCCGGCAAGTTCCGCCTGAAGCCGGTCCGCTCGCTCGTTGACCGACGGGCACTCCTCTCTCCGTCGATGCTCAAACTGACCCAGTGGATCGCCGATCACTACCTCTGCGATCTGGGGCAGGTGCTCGAAACGGTGGTCCCCTCGGGCGTCCGCAGCCAGGCTGGCACCCGCGAAACCTCGCTCCTCAGCATCGCCCCGGAAGTGGCCGCCACATGGCAGAAACTCGGCCTGCCGCCCAAGCAAACCGCCGTCATGCAGGCCCTGGCAGCAGCCCAAGAACCGCTCGCACCGATGGAACTGGCCCGCCTCGCCAAGTGCACTCAGGGACCGATCCAATCCCTTCGCGAGAAGGGACTCGTCGTCGCCCGGCGGGGAAGGGTTCAGCAGAACCGACGCGCCGAACCCGTGGTCCAGCGACAGGAACAGTTCACCCTCAACCCCGATCAGCAGAAGGCGCTCGACGCGATCCTCCAGGCACTCAATAGTCGGCGCCACGAGTCGCTGCTGATCCACGGTGTCACCGGCAGCGGCAAGACGGAAGTCTACATTCAGGCCATCCAGGAAGTGGTCCGCTTTGGCCGTCAGGCGATCGTCCTCGTGCCGGAGATCAGCCTCACCCCGCAAACAGTACGCCGTTTTCGCCGGCGGTTCGAACACGTGGCCGTCCTCCACAGCCATCTGAGCGACGCCGACCGCCACTGGGAATGGCAACGGATAGCCGAGGGGCAGATCCAGGTTGTGGTCGGGGCCCGCAGTGCCGTGTTTGCGCCCGTTCCCAATCTCGGGCTGATTGTTCTCGACGAGGAACACGAGAACTCGTTCAAGCAGGAGACGGCCCCGCGATACCACGCCCGAGACGTGGCGATTCGCCGGGCGGCCCAGGAAAATGTGCCCCTCGTGCTCGGCTCGGCCACGCCGTCGCTGGAAAGCTGGCATCGCGCCCAGCGGGGCGAGTATCGACTGATCGACATGCCGCGGCGGGTCCTGGATCGCCCCATGCCGGCCGTAGGGACGATCGACCTGCGCAGTGAGATTCATTCGAAAACGAGCCGGGGAGCCATCCACCGCAATCTTCATCAGGCGATTGGAGAAGCGATCCGCAGTGGCGGACAGGTGATCCTGCTCCTGAATCGGCGAGGCTTCTCGACCCATATCCAGTGCGCTTCGTGCGGCGAGGTGGTCAAGTGCCCTGAGTGCGATATCGCCTTAACCCATCACCGTACCGAAGAGATTGCCCTCTGCCATTATTGCGACTACCAGATCAAGGCGCCCCAAGAGTGCCCGTCATGCAAGTTTGTGGGAATCAGCTATCGCGGCCTGGGCACCCAGCGGCTCGAGGCGGAAGTGCGGGCCCGATTCCCCGGCGTGAAGTGCCTGCGGATGGACACCGACACGATGCAATCCCGTGGCGCCCACGAACGAGCCCTCGCCCTCTTCAAACAGGGCGACGTACAGATCCTGCTCGGCACGCAGATGATCGCCAAGGGGCTGGATTTTCCCAACGTCACCCTCGTGGGCGTGATCAATGCCGATACGGCCCTCCATCTGCCCGATTTCCGCTCGGCCGAACGAACCTTTCACCTCGTCACCCAGGTGGCTGGCCGTACCGGCCGTGGCGACAAGGGGGGGCGGGTCCTCGTGCAGACCTTCAACCCCGATCACCCTGCCATCCAGGCCGCCGTTCGCCACGACTACAAGGCCTTCGCCGAGGGTGAACTGCCGATCCGTAAGATGTTCTCCTACCCTCCCTACTCCAGCATGGCCCGTTTCGTCGTCCGCGGGCCCCAGGAGAAGAGCACCGAACAATTCGCCCAGACTCTCGGCCAGAGCCTCGTTGTGGCCCTCGATGCAGAGAACGCCCAAGCCCGCGTGCTCGGACCCGCGGCCGCTCCTTTTGCCAAGCTCCGCGGCAAGTACCGTTTCCAGATCCAGATCCAGGCCCCCGACGCCGACCGCCTCCGCGCCTGCATCCGCCAGGCAATCGCCGATCTGAAGGCTCCGGATGAGATCCAGTGGATCGTCGATATCGATCCTTTGGATATGCTTTGACGCTGAAACTCCCCCCGGAAAAGCCAAATCGGTCCGATTCCTGCTGAAGGCGGACTATCGAACTCCATTGCCTCTCGTACAACTTATCGGCGGCCCCGCCCTGCTGTCGCGGTTCTGAAACCCCTTCTGAGCTTACCCATCTTCAGTGGGGCTGACGGGATTGCCGGGATTCGTGGGCTTTGCCTCGCCGCGGGCAGAATCGACCCATTTTCTCTCCAATTCTCCAGTTGCGAACCGGCATCGCCGGAATAGCCGGACTGCCTTGACCCGGCGTATACCTATTGGATTACGCCTTGAAATCGATTTGGACGCGGCCCACTAGAGGGGATTTTCCTGGTCCGCTACTTTCAAATTTCCTGGTTTATCCTGGGAACCCCGGTTGCAGGATCAACCTCGGCTGCTACAATGACGATCTTGTAAGTTGTTAAAACCAAGTTTGTAGGGCCATTGAAAGACTCGGTGGGAGGATCGTGCTTCGAAAGAAGCGGCGGAGGCCGGCCGTACGAGAAGAACACGATAGCAGATGACTATTACCAAAGAGCGGAAAACGGAACTGATCGAACAGTTCAAGCGAGGCGACAGCGACACCGGTTCGGCCGAGGTCCAGATCGCCATTCTCACCAGCCGGATCAACGGGCTGACCGACCACCTGCGAAGCCATAAGAAGGATTTTGCCGGTCGACGTGGTCTCTTGATGCTGGTCAGTCGCCGGCGGCGTTTGTTGGACTATCTGAAGAAGATTGATCCGCAGCGTTACCTCGACATTATCCACCGGCTCAATATCCGCAAATGACGCAATAGTCCGTTTTCTTCTCGCTTGTTTCGGCGGCCTGACGCATGGCACGATGTCGGCAAAGGCATGCTGCAGTCTCAACTCTGCGCTCCGAGCAACTCAACCACGTGCGTGCGTGATTCTCTCTCCGTACGCCATCGGGATCGTGCTGCGCCCCCTCTGCTGCTCTTCTCTGGCCCGCCCTGTAGGTTAAGGTAGGAAAAGAAATTGAAAGTACGTGTAGAAAAGCAAATTGCAGGTAGGACGTTCTGGTTTGAAACCGGTGAATTAGCAAAACAAGCATCAGGAAGTTGCCTCGTCGGTCTTGACGAGACAGTCGTCTTGGCAACCGTCGTCACCGGGCCCCCACGGGCCGGAATCGACTTCTTCCCGCTCACATGCGACTATCGTGAACGGGTCGCCGCCGCAGGGAAGTTTCCCGGCGGATTCCTCAAACGCGAAGGTCGGCCCACTCTCAAAGAGACGCTCACGGCCCGGCTCATCGATCGACCCATCCGGCCCCTCTTCCCCCAAGGGTTCAGTGACGAGGTCCAGATTCAGGCCTTCGTGCTGGCGAGCGACCGGCAAACGGACGGCGACGTATTGGCTATGAACGGAGCCTCCATGGCCCTGGGCCTCTCCTCCGCTCCTTTTCAGGGCCCGATTGCCTCGGTTCGCCTCGGCATGATCGACGGCCAGTTTGTTGCCTTCCCCACCAACGACGATCTGGAAGCCAGCGATCTGGACCTGATCATCTCCGGCTCGGAAGAAGCGATCTTGATGATCGAGGGTTTCTCTCGAGAAATGCCCGAAGAGACGATGGCCCAGGCCATCGCCAAGGCCCATGAGTATGTAATCGAGCTGTGCAAGTTGCAGCGCGAGATGACCGAGAAAGTCCAACCGGTGAAGGCAGATTTCACTCCGCCCGACGACGGCGGACTTTTCAACCGGCTCAAGGACGCCTACTGGGAAGCGTTAAAAACGGCCAAGCAGACTGTGGGCAAGCAAGCCCGAGCCGAGGCAGTCGCAGCCCTCAAAGACAAGGCCCTCTCGGAAGTCGTTCCTGAC
>CAYSCH010000350.1:0-10018 GCA_964429355.1 uncultured Planctomycetaceae bacterium | reverse complement strand
GCCCCGAACCAATGACCGCCACTCACTGCATCTGGCGGATGCGGACTTCCGTACCCTCAACGCCCTTCAGCAGATCGACGAGCTGTTTCACGTCGGTGTCCCCGTAGTGATACGGATAGACGATCCTGGGCTGGAAGCCCTTGATCGCGGCAGCGACCATTTCCGGCGTCATGGTGTAGGGAAGGTTCATGGGCAGGAAGGCGACGTCGATCTTCTTCAGGTCGGCCATTTCCGGGATGTTTTCCGTATCGCCCGCCACGTAGACCCGTTGGTCGCCGAAGGTGATCACGTAGCCATTGCCGTCCCCCTTGGGATGGTACGGTTTGCCCGGGCTTCGCTCGTGAACGATGTTGTAGGCCGGCACCGCCTCGACCTTCATTCCCGACACCTCGCTTACCTGGCCGTTCTTCATCGCCTCGCCTCGACCAAGCTTCTCGCGACAGGCCTCCGTCAGCAGAATGGTAGTCTTCTCCGTGGCAATCTTCCCAATGGCGGCTGCATCGAGGTGGTCGCCATGTTCGTGGGTCACCAGGATCACATCGGCCTTGGGCAGTTTCGCGTAATCGGCATACTGTCCGACCGGGTCGACGTGGACAACCTTGCCATCGAACTGAAACATCAAGGTACCGTGGCCGATGAAACTGATGACCAGCTCGCCCCTGGAAGTCGGCAAGATGTCCTTCTCGAATTCCGCCTTGGGTGCTCCCTCGACACATCCGGCAAACAGTAGGGCGGCTGCCAGTAAACTCAATGTCTTCATCGCAAGTCCTCCTCGATCCTGTGCGGCATTCCGCGCAACGGCCCGACCAGGTGCATCACGTCGCCGTCAAAACCAAGCCCTTGAAGCCCGCCTCGCGGACGTCTCGGGCGCCCCGGCCGGGTTCCGGCGGATGCCCTTATTGTATGCGTTGACCGTCCAGCTTGCAGCCGCCGGCGCCGGTCCTTACGATTCAAGAAACGCGAACCACGCCGGAAGCGATGGTGTCTCCGTCGCAGACGGGCTCGGTCTTTCCGCCAAACACCGGCCCAGCCCCAAACGGCCATCGATTCCTTCGTTCCCGTTCACAACTCTCCCATGCTGCAACTCGACGGATCCCGCGGCGAAGGGGGCGGACAAATCCTCCGCTCGTCCCTTGCCTTGGCAATGATCACCGGCACACCCTTTCAGATTCGGCAAATCCGAGCCGGACGTGCCAGGCCGGGCCTGATGCGCCAGCACCTGACTGCCGTCAGGGCTGCAGCCGAAGTCTGTGGAGCAGAGACGGTTGGAGCGGAACTCCATTCCAGGCAGTTGACCTTCAGGCCCGGTGAGGTCCAACCGGGCGTCTACCACTTTGACATTGGCACCGCCGGCAGTGCGACACTTGTTCTGCAGACCGTCTTGCCGGCACTCATGGCCGCCCGTGGTCCCTCGCAATTGGTCTTGTCCGGAGGCACCCACAACATTCACGCTCCCCCCTACGATTTCCTCGCCAAAGCCTTCCTTCCCCTTTTGGCCAGGATCGGTCCGCAAGTCTTGGCAACCTTGGTCCGCCCCGGTTTTTATCCGGCCGGCGGTGGTGAGGCGGTCTTTGACATCCGACCCGTCGACCAATTCCAGCCGCTCGAACTGATCGACGGTGGCCAGGTGGTGCGCCGGCATGCCACGGCAACCGTGTCGCATCTTCCCCGCCATATCGCCGAGCGAGAATTGGCAGCCGTCTGCCGCAACTTGGGCCTGACTGAGGACGAAACAACCATCGAAGAAGTCAGATCGCCCGGGCCTGGGAATACGGTAGTGGTCGAGATCCAGCGGGAGCACGTCACCGAGGTATTTACCGGGTTCGGACAGCGTGGCGTGCCCGCCGAGAGGGTCGCCGAAGGGGTTGCCCGGGAGGCAACCGGTTATCTGAAATCCGGCGTGCCCGTGGGTGAGCATTTGGCGGACCAGTTACTGCTGCCGCTGGCCTTGGCAGGGGCGGGCCGTTTTCGCACCTCGGAACCGACACTCCACACCACGACCAACGTGGCGACTATTCGCGAGTTCCTCCACACGGACTTCCAGATCGAAGAGGTGGATTCCAAGGTATTCGAGCTGAGTGTCACGCAGTCCTGATCGGCCCGGGGGCTGCCGCCATCTGGTTCGAGTGAACGTCAAGGCAAAGCCGGACCGCCATGGCTTGGTCCCCCTTCCCCGGGGCAAGGAATGCGTTTGGGGCGAGAAGGCGGGTCTTCCCCCTCGCAGCGCCGCCGCGCCACACTTTCAGCGATTTGGCCCCCACTGACCCAAACCCATGCAGCGCAGGATCCAGCGTTCCGGGGGCCGTTTGATCCGTGTGAACCACGGTTCCTCTTCAGGGTGAATCGGCCGGACAAGTACCGTCGTCAGTCCCGCCAGGTTGCCGGCAAGGATATCCGCCAGGAGTTGATCTCCCACCATAGCGGTTCGCCTGCGCTCGAACCCGTGCTCGCGGATCGCCCGTTTCAGACCCCAGGGAAACGGTTTGCAGGCCTTGGCGATGAACGATACTCCCAGGCCTGACGCGAACCGCTCGATTCGCGGCCGGCGACCGTTGGAGACGAGACAAATCCCCATCCCGTCACGCTGCAGGCTGTCCAGCCACTCGCCCACATCTTCGGAAACATTCGTCTCCCGGTAGCGTTTCAGCGTGCAGTCGACGTCCAGAAGGAGCGAGTCGAGCCCCAATTCACGCAGCCGACCGGAAGTGAGCTCGGCGACCGTTTCAATACAGAGGGTGGGGCGGAAAATACCGGGCATGGGACATGGAATGGAAGAACATGAATAGACGCAAGTCGACTCCAACTCGGACTTCGAGCGGTCCCATTATGGACGCTCGACGCCGTTTCGGCCAGTTGGATTCGCACGCCCCCGCGTTCGGCTTGCGTTCGTGTTTTGCCTGCGAACTCTGTCAGTCCCGGCCCATCGAGTTCCTGATCGCCTTACGGCAATTCCCTCTGGGAATCACGCAAGGCCATTCAGCCTGCACGGCGTAAGTGGTTCCTTTTGAAGGGGTTATGCCGGTCAAATTCCCATTCATTGGGCGGGTGGGGCCGCGGCAAGGCCTCGTCTTGTCCTTCGCCCCCAATAGCCTATATTGTGGTGAATTGCCCAGGAATGTCCTTCCAGAAAACAAGGTCCATGATATGCCGATTGACGTTGCTGTTGTTCCGGTGGCAGGCCGGGGGACCCGGTTGCTGCCGTTAACCAAGAGCCAGCCCAAGGAGATGCTGCCGGTCGGGTCGAAGCCGGTCGTCCAGTATGTGGTCGAGGAACTGGCCCGGTGCGGAATTCACCGCCTCCTGTTTGTGACAGGTCCGGGGAAGACCGCCATCGAAAACCACTTCGATATCGACACCGAATTGATCGATCATCTCCGGGAGACGGGCAAGGAAGAATTGCTCGAAGAACTGGCTTTCGAGCGGGAAGAGCTCCAGTACTTCTACACCCGGCAACGCCGGCAATTGGGACTGGGGCACGCCGTTCTATGCGCTGAGCCGGTTGTTGACGGCCAGAACTTCGTTGTGGCCCTCGGCGACTCGATCATCGGTCTGCATGCCCAGTCGAAGGTTGTCCGCAAGATGACCGACCTGTTCGAGTCCGTGGCGGCTGCCGCCGTAATCGCCTTTGAGGAGGTCCCCAAGGACGAAGTTGTCCGATACGGCATCGCCCAACCAAAAGGCGAAGTCGACGAGGTTTTCGAGCTGGCCGGCCTGATCGAGAAGCCGGATGTGGACGAAGCCCCCAGCAATCTGGCGGTTGCCGCCCGTTATGTTTTCAGTCCTGCCATCTTCGACTACCTCCGGAAAACGGAACCCGGCAAGGGGGGCGAGATCCAGTTGACAGATGCCATACGAGCCTTGATTCGGGACGGCGGTCGAGTGATGGGCGTGCGACTACCCAAGACGCAATCTCGTTTCGATATCGGCAACTTCGAGAGTTACTTCCAGGCATTCATCGAGTTTGCCATGGCCGACCCGGCCCATGGCGAAAAGGTCAAGGCCTTCACACGCCATCTTCTGGCTGGCGGCGGGAGCATGGGATGCAATTGATTCGAAAGACAGCCTATGCCCGGGCCGGACTCGTCGGCAACCCTTCTGACGGGTATAACGGCAAAACCATCTCGGTGATCGTCAACGAGTTTTCTGCGCGCGTGACAATGTATGAATGGGATCAACTCGAGATCATCTGGAGTCAGGAGGATCGCAGCAGTTTCCGATCCGTTCGCGACCTGGCCCACGATGTGCGACTTCACGGCTATTACGGCGGGATCCGCCTGGTCAAGGCGGTTATCAAGAAATTCGTCGAATACTGCATCTCGCGGGGGCATCGTCTTCACGACCGGAATTTCTCGGTGCGCTATGAATCCGACATTCCGCGACAGGTCGGGTTAGCCGGTTCGAGCGCAATTATCGTCGCGACGCTACGCTGCTTGATGGAGTATTACGGAGTCGAGATTCCTCGAGAGGTCCAACCCTCGCTCGTACTCTCCGTCGAGACCGAAGAACTGGGCATCGCGGCCGGTTTGCAGGATCGCGTGATCCAGGTCTACGAAGGGGCTGTCTACATGGACTTTGCGAAAGACCGCATGCAGTTGCTTCGGGGCCTCAAGTGCGGAGTCTATGAGCCGCTCGACCCCGCCTTGCTGCCGCCGCTCTACGTGGCCTACAGTGCGGACGTGAGTGAGCCGACCGAGGTGTTTCACAACAATTTGCGGTCTCGGTTCGAGCAGGGAGAGCCGGCTGTCGTCAATGCCATGCATCGGTTCGCCGAACTGGCATTCGAAGCCCGGCAGGCAATCCTCGATCAGGATGCCGCTGCAATTGCCCGTCTGATGAACGAAAACTTCGACCTGCGACGGTCGATTTGCCGGCTGCCGAAAAAACAGATCGACATGATCGAACGTGCCCGGGCAGCGGGAGCCTCGTCCAAGTTCGCGGGATCGGGAGGGGCGATCATCGGCACCTTCCCCGACGAGGCCACGTTCGAACGCCTCACTGCAAACCTGGCACCGATTGGCGGCAAAGTGATTCGCCTGAATCTCGCACAGCCGGGCTGACGAACATTCCCCGTCAGATGATGCCGTGGAGCGGTTTCCCCTTGGCGGCCAGTTCATTGACCCGACGTGTCACCTCGGGGTCCTCTACCAGCGGGGGAGCGTGGTGGGGTTTGGCGCGAGCATCGATCACCAACGATCCCAGGCATCCCCAATGCTTTCTGTGGACGACCGATTCGATACCATAGATGTCGGAGGCAGGGTCGCTGCGAGTGAAGGTCGTCCAGAGGAAGTTGTTCAGACTTCTTGCCACGAACTCGCTGTCGTCGACCACAACAATCAGGGGGAACCCGTTGATGGCGTCCGCCCGAGTGTAGCTGGCGCAAAATCGCTGGACGATCATGTCACGCCCGGCTTCGCCAGCTCTGAACGGCGGCCCCTGAACAGCCAGAATGCCCGGCAGAATCACACGCGGATTGCGAAACTCGCCGCCGGCGGGCAACTGGATTCGCGTATCGATGGCAACCGGCAGCGTACGCCGTTCCGGACCCGCCGCCGCCATGACGACCTTCGACCCTTGATGGAGGCCCTCGCCGCTGTAGTCCAGTGTGTCGATGGTCGTGCACGTCTGAAAGTGCAGATCGCGCCGCCAGTCGATCCGCTCCAGAAGATGCCGAAGGAAGTCTGGAACGTAGTGAATATCAAGGTCGGGATTGTCTTCCCCAGCCACGATCAGCAGATACTTGGCAAGCGACAGTTGCCCCTGGCCGAGCAGTGCGTTGGCTTGCGTGAGAAGTTCCCGAACTCGCCGCGGTTCCTCATACGGCACATAGCGTTCGCTTCCGATGGCCAGGAGCAGAGGATGGACCCCTGCCGCATCGACCGCATGAACGGCTCGGACCCCTGGGATCGTCTTGGGAACAATCGGCCCGACCAGTTCATGAATCAACTGGCCGAAAATCGTGTCTTCCTGGGGGGGACGGCCAACGACGGTAAAAGGCCATATCGGGCGGTGGCGGTGAAAGACGTTCTCCACCCGCATGACCGGAAAGTCGTGGACCCGGCTGTAATAGCCCAGATGGTCACCGAATGGGCCCTCCGGCAGGAGCTTGGCCATTTCGATATGTCCAGTCAGGCAGAAATCTGCCTCCGCATGCATCGGGAGCTGGCGGGCCTGACAAATCATCGGCACTCGCCGCCGACCGAGCAGGCCGGCGAACGCAAGTTCGCTCACGCCCTCCGGCAAGGGCATCACCGCCGCCACGTTCATGGCAGGCGGCCCCCCCACAAAGACATTGACCCGGAGGCGTTCACCACGCCGAATCGCCGCGGCATGATGCGCCCCGATCCCGCGGTGCAACTGGTAATGCAGTCCTACCTGCTCGTCCGGATCGTAACTTCCGCCCGAAATCTGGATCCGATACATCCCCAGGTTCGAACGTGCGAACCCCGGGTTGTCGGGATCCTCCGAATACACCTGAGGCAGCGTGATATAGGCGCCGCCATCGTCCGGCCAGGACTTGAGTTGCGGGAGTTGCGAAACCGTGGTTTCTACGGCCATCACAGGCCCCTTGCGGACCTTCTTTGGCCGGGCGTAGAGTGCGGCAGCGGGAGTCTTGAGGTTCAGGTAGAGCCGCGGTCGCCGCAGCAGATCGGTCGGGTCGACCGAGAGCGACACCAGCCGCTCCAGCATCTTGATGGAATCGCGAAACAGGTATCGCATCCGCTCGATCGTCCCGTAAAGGTTGCTCACCATCGGAAAGCGGCAACCTTTGACACTTGCGAAATAGATCGCCGGGCCACCGGCCTGGAATACGCGGCGCTGGATCTCCGCTGCCTCCAGATTCGGATCGATGGGCTGCTCGATCCGGACTAATTGGCCGGTCTTCTCAAGGTCTTGCACACATTGACGAAGCGTTCGGTATCCCATCAGGTTTCACCATGGTGCCAAGCGATAAATCTACCCTCTATCCCTGTATTATTCGTGTCTTTCGTCCAAGGCTCGTGCTGAGCCGGCCGAAAACCGGTTGTTAGACGACTCGAATCCGGCATTAGTTCGCCAATTGTCGGCCGGAAGAAAGAAATACCACTCAGAAACATGTGATTCCCCGGTTCCCGACGTAGATTCTCGATCAAGAGTCCCTGATCTCATCAAAGGATATGCCAAGCATCGAAAACTCACAAGTCGCGGTGAGGCAAGCCGTTGTGATCGATTGAAACTCGGGCGAAAGGCTGGTTTCTGATCTGTTGTACGACGAAAGTCCTGCCCGGTACAGAGCGTACGGTCCGCCCCAGCCGTCGGATTCCCAGATGGCAGAGACGGTCCGGAATCGTCGAACCAGCCGCCTTGGCGACACTCAACATTCTTGTCCCGTCCATCGCCGTTTGTTAAGGTGAATAGTTTCGGATGTGTCGGATCAGGTCGACAGGGTAGCCCATGAGTGACTGCGTGTCGGAAGCGACTGGCGAGGAGAACGTCCAGGAGTATATCCATATTCGTGGGGCTCGGGCCCACAACCTGCAGAACCTGGATCTCGATATCCCCCGGAATAGGATGGTCGTGGTGACGGGGCCCAGCGGTTCCGGCAAGAGCTCTCTGGCCTACGACACACTCTACGCGGAAGGACAGCGTCAGTACATTGAGAGCCTGTCTGTTTACGCCCGGCAGTTTTTGAACCAGCTCGAGCGGCCGGATGTCGACCTGATCGAGGGATTGCAGCCGACGATTTCCATTGATCAGCGCGCGGGGATCCGCAATCCACGAAGCACGGTGGCGACGGTCACGGAAATCTACGACTATCTCCGGCTTCTGTATGCTAGGCTGGGTGATCCAGTCTGTCACCAATGTGGGGAACCCATCCGCCAGCAGTCTACCGAGCAGATTCTCGATGAATTGATGAATCTCGGCGAAGGGACTCGTGTCATGCTGCTCGCCCCCCTGGTACGGGGGCGCAAAGGGGAACACAAAGAGGTGTTCGAGACAATCCGTAAGGCTGGTTTTGTTCGCGCTCGTATCGACGGACAGGTTTACGACGTTGAATCCCCCCCGGAATTGGTGCGTCAACGACCGCACCACATCGAAGCGATTGTCGACCGGGTCGTCGTTCGCCAGGGAGCCCTCAGCCGGTTGGCCGATTCGATCAAGTTGGCGGTCAAACACGGCGATGGACTGGTTCTGGCGGCTTACGAGGAGAGAGACAAGGAGGGTACCAATCGTTGGCACGATTGCCTTTTCAGCACCCTGCATTCCTGTCCGAACTGCAAGATCAGCTACGAGGAATTCGAACCGAGGACTTTCAGTTTCAATAGCCCGTACGGTGCATGCCCAGTGTGCGAAGGCCTGGGCAGCCTCGTCGAATTCGACCCCGACCTCGTGGCTCCCGACTACAGTCTGTCTCTTTCCAGCGGTGTGGTGGTACCTTGGAGAGATTCCACCTCCGGTGCAGAACGAAAACATCAGGCGGCCCTCAAGGATTTTCTTGCCAAAGCGAACCTGCGATGGAACTCACCGTTCGACAAGATCCCCTCTGAGACACTCGAACTCCTTCTTGACGGGGACGGGCTGGATTTTCCCGGGATCTTAGGGTTACTCGACAACGAATACCAAACCGGAAGCGAAGCGACCCGCCGCAAACTCGAACCATTCCGATCAGCGCTGGTCTGCGCCGAATGCAGAGGGGCCCGGCTTCGGCCCGAAGCGCGGTCCGTGCGTTTGGCCGGAAAAGCCATCTTTGAGACGACTCTCCTCACGGTACGAGCGGCCCGGGAGTGGTTTGATACGATCAACTTCGATGAGGACGAGCTTCCCATCGCCGAGCCCATCATTTCGGAGATTGCGGCAAGACTTCGATTTCTCGACAACGTGGGACTCGACTACTTGACCCTCAACCGGCCCGCCGACACATTGAGCGGAGGAGAACTCCAACGGGTTCGGCTGGCAACCGGGCTGGGTACCGGGCTGGTTGGAGTATGCTATGTACTCGACGAACCCTCCATCGGTCTACACCCACGCGACAACCAGCGGCTGATCGAGGCCATGCGCGACCTTCAGCAGCGGGGCAATACCGTACTGGTCGTTGAACACGATGAGGCAATCATGCGGCAGGCGGACTGGCTGATCGATCTCGGCCCGGGTGCCGGGCGGCACGGCGGTCGGATTGTTTCCCAGGGCACGCCGGATCTTGTCGCCCGAGACGAGAATTCCCTGACTGGACGTTATCTGACTGGGGCGGCAAAGATTCCGACTCCGATCAAACGGCGGCGATTGGCCAAATCGCGGTCTGTCACGATCGAGGAGGTGACGACCAACAACCTCAAGAATGTCACCGTCCAGTTTCCGTTGTCAGCCTTCGTGTGTGTCACGGGAGTCAGCGGTTCGGGCAAGAGTTCCCTGCTCAACGAAACCCTGGCGAGAGCCCTCGTGCGGCGTCTCGGAGGGCTGGCCCCCAAGCCCGGTCCTCACAAGCGCCTTCGCGGGACAGGTCGAATCGACAAGATCGTCGAGATCGACCAATCGCCGATTGGCCGCACCCCCCGAAGCAATCCGGCAACGTACTCCGGGGCCTTCGACGAGATCCGCAAGGTTTTTGCAAACACCCGAGCGGCCAAGCAACGTGGCTACAAGGCGGGGCGGTTCAGCTTCAACGTTCAAGGCGGACGCTGCGAAGAATGCCAGGGCCAGGGCCAACAGAAGATCGAGATGAACTTCCTTCCCGATCTCTATGTGACCTGCCCGGCCTGCGAAGGAAAGCGTTTCAACCGGCAGACGCTCGAGGTGAAATATCGGGAAAAATCGATCGCCGACGTACTCGATATGCGAGTCGATGAATCCGTCACCTTTTTCGAGAATTTCCCCGCCATCTCGCGTCTCTTGAGTTGTCTCCGCGAGGTCGGACTCGGCTACCTGACTCTGGGCCAGGCGTCGACGACCCTCTCTGGAGGCGAGTCGCAACGAATCAAGCTTGCTTCGGAACTTGGCCGTGCCGACACAGGTAACACACTCTATATTCTCGACGAACCTACCA
>CAYSCH010000349.1:5553-10020 GCA_964429355.1 uncultured Planctomycetaceae bacterium | reverse complement strand
GGGTTTTCAGGGCCTGCGAGAAGATCGCCCGCTACGGGTGTACTGGCGACATTTGCCCCACTGGAGACAGGAGGCGGCCACCTATTTTGTGACCTTTCGTCTCGAAGACTCCCTGCCCCAGTCCAAGCTGCGCGAACTGGAAGCAATCAAGCACCAGTGGGCAAGCCAACACGGTATGGCCGATGCGGATTGCCGACCGGTCCCGCCGCGCAGCATTTCTCGTGAACATTGCGAGGCGCTTACGCGCGCTCTTATGATCAAAGTCGAAGGCTGGCTCGACGAAGGGATGGGCAAGTGCTGGCTGGCCCGCCCCGAGATTGGCTCGCTGGTCGCGCAGGCGTTGCACTATCTTGACGGTGATCAGTATGAACTGGATTGTTACGCCGTGATGCCGAATCACGTCCACGCCGTCATTCGTCCGCTGCACTCCGATCGCTGGCCGCTGGAGAAGATCCTCCAGAGCCGTAAGCGCCGCACGTCGCGAGAGATCAATGCCTTGGTGGGCCGCAGCGGGCCGCTCTGGCAAGAGGAGAGTTTCGACCGAATCATTCGTGATGAAGAACACCTGTATCGTTGCATTTAGAGCCGCTAACAAAACCACCGGCTGTGCACATCCATGCCCGTGGGAAACTCGTAGGTTTTGTGAGGGCTTCTCAATACATCGGTTCCAGCCCTGCGAAAGCACGAATACCACCCGACCGTTGGCAGAGGTGGCTGCGGCCAGCCTGGAAATCGATCGGTTGGAACTTCAACGACCAACCGTAGGACGGATTGCTAATCCGTCGCAAGAGAACCAGACGGATTGACAATCCGTCGTGAAAGACAAAGACGGATTGACAATCCGTCCTACAACACTTGCCAACCAGAATCTTTGGAATTGACGGATTGACAATCCGTCCTACCAGCCCTGCCGATGGCTATCTTCGGTCGGTGCCCGTTGGCGGCCCTGCCGCCCTGCGAATCATGCAAGCGCATTGAGCGAAACCTGAGGGGTGGTAATTGGGGAGTTCGTCGACCCACAGATTCGATCCGGACCGGTTGAGGAAGGTTCTCCGCCCAAGTGTCTCAGATTTTCGAAGGGGCTCGTCCGCTTGTCGTCATGGCAATGACGCCGATTCCCAGGTGACATCCCTTGCACGATCGTCCGTGCGACGCAGTTCTTCGAATTTCTCGGCCGTATTGCGCAGGCGGGCTCCGAGGGGGAAGTTCGGCTGCCTTCAGCACGGATGCAGCCGATGTCGGCCGACGACGTGGCGGCAGCGCTGGCGGACTACGCGATTGGGCCGCCGGTGAACGGAATCGTCGAGATCGCCGGGCCGGAAGTGCTGGGCATTGATGAAGCCGTCCGAAGGTACCTGGCCGCGACCGGCGACGCGCGGCGACTGGTCACCGACGCCAGGGCGCCCTATTACGGCATCCAGGTGAGCGAAGGGGCACTGCTGCCCGACAACGCCGCTCGGCTCGGGACCACCCCTCTGGACGACTGGCTTGGCCACCTCACGCACACCGGCGCAGTCACTGCCGGCTTCGGCGCGGGCGGATAGACCCTCCATTTTTGGGCGAATGGGCGTTTTGGAGCCCAGGCCGTGCAACGACTGCGGTAATTGGCTTGAGTGCCCTTGGGGTGGGTGTGTTTCTCTGCGTAGACGCATCCTTTCAGAACGGTCAACTGGATTGATCGTTTGATGGAATCCAAGGCCAATGACAACTCCACAACGCCCGAATAGGCACCAAGGACAGGCACGGTGGCAGCACGATCCTGTGCGGTGTCTCGAGCACTGCCAACAGTAGAAAGTGGCACACCACGTGTGGAGCGGTCGATCGGGGGCACCGGTCGGGCTCAATTCGTGCTCACGAATACTCCGTGCGAAGGACCGCTTACTTCGTGCGCGGCTCATTCTGTTCGTGCGCGGCGAGAAACGTCGGTTGCTTCGTCCCCGGTGCCCAACGGCTTGACTTGGTCGTCAGGGGCGATATTTTGAGTGCTATCGGGCCGGGGTGGCGCGGCAAAAGGCAGCCGGAGCAGAATCGGGAGTGCGCTTTCCATGATGAATCGACAGATACCCCAGTACACGCTCCGCAGGATGCTGCTATGGACCGTTGTGGTGGCGATTTGGAGCGGTGTCTTCAAAATGCTCTGCATAAGCTTCTCGCTGTCTGATCCCCACTCCACAACGTACGTCGTGCTGGGCAACATCCTCATCGTTTCGTGGGTGGCTCTTGTCGGGATCGCCCGAGCAGCCTTCAGGGCCAGGGTGGCGGCTGGAACGTCGATCGTGACAGGAGTGATCTGTGCAGTATGGGTATTCTATCGAGTATCCGGGGGGAATTTGGGCGAATGGGCGTTTTGGAACCCAGGCCGTGCAACGATTGCGGCAATTGCCTTTGGTGCCCTTGGGGTGGGTGTGTTTCTCTGCGTAGACGCATCTTTCAGAATGGTCGATTGGATGGATCGTTTGATGGAATCCAAGGCCAATGACAACTCCACAACGGCCGAATAGGGACCAAGGTGCGTGATTCCAGGAAAAGGCCGCCACTGGGCTTGCCCCGGGCTTGCCCCAGTGGAAACCACGATTGACGGCTGATTGTCATGCCTGAGCCTTCTGACCTCTCCGTCGGGAGCGACCGGATAGATTAACCATCCATCGTTGCTTCCACCCACACAAGGAGATCACTGAAAAAGTGCCCGGACTCGACGTAAGTCCTTATTTCTCGGTCGACGAGACGACGAAGAATAAGGACTTGCGTCAAGGGAACTGGCTTTTTCAGCAGTCTCACAAGGTGGGTGGCGGCGCTGGAGTCTCTCCTGGAATCACGCAAGGCCATTTAGTGCTCTGTCACAGCTAAAAATTGGGATGCGGGTGGCCGGGTCGAGTATCGCAGGCCCCTGGAATTGTGCGTTGGGGGCCCACTTCGTTCGATCCAGGCCATCCCCAAATCAAGCTGTGACGGAGCACTACCAGCAATGTGTCCCCTCTGGCAGACTTGGTGCCGCAGCGGCGGCATTCGGTCGGCCTCCACTGTTCGACGTCGTCGCACCGATCGGTTGGAAACAGCGGTGGCCAGGATTCCAACGCGGATGGCCTGTGTCGCGTGGTCTATGGGACTGATTCAATACGCGAAACTGTCAGCTTCGCAAAACCGGTTCGACTACTGCTTGCGGCGACGCAAGCGACAGGCGAATGCCCCTACGATGCTCATCGAAAGAAGCCCAATGAGGGTTCCAGGCTCAGGAACCTCCGCGACATACCCCGAGGAGGTATCGGGGCGGAGTATGTGAGCCTCGAGACTTCCATCGGCAGCGGGGTCTGTCGGATCGGCATTTGTGAAGCCGGCATTATACGCAGTCTCAAGAGTCCCGCCGTTCTCACCTCCGCCTTTTGCGTAGAAGTCGCCCCAAACGGGGATCCGCGAACTTACGAACTGTACGGTGAACGTCCCGCCCTCCGACTCTAGAATACCTTCAAACTTCACTCCATGAATGGAACTTCCGAGAAGTGTGTAATCGTCGAGTAGGGCAACAGCCCCACCGGGCTCAACGCCAGAGAACAAAAAAGGAGTTTCCGCACTATTGATACTTTCTATGTCGTCAGAGACCTCAATAATGAAGTGGCTGACTGCCCGTGGCTTGAATCCGACAAAGGAATATTCATAGGTCCACAGGATATTCGACAGTTGTTCGTTTTCGTCATGGTAATCGGCGACAATTGTGCCAATAACCTTCCACGACAGGCTCGCATACGGCTCCTGTTCAGTCCCGGTCTTTAACCAACCGTCCGACACGACCAGGCCACCAGTTCCAACCAAGTCGCTACCTGTAATTGACCCTTGATACACAGTATTCGCCTGCACGGTGCTGAACTGTGGCAGCGCCAAACTCAGGCAAACGACGACGCATAAACCGATACTTGCTCTTAACATTTGTCTACCCCATTCATCAAACGAGAATCTCACAAAGAGATGGTATTATCCGCTAGCTCACTGATAGGGATTCAAAGAGGGCGGCTCTCGTGCTCGTCTTCCACGGGCAAGTGGCTTCATTTCCTTCGCAGCGTCCCCATGGCCTATCGCGCCAGTTATCTGCGCGGCAAGGGGCAAACCCAAGGAATCCGCGACGGCGAATTGTGGTGTGCTGACGCTCAATAGGCCCGCGAACCCGCATAATGAAACAGTGCAACCCTCGCGATGGGGTGAATTGGGGCCGAGCATGATTGGTACTGCGAGGGCGATCCAGAATCTCTGGCTGCCGGGCAGACGGACTTCGACTTCCGGCCGCACGTTCCCGCTCGCCAGGTGCCGGTCAATGAGCCCGTCAAACGACTCGCTGGCGGCGAGTTCGAACATCAGCCCCACTACATCGCCCCGACCGAACCGTGGCAGGTCCACGGTGAAGCTGCCAGTGGTGAAATCAACTTCTCTCGGCGGCCCGAGGGGCCCCGCCAGCTCGGATCTGAGAATACCGCGCAA
>CAYSCH010000349.1:454-5543 GCA_964429355.1 uncultured Planctomycetaceae bacterium | reverse complement strand
GCGGACTCGGTTGACTCAAATTCTGCAAGCGGATTCGTGACACCGAAAGATCGCCGGAATCGGGACCGAGGAAGAACTCGAACAGGGCGAAGTGGCTTGTGCCCTCCCCGGCCATTGGTTCGAACGGATTCTCCGGATCGCTGATCAGGCGGTCGGCATTCGATACCCGCATGGAGACGGTGGACGATTCTTCGGCATGCCGCACTCCGGGCAATTCGAAACGATACAACTCGGTACGGAGGGTATCCGCACTTGCACGACCAATAAGCAGTGGAAATACCGTAATAGGCAGTATCAACCACAGGCTGCAACAGAGCGCGCGGCGATCGAATTTGCGGCGTGATGTGTTCACGGTTGGGCGGAGGTGATGAGTGAATTCCGAGATTCGCGACATCCTCAACTGCCCTAAATTCTAGCGCCCAGCGGTGGGTAAGTAAAGGATAATTTTCGCCGGAAGTCGTACAATATCAATGACTTGCGCAAAACAGAAGTAAGTTTCGCAAATGCGAAACAAATCCCACCGTCCGGGCTATTGAGGGAACATTGACACCCACATCGGGACGGTGTTAGACCAACCCATGCAGGTCATAAATATGCGTCGATGACTGCCACCAGCCCCCCCTCCGGGACGAGCGATCGCAGCCTAGCACTACCGAGGGGGCCGGAGATCGGACAAAGCCGGAGATGGGAGATCGGAGGTGGGAGGCAAGAAAACGAAGAAGGGGCGCCGACTGGCACCCCTTTGAAGGAGGAAGCGTGATTTGGTGTTAGCGGAGGAGCGGGGGGCAAGGATAGGGGCGAAATCGCGAGAGTGCGGCGGCATGGAGTTGCTCCGCGAACCGGAGGCTTGCGCCGTTCCGCTACTGAGTAGCCGGCAGCGGACAAGCACGCCGCCATCTGGTCAGTAGGTGTATTGTCAGTGGGCGCTGAGAACCAGCCAGTCATGGGCGATTGAAAACCAGCCTCTTCTTTTTGACTCACACCCACACGCGTCGCAAAACTCTCAATTGACCCCTGTCACTAAACACCAGTCCCACGCGCGATCGAGGAAGGAAGACGACTATGGGCCAAAGTCTGGCGACTTCAGCTACGAGTCTGGCGACTTCGGTTACGAGGAAGGAAGACGACGATGGGCCAAAGTCTGGCGACTTCAGCTACGGGTGTGGCGACTTCGGTTACGAGGAAGGAAGACGACGATGGGCCAAAGTCTGGCGACTTCAGCTACGGGTGTGGCGACTTCAGCTACGGGTCTGGCGACTTCAGCTACGAGTCTGGCGACTTCGGCTACGGGTGGGGATCCGCGGACCGGGGGGCTGTTGGGACGGCTACGATCCCCCCTCGGTCTTGGTGACTTGCGGCAGTATAATAGCGGCGTTCCGCGATATTTGAACATCGTTATCCTCCACGCCGTGTTGCAGAGATACTATGGCAGAGAATTCCTTCGACTGCTTTGATTTGGACAAGACGATTGCCGCCATCGCCAAGGCCTTGGAAATCGGCCAGGACCAGGTTCGTGCGACCATAGAACTGCTCGAGGCGGGCAACACGATCCCGTTCATCGCCCGTTATCGCAAGGAGGCAACGCGTGCGTTGGACGAGATCGCCTTGCGGGCGATTGAAGAGGCGATGGCCAAGGCCCGGGAACTGGCGGCACGGAAGGCCACCATTCTGAAGACGATCGATGAGCAGGGGCAGTTGACCGCTGCGCTTCGGCAGCAGATCGAGGAGTGCGACGACAAGAAGGTGCTGGAAGATCTCTATCTTCCGTTCAAACCCAAGCGGCGCACCCGGGCCACGATTGCCCGTGAGCGGGGCCTGCAGCTGCTGGCCGACCTGCTGATGCGGCAGGAGCGGCTGGGAAAGTCGCGGAGCGACGTGCTACGGGCTTTCGTTTCGGCGGAGAAGGAGGTACCCGACGAGGCGGCGGCCCTCCAGGGGGCCTGCGACATCGTGGCCGAGCAATGGTCGGAAGACGCCAACACCCGCGGCTGGCTGGCCAGGCATGCGGCCCAGTCGGGAAAGATCGTCTCCAAGGTGAAACGGGGCAAGAACGAGGAGGCCGCCAAGTTCGAGATGTACTTCGATCACCAGGAGCCGTGCAAGCGGGTGCCTTCGCACCGGTTTCTGGCCATGAAGCGGGGCGAGGCGGAGGGCCTGCTCCGGGTGGGCATTGCCGTCGACGACGAAGTGGTAGGCCGCCGGCTCAAGCAGGAGCTGGTGCGCAACCCGCAGTTCGAATTCCATAAGGAACTGCTGGCGACGGTGGACGACTGCTACGAGCGTCTGCTGAAGCCGGCCACCGAGTCGGCCGTGTTGCAGGAGCTCAAGGAGCAAGCCGACAAGGAAGCCATCGGCGTGTTTGCCCGGAATCTGCGGGAACTGCTGCTGGCGGCGCCGGCCGGGCCGAAGGTCACGATCGGCCTGGATCCGGGTTTTCGCACCGGGTGCAAGGTGGCGGTTGTCGACGGCACGGGCAAGTACCTGGCGAACACGACGATCTATCCCACGCCCCCCCGCAACGACACGGAGCATGCGGCGGCCACGCTCAAGGCCCTGATCGCCAGGTACGATGTCAGGCTGATCGCGATCGGCAACGGCACGGCCTCGCGGGAAACCGACATGTTTGTGACGAAGCTGCTCAAGGCGGAGAAGCTGGATGTGACGAAGGTGGTGGTGAGCGAGTCGGGGGCTTCGGTCTACTCGGCCAGCGAGACGGCCGCGAAGGAGCATCCGGATCTGGACGTGACGGTTCGCGGCGCGCTCTCGATCGCCCGCCGGCTGCAGGACCCGCTGGCCGAGCTGGTCAAGATCGACCCCAAGGCCATCGGCGTAGGCCAGTACCAGCACGACGTGAACCAGCCGCAACTGAAGAAGTCGCTCGACTGGGAAGTCGAGTCGTGCGTGAACTCGGTGGGGGTGGACGTGAATATGGCCAGCGCCCCCTTGCTCTCCTATGTGGCGGGAATCGGGCCGAAGCTGGCCGACGGGATTGTGGCCTATCGCAATGCCAACGGGCGGTTTGCCGACCGCCGGCAGATCTGCAAGGTTCCCAAGCTGGGCCCGAAGGCCTTCGAGCAGGCCGCCGGCTTTTTGCGGATCCGCGACGGTTTGCAGCCGCTGGACAACTCGGCGGTCCACCCCGAGAGCTACCCGGTTGTGGAGCGGATGGCGGCGAGCCTGAAGGTGAGCACGGGCCAACTGGTCGGCAATGCGGCCCTGGCCTCGCGGCTGAAGGCCGACGAGTTTGTCGACGGCCAGGTCGGGTTGCCCACGGTTCGCGACATTCTCAGCGAGCTGGCCAAGCCGGGACGCGATCCGCGGAGCGAGTTCAAGATCGCCACCTTTGCCGACGACGTGCACGAACTGGAAGACCTTCGCGAGGGAATGATCCTGGAAGGCGCGGTGACGAACGTGACTCGATTCGGGGCGTTTGTCGACATCGGCGTCCACCAGGACGGGCTGGTGCACATCTCGGAGCTCGACAGGCAATTCGTTCAGGACCCGAGCGACGTGGTGGCGGTAGGGGACGTGGTGAGGGTGAAGGTGCTGGAGGTGGATCTGGAGCGCCGGCGGATCGCGCTGTCGAGGAAGCAGGCATAGTTGGAGTCCAGGCTTTAGCCTGCGCGTCGTTGGAGTAGGGACTTTAGCGTGAACCGTAGCTGAAACGAATTGTACTTCCTCCGGATTTACCCTACACCCTACATAATGCTCAAGTATTCCAGGGAACCGGATTGAGATTGTGGTGTGATCTGATAGGATCGCGTCTGGATCGAACTGGCAGGCTAAAGACTGGGCTCCGAGGACGCGCAGGCTGAAGCCTGGACTCCAACGGGTGAGGTGGCATTGTGCAAGACGCTGCTGATCGCGCGATGTACCGTTGGCGGAAGATGACACCAAGCCAGCGTGAGGAGGTGTTTGAGTATCGGCGACGAAGGCGGGTTCCGTGGCATAGTCCGCCACATTATGTGGACGAATCGGGAGTGTACATGATCACGGCAGCATGCTTCGAGCACCGGCCAATCATCGGGTACACGCCAAAGAGAATGGCCGAATTCGAGCAGGCATTGATCGACAGGATGCAGTCACTCTGCCGATCGGTCTTTGCATGGAATGTCCTTCCCAATCACTATCACGCGCTGGTTCATGTGCCGGATGTGAAGGCTTTGCTCGGAGTACTCGGTCGACTTCACGGGCGAACCTCTTTTCAGTGGAATGGTATCGAGAATTGTCGGGGCCGCAATACATGGTTCAATGCTGCGGAGACAGCGATGAAGTCGGAACGCCATTTCTGGGCCAGCCTGAACTACGTATTGCACTATGCGGTTCATCACGGTTACGTCGGCCGGTGGCAAGACTGGCCGTACAGCAATGCAGAGCAGTATCTGGCCGAGGTCGGCCATGAAGAGGTGCTCCGACGGTGGCGTGAGTACCCAGTCCTGGATTACGGAAAAGACTGGGATCCACCGGACAGGTAGGTGGAGATAGTTGGAGTACAGGGGCAGGCTGAAGGCCTGGGGGACGAGGACGCGCAGGCTAAAGCCTGTACTCCAACGGCTGGCAGCACCCGACGGGCAAGAGTATAATTCACCTTTTCACTCCAGAACCGTCCATTTTTCCGCAAATTTGAAGAAACGTGCCATGCCGAAGAGCAAGATTCTCATCGCCGACGATAACGCGACCAACGTGGAGCTGTTGGAGGTGTATCTGAGCGGTTACGACTGCGAGATTGCGGTGGCGGTCGATGGCCGTGACACGCTGGAGAAGGTGGCCACCTTCCAGCCGGACCTGATTCTGCTCGATATCATGATGCCGAAACTGAGCGGTTTCGAGGTCTGCGAGCAGGTCAAGGCCAACCCGAAAACGAAGAACATCATGATCCTGATGGTGACCGCGCTCAACGAGTTGGGGGACATCGAACGGGCGGTGGTTGCCGGCTGCGACGATTTTCTGAGCAAGCCGGTCAACAAGCTCGAACTGACCAAGCGGGTGGAGAACATGCTCAAGATCCGGCACGTGACGGACGAGAATGAGCGTCTGCGGCGGTACATTGACGACATGGAGGATTCGAGCGGTCCGCAGGGGGAAGATT
>CAYSCH010000349.1:0-426 GCA_964429355.1 uncultured Planctomycetaceae bacterium | reverse complement strand
GGGACAGGGGACAGGGGACAGGAGATGGGGACTGGCGTGAGATGCGGCTCGCTAGCGCTCGTGGAGCGTCAAAAGCGGTCGTTTGCGTTGCACGGTCAGGATGCTCTTGAGATAGCCGGGATGACTTGTTCGTTGCCGGCCGTCGTTGGTACAAACGCGACTACCCCTGATGTTACCCCCAGCGATCTGGAGAATCTGATGTCTTCTGTGAAAGACACGATGAGGGAGATTATCGCCCAGCAGCCTGACGACAGCACATACGATGAGATCCTTCGCGAGCTGGCTTATGCTCGGATGGTCCGTCGGGGCCTCGAGGATTCCGACGCGGGTCGAACGGTGTCGGATGATGACGCGAGAAAGAGAATTGAATCGTGGCGCAAATAGTCTGGACTTGAGTTGAGGGCCGACATGAATCGGCGAGTCATT
>CAYSCH010000348.1:0-10054 GCA_964429355.1 uncultured Planctomycetaceae bacterium | reverse complement strand
TTTACTCTGGTGAGAGGAGCCGAGCCATCGCTCTGATGGCTCTGTGGCCTTGGATATTTGGGGGGCTCGACGGGCAGCCCTGGCACGTTTCACTCTTATGAGGACATTTTGTCATGCGCACAGTTCGAGTGTTGCGGGGTTTCACACTAGTAGAACTTCTTGTGGTAATCGCGATCATTGGAATATTGATCGCCCTTTTGTTGCCCGCCGTGCAGGCCGCTCGTGAAGCGGCCCGGCGGTCCCAGTGCAGCAATAATCTCAAGCAGCTTGGTCTGGGGGTGCACCTGTTCCACGACGTCAACAAGAATTTCCCCGTTGGCCAGCCGGATGACGACAACGACAACTATGCCTGGGGTTCGTACATCCTGCCGTACATGGAGCAGCAGGCGATCTACGACCAACTCGGTACGGGTGGAGCCGCCCTGGTTTACATGAAGGGTGGTAATAACAACACGGTACACGGGGCGATCACCGCGGTTACGGGGAGTCCCGCCCTTCCGGCGGGGCATCCGGTATCGAACTGCGATTCCTACAACTGGTGGTCCCAGATCAGCAACAACCACGGCAACAGCGTCGCCAAGACCAGCCTGAACGTGTTTCTCTGCCCGAGCGACGTCCTCCCCAAGTTCGACAACAACGGCTACGCCAAGTCGAACTACTGCTGCTGCCTGGGCGATGAGACTGAATGGGTCAACTACCTGCAAACAAACGGCGCGACGAGTTGGACCGAACCTTCGGGCTCACGTCAGACTGGCATGTTTCGCCTGGCCCAGACCAACGACTACCACTACGTGACCGGCTTTGCCGACCTGAAGGACGGTTCCAGCAACGTGCTCGCCATTGGCGAGGTGAGTGAGACGGCGAACGTGCAAGTGATGGAAACCGGCAGGGTGTTTCCTTTGTGGGTGGGTGGGAACAACGACTGGGCCGGTCAGTGGCGAATCAGCTCGTGGGCCCGAGTAACCGGCCCGTGGACGTACATCAACAATCGCGAGGTCAACAACATCGCCAATAGCCTCAGCCCGTCTGATTTCAGCTTTGGCAGCCAGCACCCCGGGGGCGCGCAATTCCTCCTGGGCGATGGTTCGGTGAGATTCCTTCCTGAGACCATCGACTCCACGGTTTACGCGAGGTTGGGAAATGTTCGCGATGGCAATCCGGTCACCATGCCGTAGCGACTTGGGTCAGGCAGGCCTAGGCTCGTTGCCCACAATCCCGGGCCGTCACTCTTCGGAAAGCACGGGCCGGGATCGATACTCCCGTGCACGTAAACCAGAAACCGTTTCTGAATGGCGTTGCGTGATTCCCAGAAGAAATTGCGGCAAGGCGATCAGGAACTTGATGGGACGGGACTGACAAAGTTCGTAGGCAAAACACGGACGCGACCCGAGCGCGGGGCAAGCCCAGGCGGCTATCTTCAGGACGACTATTTTTTCGCGAATCACGCAAGGCCATTTCGTGAAGGATATTTGCATGAGGTTTTACAGTCGAGTGGCGGCCGGACTTCCGGTCGTGGTGGTCGTCGCCCTGCTTGTGGGCTCGACGGGGTGCACAGGAAAAGGCGGGAGCGAGTATCAGGTCGCGCCGGTCAAAGGCAAAATTACCTATGACGGCCAGGCGGTCAAGGGGGGCAGCATCAGGCTCCAACCTGTCACTGCGGTGAGCGGCAAGGAGGGCATTACCGGCAAGCCGGCCTCCGGCGTCGTGGGAGACGACGGCACTTTCGTCCTTTCCACCTACGGCGAGGAAGACGGGGCAGTCATCGGCAAGCATCAATTGAGTTATATGCCGATGACTGTCGGCTCCAAATCCTATGACGACAAACCGACCCCGTCACGGTATGCGGGACTGGTACCCAAGACCAAGGAGGTCGAGATCAAGGCCGGCGACAATGACATCAGCATCGAGCTGATCAAGGGGAAGTGAGTCCAGCCCCAGGCCTGCCAGACGGCACATTCAGAGCGAAGGGCGTGGCGGTTTTCTTCCGTCACGCCCTTCACTCGGTCTGCTCTTCGAGCCAGGCCAGATAGTCCCGGCTCCCTGCCACGATCGGCACGGCAATGATCTCGGGAACCTCGTAGGAGTGAACATCCCGAATCGCCTCCGACAGGTCGTCGAGCAAGGCCTGGCGGGTCTTGATCTGGCATTGCCATTCCTGGGCCGACTCGATCTTTCCCTGCCACCGGTAAACACTCCTGACCGGCCCGACGATCTGCACACAGGCCGCCAGCCGCTTCTCCACCAGCAGGTCGGCGATTCGAAGGGCGTCTTGTTCTCGCTCGGTCGTGGTGACAACCTGGACAAAATCGTTCATGGCGATCCTTCTCCGATCAGTAATCGTACCAGATGCCAAACCCGACCTGGCGCTCGTGCTCCGCGTAGAACGAAAAGTAGGGGCTCGCACCTTCGTAGAAGTAGGCTCCCATACGCAACAAGCCGTCCAGCGTGTCGTCGCCCCGCCAGGCCCAACCGGCCTGCATGGCGAAGTTGCCGCCGAAGTCCAGCTCTTCTCGCAGATGCACGTTCATGGCCAGAAACGGGGCCCCGCGAACCCCCGTCGCCTCGTGAGGGCCGAGGTCCAGGCCGAGCTGAAACTCCCAGGGCTCGGAGATCTCGTGGTCGAAGGCCCAGCTCGTCTCGGCATATATCCGGGCCTGCGGAATCGGATAATAGGAATAGCCTGCTACGACGCAGTCGCGAAAGAAATTCAGCCGATCGAAATCGGGATGCTTGAGCAGAAACTCGTCCCCCGTGTGGGCGCTGACGTGGTAGAAACCGAACTTGAACCGGTGTGGTCCCACTCCGTAGGTGCCGACGATGTCGTAGCGGAAATCTGAGGCCAGCACGTCGAGCCCGTCATCCCAGTCCTGGCGCAGTTTTGCGCCGCCGAGAAGATCGATCTGGAATCCTTCGGGGCGGTCCTTGGGGCCGAACCGGAGGATCCCGAACCGTCCGCCGATATTGGAATCGAGGAACGATCCGTCGTAGCGTTCCTCGACGAGCTGGGTCGATAGCCGCGGCTCCGCAGCGCTGGCCCAATAGGTGTGGTAGACGAATCCCCGCGGGCGAATGTGCCACTGCCACGGCGACGTCGAAGCCGGCTTGGAATCAGGTATCGGCTCCCAAATCGGATCGGTTGCGCGCTCAAACTGGGCGGCGTCTGGCCCGATCTCCCGAAGGGCGTTGACATCCTTCGCAGGCACCCCGGTCACCTCGGGCAGGCTTTCCCCCGGCGTCGCATAGAAGTGCGGCTCCGCCGCAGGTAGCCCGCGAAACCTGCCGTCGTCGCCCAGAGCGGGTCCGATCGCCGCCAGCCAGACGATGGCCGCGAGAACAAGCACAGTTGGCAACCGGTTGCGATTTCCTTCCATGGTCATCGAAGTTCCCTCAAATCGTGGTGCCCGTCAGTTTGCCGTCGCCGCTGCGGAACGCTCCTGCGGTTTTTTTCCGCGAGTGAACAGGTCGTAGAGAATCGGCATCACCAGCATCGTCAGAAAGCCGGAAACGAGGATGCCGCCGACCGAGGCGATTCCGACGCCGTTTCGCATTTCCGCTCCGATCCCGCGTCCCAAGGCCAGCGGCAGCATTCCCAGCACGGCAGCCAGGGTGATCATCACGATCGGGCGGAACCGCTCGCAGGACGCCGTGATCATCGCCTTGTGACGGGGGATTCCCTCGGCAACGTGGATGTTGAACTGGTCCATGATCAGAATCGCATTGTTGACCACGATCCCGATCATGATCACGAATCCCATGATCACGAAGATGCTGATGCTCTGACCGCCGATGGCCAGTGCCCAGAACGTACCAATCAACGCCAGTGGAACCGTGACCATGATGAGCGCCGTCTGCCGGAACGACTCAAGTACGGCCGCCAACGTAAGAACAACAAGGACCAGGGCGATGAGCATCGCTTCTCCCAGATCTGCCTGGGCTTCGTTCATCAACTCGTACTCGCCGGCAAATGCATAGGCGTACCCGGGGGGCAGGTTGCCCTTTTCGTCGATCGCTCCGCTCAACTTTTCGACGGCCGTTCCCAGCGGCAGGCTCCGCTCCAACTGCGACGTGAGCTTGGAGATCCGCTGTTTGTTCTTTCGCGTGATCTGGATGGGAATTTCCGTTTCGACGACCTTGCCGTAGCTGGCCAGCAGCGTGGGACGACCGTTTGCACCGGGAAACATGAAATTTCCCACCTGCTCTTTGCCCTCTTGCTCGTTGAGTTTGACGACGATGTCGTAATTGCGGGCGTTTTCCTTGTAGGTACCCGCCTCCACTCCCTCCAGGTTTGCCCGGAGCGCCATCCCCAACCCGACCGCCGGGGCGTTGAGGTCGCCCAGTACGGCCCGTCGGGGTTCGATGCGAATCTCCGGTTTTCCCGGCCGGACCGTCGTGTCTGTGTCGCGGAACCCGGGAATGTCTTCCGTGAAGCCCAGGTACTTCACCGCCAGGTTGTCCAGGGTGCGGAGCTCCGTGCCAGCAATCTCCAGTTCGACCGGCGTTGATTGTCCGCCGATCAAGGAGGGGAGGCTGACGGACACAATTGCTCCCGGAAAGTCCGACACTCGCTGGCGGACCATGTGCATGATCTCATCGATTGTCAGCTCGCGCTCGTCTCTTTCGGAGAACTTCATCAGGATCTGGGCCAGATACACGCCCTCGCTCGACTGGCCGAGGATCGCTTCCACCTTGCCCACCGTCGACAGAATGTGCTTGAGCTCGGGAACATCCCGCAGCCTGGATTCCGCCTGCACCGTTCTCCGCAACGTCTCTGCGAGACTGTAACGTGTGGGAAACTCGAGACGCACGTAAACGCGCCCCATGTCGATTTGATCGAACGCGCTTGTTCCCAGCGTTCCGGCAACCTGGAACGAGTGGACGAACATGCCGATCACGGCAACCACCACGAGCACGGCGGCCCAACGGTGATGTTCGGTGAACTCCAGAATCCACCGGTAACCATCGACCACGCGATCGAATCCCCGGTTCCAGCCCCGCTCCATTCGAGCCAGAAGGGAACGGGAACCTTCCACCCGCGGCTTCAGGATCAGCGAGCAGAGCATGGGGGTCAGTGTGAACGAGATGAACAGGGAGACGAGGGTCATGAGGAACATCGTCATCGCCAAAGGGCCGATGAACATGCCCATCTTGCTCGACATGACCGAAAGCGGAAACAGCACGACCACGTTCGTGCCCGCGCTGGCCACGACCGCGACGAAGGCTTCCTTGGCCCCGATTCGGGCTGCCTCTTTGGGATCGCCGCACTCCGCCAACCGCTTGTCGATGGCCTCGAGTACGACGATCGAGTTCGTCACCAGAACACCCACCGACATGCCGATGGAGATCAATGTCGACATGTTCAACGTGTAGCCGACCATTTGCATGAAGAACAGGCCGATCACGATGGTCAGCGGCATCGTAACAGCCACCACGAACAATGCGCGGATATTGTAGAGAAACAGAAACAGGATCGCCGCCGTCAGGAGAATACCCTGGTAGACGTTGACCCAGGCATCCAGGTTATTGGCCTCGATGAACCGTCCATCGTCGTCGACCCAGACCAGTTCCATTCCGCCGGGCAGTTGAGTGTCCAAGGCCGCCATGGCGTCACGCACGGCGTTTGCCACCTTGACCGCGTTGGCATCCGCCTTCTTGACCACCTTGATGGCGATGCAGGGGCGGCCGTCGATCGTGGCTGCCTGGCGGAGTTCTTCCGTCGCCATCTGTACGGTGCCGATATCGCGAATGTGGCAGCGCTGGCCGCTCTCGTTGGCCACTTCCAGATCGGCCAGATCGCCCACGCGATCGTAGTCGGCGTCGAATTTCACCGAGTATTCCGATCCGGAGTCCCGCAGCCGCCCGGAAGGAATGGTCCGTACGGCGCTCTGGATCGCCTGGACCACGTTCATGCTGGTAAGACCGCGAGCAGCAAGCTTATCGCGATCCAGTTTCACGCGCACTTCACGTTCCGCGCCGCCGACCAACTGCACCTCGGCCACGCCGGAAATCACAGTCAGCCGGTCGCTCAGCGTGTTGTCTGCGTAATCGTACAACTCGTCCAGAGGCATTTCGCCGGTCAGGGCCAGGTTGACGATCGGCTTGGCGTTGATGTCAAACTTCTGGATGATCGGGTCTTCGACATCGGCCGGGAAATCGGACCGCACCAGGTCGATCTTCTCGCGCACGTCCGTCGCCGCCACATCGACGTCGACATCCATCTGGAACTCCAGGAGCGTCTGGCACACATTCTCCATGCACGTGGAACTCACGTGCTTGAGCCCGTCGATCGAGACCACGGCGTCTTCGATCCGTTTGGCCACGTCGGTTTCCAGTTCCTCGGGGGCCGCTCCCGGATAGATCGTGATGATGGTGACGAACGGCACGTCCATCTTGGGCATGAGTTCCAGCCCCATCTTGCGATAGGCGTTCATCCCCAGAAACGTCAAGGCGATGATCAGACAGCTCATCGCCACCGGGCGGCGTACGGAGAAGTCGGACAGGATCACTCGGCATTCTCCTTGACCAGCGAGACCGCCGAGCCATCCTCGACCAGTGCCTGCCCGAGGGTCACGATCTCCGTGCCCGCCGACAGGTTGTCGCCCTTGACCTCCGTCCAGCCCTCCATTTCGCGACCCGTCTCAACGGGTATCATCCGAGCGAGATCCCCTTCCAGGGCGAAGACAACCTTCTGATCGCCGCGCCGCTGGATCGCAACCGTAGGAACACCGATTCCGGAGCGATCGTCCAACACGATCGAAATCTCAGCCAGGCACCCCGGAACGACTTCCTCGGGCGGATTCTCGATGATTCCCTTGACTTCAAACGTTCGCAGCTTGGAGTGAACCGTGGGACTCTTATAGCTCACCGGATGGCTTCCAAGATCCGTTCCGTTCACGCGGACGCGGATCTGCGTCTTGCCCGGCTGGACCCTGCCGTAGAACTCCTCCGGGATGTACACGCAGGCTTCCAGGACGGAGAGATCTTCGATCTTCACGACCGGGGTGCCGGGAGCAGCCATCTCACCGGGCTCCTTCACCCGCTCGGAAACTCGCCCGTTGATCGGCGCGACGACCAGCGAATCGGCCATGTCCTTCTCGGCAATCTTGAGCGACAGACGGGCCTGCTCTAACTCGGCTTCTGCCAGGGAGATCAATGCCTGCTTGTGTTTGACCATCGCCTCAGCTTGCCTGGCCTGCGTGCTCTGCTGTTCGAACATCTGGGCGGAGACGGCGCTCTGCCGGGCCAGCTCGCGGTAGCGTTCGAGGTCTTTGGCCGCCTGATCGTTCTGGGCAATCGATTGTTCCAGGCTGGCCTGCTTCTCCCGAACCGAACACTCGGCCACCGTGAGCTGCTGGCGAGCCAGGTCGACCGCCTTCGAGAGCTTCACTGAGTCCGTCTGGAAAAGCTGCGTCTTGCCGGCTTCGACCACGTCTCCTTCGTCGACGAATACCGCGTCGAGCGAACCGGGAATCCTGGCGGAAACCAGGGCGAAACGCTTCGCCTCTACGTTGCCCGACACAACGACCCGGCTTTCGAAGGTCATCTCTCTGGCCGCGGTCACGACGACCGGAATCCGAGGCGCCGAATTACCGGACGGTTCGGAAGCCGAAGCATTCTCCTTCGCGTGGCCACTGGTGGAGGCGAAAAACGTTCCAGCCACCAGCACACAAAGTCCGGCAATCACCAGTGTGGCCAACACAATCTTCCCGTCTCTCTTCATCGGTGCCGAATCCTCTATGAATCTGAATCTTCACTTGAACTGGTTTTCCCAGGGACGGCCACAAATCAACTTCCGGATTGGGATCAGGAATATGGAGGGATGCAGGATTGGAGTGGACCGTGCGGTCAATCCGGTAGGGCACGTCATTGGTTCCTGAGCAGCACGTTCCCACACGAGGCACAGTGTGACCGAAAGGCGGTACCCGTCCTTCGGCCACGCTCCTGAGGGCACGCCCAGAAATGGGTTGGTCCATTGGGTGGCAATTTGCTCAAGTTGTTCATGAGCGCGCCCTAAGATGCACACAGACCGTGAAGGAAGACGGCAATCAACGTACCGATCGCCTCTTCGTCCGATCGTTGCCTCTCTTCGGCAAACTCGGCTTCGAGCATCCCCTTGGCGGCGGCCAGGAGCATTTCGCCAACATACTGAGCATTGACTGGGCGAAATTCGCCCGACTCGATGCCTTGATGGATGATGTCGGTGATCAGTCCGATCGCCGCCCGTTCCCTTTGGATCCGCGACTCCTTGAAAACACCTTCGCAACCCCTGTGCTTGATCAGCATTTGAAAGGTCGCGCGGTGATCTCCCACGTGCCGGCGCCAAGTCCGGATCATCGCCTCGATCTTCTTGGCCACCGGCTGATCGCTTGCGGCGATCTTCTCATTTGCCTCCATCAGGGGTTGAATCGTTTTCTCATGCACGAACGTGAGCAATTCGTCTTTGCTGCGGAAGTAGTTGTAAAGACTGCCTTTCGCCACGCCCGCAGCGGCGGCAACCCGATCCATGGTGGCGCCGGCCAGGCCGTATTCCGCCAGAACGGCCACCGCCCCCTGGTAAATCGCGTCGCGCATCATCGAATCGACGAGCGTCTTTCTCCGTGCCATCAGATTCGGCATATTCTGCCTCCGCAACCTATTTCGCCGGGGATAGTGCCGCGACATCACGTGACCGCTGGTTAAGCTTAGGTGACTCGCCAGTCACCGTCAAGGTCAATCAGTCACTACCAGGTATTCGCGGCAAGAAAGTCTCCCGTCTGAAACGGAAATTCCGGTCGTGGCGGTTGCCGGACCGGCCAATCCGTGACAACCCCAACCGGGGCCAGGATTCGTGATTGGGATATCCCGATTCTACCGACGATACTCACGGGTCCCATTATGCCTAGTTGACCACGGATGCCCGGATTCTTGACTAGGAGGGTCAAGTGATATCGACAAGACCGCTAAACTCTCGAGGCCTGGAGACCGTCGTCGCCGGTAGCGAGCCTCCCCGTCGCGCGCGGCACCCGATCGGGTCCAACGGCCTTCTGGCCCTTGTTCTCCTGGGAACCAGTCTCGTATCCACCGGGTGCCATAGCACCCGCCAATGGTGGGAAAACGGGTTTAAGGTCGGCCCGAACTATTGCCGGCCAGCCGCACCGGTCGCGGACGAGTGGCTGGACGCGGAAGACCAGAGCGTCGTCAGCCAGGCAACGGACTACAGCTACTGGTGGGCCGTCTTTCAAGATCCCGTGCTCAACCAACTGGTCGACACGGCCTACCAGGAGAATCTCACCCTCAAGATTGCCTGCCAGAGGATTCTGGAAGCCAGGGCCCAGCGCGGAATCGCGACCGGCTACCTGTTCCCTCAGCAGCAGCAGATGTTCGGCAGTTACTCACGCAATGAAATGAGCGACAATGCCTTTCCCTTCGGCGAGTTTCCGCTGCGGAGGCATTTTGACGATTGGATCACCGGCTTCGACGCCACCTGGGAACTCGACTTCTGGGGGCGAGTTCGCCGCGGAATCGAGTCGGCCGACGCCAATCTCGACGCCCAGGTCGAGAACTACGACGACATTCTTGTCATGATTCAGGCCGAGGTGGCGTCTGCCTACCTCCAGCTTCGCACCACCGAAGAGAGGCTCGCCCTGGCCCAGCAGAACGTCCAGTTGCAGGAACATACCCTGCGCATTATCCAGCATCGCTTCGATCAGGGCGTGGTGAGCGAACTCGACCTGCACCAGGCGAGATCCGCCCTGGCCGCCACGCGTTCCCTGATTCCTGCTCTGGAAGAAGGGCACCGCAAGGCGGAGACCGGCCTGTGCATCCTCCTGGCACTTCCGCCTCAACAGCTCGAAGTCCTGGCAAAAGGCCCCAAGGCGATTCCTGCCGTTCCTCCCGAAATCGTCGTTGGAATCCCTGCCGAACTACTCACGCGTCGCCCCGATATCCGCCGCGCGGAGCGAGAGGCCGCCGCCCAGTGCGCCCAGATCGGCGTCGCCAAGTCGGAACTCTATCCCCACATCGCCATCACCGGAAACATCGCATTCAACGCCGAGCAGTTCAAAGACCTGTATTCCTG
>CAYSCH010000347.1:0-10055 GCA_964429355.1 uncultured Planctomycetaceae bacterium | reverse complement strand
TGAAGGAAAGCGGCGACAAGTCGGCGCACTCCAAAACACCGCTACCTCTGGGGCCTCTGGGGTCCTTCTTACCATCCGGCGAGGGATACGTTTCAAGATCCACCCAGGGTGCGATTCGGGGGACAGGAACTCTTCGGGATTTCCGCCGAACTGCGGTGCCCCCACACAAAGTGCTTGCCCCAGAGTCTGACGGATCGATAGACTGAACATGTTCCCGCGAATACCGAATCCGGGCGGTGGCGAACCTCGTGATTCGATTTCACGGCGATCGAACAACGCTGACTTTTTGTCGCGCCGGCAAAAATGGGGCATGTGGTTGCAGTCGGAACGGCTGAGAGGCAGAATTCAGGTTGGCTGTCGCCAGCAGTCTACCCGGCGTGGCCTTAGGACCTATCCCAAAACCACAAGAAAGGTCTCCCACGGGCGGAAAACGGTAGGAGCGGCAGCAGTTTTGGGATCGGCTCTTAATCGCGCCGGTTGGCCGGCGGGCTTGATCGGCAGCTTATCTGGGTCATGGAGAACAACCGATGTCGAAGTCTTCGCCTTTCCTTTGCGGCCCTGTCCTCGGCCTGACGGTTGCCTGCTCGTTTTTGTGTACCGCCCCCAGGACCGGCCGGGCCGATGAAGAGGCTGGGCAGGGTGCGCGGCGTTGGCTGCGAGTGGAGCTTCCAGGGCAACAGCAGAACGCCATCAAGACGTCGTGGCCGGGGATTGGCTGCTGGTTCTGGACGGCTCCGGATTTCGAGGGGGACGGCTTCAAGCGGTTTGTTGACCTCCATGAAAAGCACTCGACCTACGGGGTGCTCAGCACGAGCATTCGGCATCATGTCGAGGTGACCGAACCCGAGGTGCACGACCAGCTCAAACGCGGAGTCGAATACGCCCGGGCGCACGGCATGGAAGTCGTGCTGGACCTGGATGTTCGGCTGGCAAGGCAAGCGTTTATGGACAAGTATCCCGGCGAGATGCAGGAGATCGTGCGATTGCGAGAGTTGGCTCTCCAGCCCGAGGGGCAGGCCCGGCTGACGATCGACGGGATCGAGATGTCGGACCACTACACGCCCACGCACTTGGGTGTCCGGCCGTACGCATCGCTGGCCGGCCGACTGCTGCGGGCGTATTCCTACGTTGCCGGCGAGCAAGGCATCGAGGCCGACACGGTCGAAGACATTACCAGCCGCTGCCAGGTGACTCAGGCCGATGCCCAGGGCGTGAGTGTCACCATTGCCGGCGCGGGGGCCGACGAGGGGCGAACCGCCTGTCTGCTGGCCGCGTTCACGCTTTTCAGTCCGGACGTGTTCGCGCCGCATCTGGCGGAGTTCGAGCGAAGCACCCTCGAGCAGTATGCCGACGTGCCGTTGGCCGGGGCCTGCAAGGACGAATGGGGATTTCCGGGACGTTTTGGACCGCGGCTCGACGATCTGTACTTTTCCCAGGCGATGGCCGACGTGTATACGAGGCGGCGGCCAGGCCGGGATCTGGTGCGCGACCTGCTGCTGATGTTCAAGGCTCATGCGGGCCTGGAGGGGGAGCGGGCGGCCGCGATCAACCATTACATGGAGATGAACTGGCAGCGCAACGCCGAGGTCGAGAACGCCTATTACCAATCGATCAAGGATGTCTTCGGACCGCAGGGCATGTCGGCCACGCATCCGACGTGGTATCCCAGTCCGGCAACGCGGGAGGAGGTATTCAAGAATGGGCTGGATTGGTGGGCCTGCCGCCGGGACCTGGCGCAGACCGACGAGGCTACGCCGTTTTGTGTCCGCACGGCCCTGGCGAAGAAGTGGCACAGCCCTTTGTGGGTCAACATGTATTACGAGCGCACCGTGGAGGCGTATCGCGAGGACTTGTGGCGGCACGTTTTGGGAGGCGGGCGAATCAACTTCCACCCCGTCTACCCGGCTCCAGCGAATGTCCCGCCGGACCACCGCACGACCTCGCTTCTGGGCGATAACCTGCTGGCGGCCGACTGCCGCATTCGGCTGCTGAACTACATCTCGTCTGCGCCGATCGACTGCCCGGTGGCGGTGGTGTTCGGACATCCGGCAGCGCTCAACTGGACCGGCGGGGGACTGGCGGACACGGGATTGGAGGTCACCGACCGGCTGTGGGGCACCGGCTACTATGCGGACCTGATCCCCAGCAGCGAGATCACGGCCGGGGCTTTGAGGGTGGGTGAAGACGGGCGGATCGAGTACGGCCGGCAGCGGTACGAGGCTGTGATTCTCTATCACCCGCAGTATGAGCGCCCGGCGGTGGCCGAGCTGTTCCGCCGTGCGGCCGAGGCCGGCAAGACGGCCCTGTACCGGGTGGGCGAGTGGACGCAGGACTTTGAGGGGCAGGCTTTCGACGGAGACCACCAGTTGCCTGAAGCGATGGGAGCCATGGCGGAGGCGGATGCTTGCGCGAGTGCCGTCATCGCGCACCTGGAGTCTGCCGGCACCGCGAGGCAGACCCCCTGCACGATCCGCGGCACAGTTGGTTTCGCCGGCTCGATGATGCCCAAACCCAGCGGCCAGTGCCGGTTGCTGGATGGCACGGTGATCCTGGCCTCCGGCGAGAAGGACGTGATGGGGGATCCGATTCGCAAGGCGATCCAAGTCGACGGCCATGAGGTCGCCTTCGATGCCGTCGGCGTGGCGGCCGTGCGGCTGGATGGTCAGGGGCAGATTGTGGCCTTGGCGGCGGGGGCGTTGAAGTCGTTCGCCGGCGGCGGTCTGCGGATCGAGCTGGCGGAGCCGGCGGACGTGGCCTTGTGGCGAACACCCCAGGGACCATGGCAGGGCGTCGTCCAGGGCAACATCGCCGGCCCCCTGCCCGAGGCGTTGAAGCGGATCACGGCCAACTGGACCCGGTTGCAGGTTCCTGTGCCGCTGGGGAAGGAAGCGAAGTGACCAGGCGCTCAGCTCTTCAAGGAGCGGTTTCCAGTTGTTTGTCCTGCACCCGGGTAAAAGTGTAAACCTTCGTGATCGGCTGGCGAGTTTTGGGGGCCTTGTAACTCATTTGCAGCTTCATCTGTGTCGGCGAAATCTCGACAATCTCCCAACGGTCGGTCGGCGGCAACCTGCCGGTAGCGCGCAATACGGGTGAAATCCACGCACCGAGGCCGTTACTGGAAGAGAACTGGTAGATCAGGAGTTCGCCGGACTCGTTGATCGACCATTCCATGTAGCCGATTTCTGGGCCCGTGCTGAACCTGAAACGGGCCGTACCGTCAGGGCGAAAGTTCAGGACATTTCCGTGCTCGCCTCTCCAGGTGCCGATCAAAGGGGAAGCCGAGTTTTGACGCAATCGAGCAGCACGTGATGCGTACAGACCGATTCCAACGACTGAAATCAACAGGAGGATCAATACGAGGACCAATCTACGCTGTGATAGTAACGGCTGTTTCTTATCGGACATTCTGGTCACCTGTGTCATCGGGTCCGTGATCTGCATTGCCAGTCGATCACCGGCCCTGCAGGTCTTTCAGGCACCTGTTACGGACAGTGCCTCCTGCCCGTGGCAGGCTCCGAGGGAGTCACTGCGCCATCAAGTCAAACGCGTACAGCTCCCCGTCGCGGAGGTGGAACTCGATCCGCACCGGTTCGTCGCCCAGGTCCGCAAGCGGGCTCTTCCACTGGACTGTGTGGGTGAGGCTGTCGCCCTGGATGGGTTGGCAGTCGTCGGGAGAGAAGCCGGGAAGCGGGTTGCCCTCGGCACTGATCAGCCCCACGCGCAGCTCGCCGCGGATGTTGGCGTTGACGGTCAGCCGGTTGCCGATGAGGACCACAGGGGGCGTGACGAGACTGCCGCCGTCGGTGCCGGCCTGGCGGGCGACGTAGCGGTCGCGCTGGATTTTGACCAAGCCGATCTGCCGCCCCTCCCAGCGATCCATCTTGTGGCCGAATTTGTAGCCGCCATAGTAGATATACACCTCATCGCCGAGCGGCAGTTGATAGTCCATCCAGGCGTGGGCATGGTCCCAGGCGGTTTCATCCGCGGCCGGTTCGAAGTAGGGTTCTTGATCGCGGACCCAGTGACGGCCGTCGCGGGACCAGGCCAGGGTGGTGAAGCCCACTCCGAAGGCCCCTTCCGGTGTGCCCGTCGCCCGCCAGTCATCGTGGAGCACCTTGACCAGGCCCACGATCAGGTCGCCGCGGAAGACATACCCGCTCATGGCGTAGAACTGCGTCTGGCCGGGATCCGACTGGTCGTCGGGGGTGAGCACGTACCACGGCTTCTCCCAGTTGAGCAGGTCGGGGCTGGTGGTCATCATCGTCGAGCGCCGCTGGCCGGTCCAACGGGGGCCTTCGACGTAGACCGAGATCGTGGCCAGGTAGCGGTTGCGGACCGGGTCGCGGAAGATGTTGTTGATATCGTGATTGTGGCGCAGCACGGGGTAGGGGCGGAGCATGGACCATTCCAGCCCGTCGGCGGAGACGGCGATCATCAGGCCCCCGTCGGCCCACCACGCGGCCTTGTAGCGGCGGGCGGGGTCAAGGAACTGCGGCCCCTCGTCGATGACTGCCGAGCCGAAGTTGATTGCGGCCGGGCTCGTGATCACCTGCCGAGGTCGTTTCCAGTGGATTCCGTCGGGCGACTCCAGGTGGGCCAGCCAGGCCGAGCCATCCTTGAGCTTCTCTTTGTACACGTTGTACCAGATGCGGAACCGGCCGTCCTGGGGATCGCGGACCACGGTGAGGTAAGGTCCGACGCACTGGTCGTCTTTGCCCGTGATGAGCGGGTTGGGGATCTTGGGATCGCGCTGGGGAGAGTTCACGCGGCGACTGAGCCCCTGGCTCGAATCGATGAGATACTCGTCGAGGAACAACTGCGGGCCGGGACTCAGGCGGATCGGTCCCTCGGGACGGGTCACCACGCCCGGCCGGTAGATGCTCGACATGTCCGGGTCGCTCTCCGTGGGGACGGAGAGGACGCCTGGGGAGCCCGTCGGGGCGGTCGGCTCGCGGCCCTCGCAGATCGCCACGGCGGTCTGCCAGTCCTTGTCGCTGTGCAGGAGGGCGGAGGCGGGCACCAGTTGCCTCGCGTGTCCGGGCCATTGCCAGAACAGCCGCAGGAAGGCACCGGCGCCCTCGTGGTAGACCAGGCCCGGCTTCAGTTCGTTGGCGGAAAGCGGCCCGACCGTGGCCACCAGGAGAAAAACGGCATAGATGGCTCGCATCGTCATCGGGGGTTCTCCGCCTGTTGTGGTATCTGCCGCCGGTAGCCAGCGAGGTAATGTTGCGCCGGGGAGAATTACTTGGCAGGAATGACCTTCACGTATTCGAATACCGGCACATTGCCGGTGGCGTCTGCACCTCCCGCCAGATAGATGGTAGCGCGTGCCGGGTCGAACGCGCCAACGGCCACGAAACGATTCGCTGGAGCTTTGGCGATGTATTCCACGGAGCCCGTGTCGGGATGGAAGAGACTGATCCAGGTCTCATTGGAACGTCCGGTCCTGGCCCCGGCAAAGACCATACCATCTCGATTGCTGAAGAGAAACAGATTCTCTCTGCCGAACCCGGAATCTGCAGTTGTACCGGATTGGGACCACACGCCACTTGTCGGATCGAAAATGAAAATGCGACAGTCCGTTTGCGTCGGCGTGGTGAGCCCCCAGGCAGAGACGATGTTATTGTTGTAGATTCCGCCTCTGGGGTCGGCACGCCCGGCAGCCATATCGTCCGCGCTGGACCAGGTGTTGGTGGAGGGGTCGTAGACATCGACGGTGCTCAGCGTGTTCGGCCAACGGTTTGCGCCGCCAATGCAGTAGATCTTGCCCGCGAGAACACAAGTGAGAAAATCGGAGCGTGCCCGAGGCAAGTTAGGGAGGCGAGTCCAGGTGTTGGCAGAGGGGTCATATCGAAAAGCAGTGTTGACAGGAATTCCCCACCAATTCTTGTCTGCGGAGGTTGTTCCTCCCAAGGAGTAAAGAGCTCCATCATGCACGGCAAGCCCCTGTTCAAAAACGCCTTCCGGCAAGTCGGCCGCGCGAGACCAACGGTCCGTGTCAGGATCATAGACCTGCACGTCGGTGCCGTTACCCATCTGGCCGCCCACAATGTAGAACTTCCCGTTCAACACTGCCGCGGCGCCCCAGGTCATTCGGGGTAAGTCGGGGCCGGCAATCCAGGTTCCCAATCGAATCGTCGTTGAGGGGGCAGCAGATTGGACTGTGGACTCGGCAGACCTGTTGACTGCCGGCCTGCTGGTTTGTGCGGACGGCGTGCAAGTTGGCGACATCGGCGTTTTCGGCCGCCAACGCCGTGCACGGGAACGGATCTTCAGCGAAATCACGTCGCATTCCCTTTGCCTGGTGTTGCCATAGCCCGGTTTCTGCTGCTCCGCTGTGCTTTGGAGAACCGCCATCTTTTCTGCAGCATCCTGGTTGGACGCGACAGAGAGCCCTACCAAGGCCAAGACCATCACGCCAACGCCGAGAAGTACTTGGCGAACCATGTTCTGCTCTCCTTCTTTGGAATCTCCGGGATCAGCGAGAGGGTTCTGCGGCATTCCGCACGGCGTGGGCGATCATGTTCAGGAGCAGGCGGTCTGCGGCGGGGTGTTTGTCGATGTTGTCGAGGATGTTCAGGGTATTGAGGACGATCTTCCCTGAGCCAACTCGGTAAACGCTGAGCATGGTGCCGGCGGCATAGCCGTCGGGACGGCTGCTGTGGCAGACGGCAAAGGCCGCCGCTGCGGTTTCTTCGGGGGTGTCTTGTCCTTCAAAGAACTGGTTGGTGATCAGGGGACCGTAGTAATCCCAGTCCATGATGCCGGCCGGCTGGAGACCGTCGAAGAAGGGATGCCGTCCGGCAACGCATTCCTTGTGGTAGAGCCAGTCGGAGAAGTGGACGAGACTCCCTTTGTTCTCGAGCGGCAGCCAGCCCAGCGCGTCGCCCCCTTTCTGGAAGGCGCTGGGTTTGAGAAAGACGGCCACACTTCCTTGCGCCACACGCTCGAGCAGGTCTTTGCGGATTTCCGGCCCGGCGTTGGCGTCGTTCCAGTCGCCGATCAGGATCACCTGGCGCCCCGCCGCCTGGTCGGGCTGGAACGGCGTGACCTCCAGGCCCCGGGCCTTGAGCCACTCGTGCACGCGGTCGCCCACCTGGGCCACCACGACCGGGGCCGGCGGCGCAACGGGGGAGTCACTCAGATAGAAGCTCAACCGCCCGCCAGCGGGCGCGCCGCCGTGCTCGAGGGTGACGGCAAACTGGTACTCGCCCGCCGGTCCGGGAAGGGTCACCTCGCCGGCAAACACGGGCACGGCGAGGGGGCCGTCGTCGCCGGGGGCCGGTGTGGGGATGACGACGTCGCGTTTCTCTTCCCAGGCGAGCCCGTTGGGCCCGACCACGCGGAGGAGTGCGGGATAGGTGCCGGGTGCGAGGAGGTCTTCGTTGGCCAGAATCGCCTCCAATTTGATGGGACGGCCAACGTAGGCGTGCATGGGCGCGGCGAACAGGCACCATCGCAAGGGGGCCCAGCCGTCTTGCAGCACGTCCATGAGGCCCGGTTTGAACTCTCGCCAGAAAGTCCAGAGGCCTTCGCCCGTGTAGCCGTGGTCGAGGAGGCCGGTCAGGTTGTAGCCGCAGATCTTGGGGTTGGATCGGATGAGGTTGAACCCGAGGAGCCTCTGGCGGCCGTGCAGTTGCTGGCTGGCCCGCAGCATTTCTTCGGGGAAAGCATAGACTCCCTCCATGCCAAGGCGTTTCCAGTCGGCGGCGAGCTTCTCTTCGGTCTGCTTGAAGAACTTGAAGTCGTCCCACTTGGGATTGGCGCCATGCTGCTCGTAGTAGCGCAGTTCCCGGATCGCGTTCATCAGACTGCCGATGCCGTATTCGGAGAGGAAGACCGGCTTGGAGTCGCTACCCAGGTTGCGGATGAAGGCCTCGATCTCGGGTGTGTGCGGTGTGGCGGGATAGACATGGGCATCGCCCGCGCCCTGGGAATAGCCGCCGGCCGGGCCGCCCCGGGCCGGGCCCCGGTAGGCGGCATCTTCGACTCCCCAGGTGTATTCCCATTGGGTGCCGCCGGGATTGGAGACCGAACCGATGTTGTACTGCCCGTCCCAGCGGCCGCTCTGCTGGAGGACCAGCCGCGAGTCATCGAGCGATCGCAGCAGGGGGAGGCTGGCTGCGGCGTGTTTCGACATCGGGCCGTCGTTCATTTCGTTCACCAGCCCGAAGATCACCAGGCTCGGGTGGTTCCGGTCCCGCAGCACCATCTCGCGCAGGTTGGCGTCGAACCGTTCGGCCATTTTGGGCGAATCGGCCAGGAGCCACGAGGCGAGGTTTTCCTCGTAGACCATCAGTCCGATCTCGTCGCAGAGGTCCAACTGGTAAGGATGGGCGATGCCGGCGATGAACCGCACCATGTTGAAACCGCAAGATTTCGCGTACAGCAGGTCTTTCCGCAGCAGGTCCGGCGCACCGGCCGGCGGGAGAACGGCGCCGACGGGACAATGGTTGCCGGTATGGGAGCTCTTGAGGAAGATCCGCTTTCCGTTCAGCCGGAAGTAGCCCTTCTCGACCCGGAGCTCGCGAAAACCGAAGCGGGTGACGTTTTCGTGAGCGTGGCCGGTAACGTCCGCAACGAGCCGCGTGGTCAGGCGGTAGAGGTACGGATCGTCGAGTTGCCAGAGGCGATGTCCGGCCACCGTGATTTCGCACTGGACCTGCCTGGTGCCGGGGGGCACCTCTTCGCCCAGCGTCAGGGCTGCGATGGTGCTGCTGCCGAGGGCGGACGCGACGACAAACTGCAACTGAGCGGGCGCACTGGCGGTGCTGGAGTTGGTCAGCGTAGCCTGGACCTTCACGCGGCCGGTCTGCCAATCGGGCCGGACATAGACATCGTCAATGCGAACGGCCGGGACCCAGAGCAGTTCCACCGGTTCGGTGATGCCGCCGCTGTTGTAGGAACCTCCGACCCTGATTCCGGACGACGCCTTGTTTCGATGGGGCGTTTCGGCCAGGGCGATGCCGTCGATCGGTTCCTCCGTCGGATTCAGGACCCGCACGGCGAGCCTGTTCGGGCCGCCTGCCTTGATCGCCTCGGTAATATCGAGCACAAAGGGCGTTTCGCCTCCCTCGTGGCCGCCGACGGACAGGTCGTTCAACCAGACTTCGGCGAGGTAGTCCACGGCGTGGAACCGCAGAAGGCAGCGGCCGTCGGGATAGGGATTCTGGGGGGGCGTGAACTGGTGCCAATACCAGGCGACGCCGTGATACCCCGGCAGCGTTTCCTGAAGGATGCCCGGCACGCGGATCGGCCTGGCGTCTGGTCGCGGGGACTTCCACCACGCTTCGCCCCGTCCGGCGTTGCCGCGATCGGCAGCGACGACCCAGTCGCTGCCCTCCAGCGACAGAATTGTGGTGCCCATGGCTTGTGTCTGGACCGCGGCTGACTGGGCCGGCAGCTCGGCGGGGATGGCGCTGGTTGCCGAAAGCAAGAGGGCCACGGCCAAGAGGGCCAGGCGTTGGGCGGATTTTTTGAGGCCGATTGCACTGGTTCGGGCAGGTTTCATTCAGGGATTCCTCCGCGGCAAGGTTCTCAGAATCGCGATCCTGGACCGGCAGGATCTGCCGCCAGTGATACTCGGACGCTGATTGGCGGTCAAGGACTTGCGACCTGTGCGGCTGTGAGGAAAGGGGGGTGCGGGGAGCAGGGAGCAAGGAGCAAGGAGCGGGGAGCAAGGAGCAGGGAGCAGGGAGCAGGGAGCAGGGAGTAAGGAGATCGGAGATCGAAGATGAGAAGGGACGGGGGGCGGGGAGCAGAGGACAATCAAGATCTGGTGCGACCCGTGGCGTGAACGTCGCGCTCAGTATCATGCTGGAGTTTTGCGCGGAAACGCCGGGGCTGTCAATAGTGACCCCAGCTTTTGCTTGACACGACGGTTGCTGCCATTAGAATGGTGTCATCAGACGTCCGACGTCAGATGTCTTGGTGAATTGCAGACACTTTAAAGAGGTGATCCGGGTGCCGAGTTTCTGTCTCAGCGAAGAGAAGCCGAAGAGGAATTCTCAGAAGGTTGGAAAGACGTCGTTGGTCGATGCGGTCGCTCAACGGAT
>CAYSCH010000346.1:0-10061 GCA_964429355.1 uncultured Planctomycetaceae bacterium | reverse complement strand
ACCAGCTCCCACGCCAGTTTTTCCGGCCAAGAGGCGGGCGTGGCACCAGGATGGGGGGTCGAACGAGAACCGCCAAGGCCCGTATTCTACCCCTCGGCGGAGACGGTCGCAAGGGCGGGGGGAGAGCGGAAAATGTCGAAAGCGGACCTCGGAGGTAACGCAGACAGGCCGATGGCCGCAGCACCGTCACTTCAAATCGTCGGCCATCCTCTCGGGATCCGTTGCTCCCGAGAGGACGGCAGAAGGCGGGTCACTTCTTCGGTTCCAGCTTGCTGGTGAGCTCGAAATCGAGTCCCTGCTGTGAATCGGTAATACTGGCCTTCAGCGGCGTCAGGTGGGCGGCATTGTAGGCCTCCGGCGTAACCATCTGGTACTTGTCTCGCATCGGACTGTCGGGTACGTCCTTGTAGAGCGGTTCCTTGCCGACGAGCTTGTTGCCAAGGACAAGCACGGTCTTTTTTCCGGGGGGGACCTTGGCAGTGTAGACGCCGTCCTTGATCACCCCACCGCCGGTCGGCGCGGCTCCGTCGGCCGCAATGAAAGAAATGGTGCCGGTCTCGATCGGCTGGCCGTCGATCGTGACCTTTCCGGTGACATCCATTTCCGCAGCTTTCTCGGCACAACCGCCCACGCCGGCCAAAGCGAGAAGTGCCAACCCGATCCGTGCATATTTGAGAGTGTTCATGAGTTTCTGGTTTCTTTGGTTGATTGTCGTAGTGGAAAGCGGTAGCCTGTTGCCCCGCATGTTCAATGTGGAATGCGATCCCATCACCGGCTGGAGCAACTGCCCTGCAGGACCGTTATCGTGCAGAACGCTGTTCCGTGCAGCGGGCCGCACGGATCCGTGCGTAACCGGTGAGGGGGCCGACCGGCTACTCGAGCTGCGCCACCTCGCCACCCTTGCCCGAAAGGAGGGCCTCCCAGGTGGACTGCGCGACCGTCTCGGAGACGAACCGCACCGACCCGTCGCACATGCTCACGTTGACGCCGCCGGGATGGCGGCTGCGAGCGGCAATCTGGTATTCCGTATTGCCGGCAACGACCGAACATGGAATCGTCCGGTATTCATTGTTGCTCGGATCGGTCGACGAGGCCTTGCAGCCTCGGCACTGATCGGGACTCGAGGAATTCGGGGTCAGGATCGACATGAAACCGGGGCTCCCCTCGTCGTTGAGAATGTCGCCGCGATTGTCGTCGACGGCATCGGGGGAGGCGATGATGATTTCGGAGAAGCAGGCGATGTTGGACGTGCCGTCCTTGATCTGGGCGATCCGGTAGACGTGACCGACGCCGAACGGAGCGCCGGAGAAGATCGCCTGGTCGGCCGCATTCTGGTGCAGATGGGTGTTGCCCATGTTCGTCACGTAGTTGCCCATGACCCGCCAGTAGGGATCGCTGTGGGCCTGCTCGGCGCCGGAGGCATCCGAGGGGCAACTGTAGGCCGGCACCTGTTTCCGGCAGAGCTCCATGTTGGGGGCCTGGTAGAATCCCAAGGTAAAATCGTACTGGTCAAAGAGGACGTTCTGCTCGACGTAGGGCCAGAGCTCGACGGGCCAGGAAATCCGCTGGTAGCGACGCTTGTTCTCCACGACGCGATTATCGGGGTTCGCGCCGATCGAAAAGTACTCCCGTTGCGAATCGAGGTGATTGTGGACGCCCAGGGTCCACTGCTTCAGATTGTTGGTGCACTGGCTCCTGCGGGCCGCCTCTCGGGCCGCCTGCACGGCCGGCAGCAACAACGCGATCAGAATTCCGATGATCGCGATCACGACCAACAATTCAACCAATGTGAAGCCCTCGCTGGCTCTCATAGCCTCTCCGACGTCCCGCCGCTTTCTCATCACAAGTCACCTCCTGGGTGGAAACGAAGATAGAAACAAACACACGATCAAGAATGGCTTGGGACCACCCCAGAATGAGCTGCCAGGCTGAAGAACTGGGGGACTACCGACATGACAGCCCCGAAGCCCGCACAGCGACAGCTACGAACACTCCGGTCCCATATGAGACTCGCCGAACGATGGGGCCCACAGGCCGCCTCGGCTCATCACCTAAAGCTCGCGTACCACAGCCCTGATATTGACTATAGCTGGCGCGCGTTCAGGAGACAATATGGACAAAAAGCACTATTGTCTCCGTGATTGATCGTGGGACACTGCGGCGCGCTGCTGGAGAAACCGGGCCTCGGCCGGTGACCCGCGAGGCAGGCGGCAACGGTCCTGGTACATTCGCTGGGCACGGAGCCACCCGCAGTGAGGGCGGATTTCGCAGGCGATTTGCGGATTCGCGGCAGCCTGCCGCGGGGCCGGAGCAGCGTGTCAGACCTTCTCGCCGGCCATTTCAGCAAAGACTTCGGCCGCCGCGCGGACCGTGGCATCGATGTCGTCGTTGGTGTGGGCGGTCGAGAGGAACAGGGCTTCGAACTGGCTGCATGGCATGTACACACCCCTATCAATAAGACCCCAGAAATACCGGGCGTAGGCCTTGGTGTCGCAACGGCTGGCCGAATCCCAGTCGACGATGGGCTGGGAGCTGAAGAAGAGGGTCATCATGGCCTGGAACCAGCCGATCGAGACGGGGATTCCGGCCGTTTTGGCGGCCTCCTGGAGTCCGACGGCCAGGCGGTTGGAGAGTTGTTCCAGCCGCGGGTAGGGATTCGTGTCGCGAAGGACCTGGAGGGTGGCGATGCCCGCGGCGGTCGCAAGCGGGTTACCGCTGAGGGTGCCCGCCTGAAATACCGGTCCGGCTGGAAGGACATGGTCCATGATGTCGGCCCGCCCGCCGTAGGCCCCTACGGGCAGCCCGCCGCCGATAACCTTTCCGAGCGTGGTCAGATCGGGCTTGATACCAAATATGGCCTGGGCGCCGCCGAAGGCCACACGGAAACCGGTCATCACCTCATCGAAAATGAGCAGGGCGCCGTTTTTCTGGGTCAGATTGCGCAGGGCGGAGCGGAAACCGCCTTCCGCCTTGACGCAGCCCATGTTGCCGACCACGGGCTCGACAATGACGGCGGCGATCTTGTCGCCGTGGGCCTTGAAGGCATCTTCGAGGGCGCCCGGGTCATTGTAGGGCAGCACGAGTGTGTCGTTGGCCGTTCCAGCGGTTACGCCGGGAGAATTGGGAACTCCGAGCGTAGCGGCCGCACTGCCGGCTGCAACGAGGAGGCTGTCGACGTGGCCGTGGTAATTGCCTGCGAACTTGACGATATAGTCGCGCCCCGTGTATCCCCGAGCGAGGCGAATGGCGCTCATGGTGGCCTCGGTGCCCGAATTGACGAAACGCAGTTTTTCGACACTCGGCATGGCCGCGATTACCAGTTCGGCCAACTCGTTTTCAGCCTCGGTGGGGGCTCCGAAACTGGTACCGCGGGCGAGCGCCTTTTCCAGGGCGGCGATGACCAGCGGGTGGCGATGTCCAAGAATCATCGGTCCCCAAGAACCGACGTAGTCGATGTAGCGATTTCCATCGACGTCGAAGAGCCACGCCCCGTCACCCCGGTCGATGACAATCGGTTCTCCGCCAACGGCCCCGAAGGCGCGGGCCGGACTGTTAACTCCGCCCGGCATGAGTTGTTTTGCACGTGCAAAGATACGGTGACTGACCTGGTGATTCATGGAGCGGGCCTGACTGAGGGCTTCGGCAGGAGCATCCTGCCACTGGCATCTGCTGATACTATGACAACAAACACCCGATTTTAGAACATTGCCGGCCTGCCGTCATGTCCCTTCTGCTTGACCTGCTTGACAACACGCCCGATCGAAACAAGAATCCGCTTGAAGCAGCGACCCGCTTTGCGGGACTGCACGGGTTACATCTCCTGAGGAGCGGCATGCGCGGCAAGCGGATTTGGGTCTGTTTGTCTTGTCTGCGGCGGGGTGGGCACCTACTTGGCGGCCCACGGGACGGGTGAGAACATGACACCGCAAGAACGAGACGAACTTCTGGCGATCTACCGTGACGGCCTGCTTGGCGATACGCTTCCCTTCTGGATCGAGCATTGCGTGGATCGCGAGCATGGCGGGTTCATGATCTGCCTGGACCGGGACGGCTCGATTCTGGATACCGATAAGGGCATGTGGCAGCAGTGCCGGTTCACGTGGCTTCTTTCCACGCTCTACAACAGGGTGGAGCCTCGTGAAGAATGGCTCGAGCTTGCCCGTCACGGGGTGGAGTTCATCCGCCGCCACGGTTTCGATCGAGATGGGCGGATGTTTTTTCAGGTGACCCGCGAGGGGAAGCCGGTCCGGAAGAGACGGTACGTCTTCGCCGAGACGTTTGGGTGCATCGCGCTGGCCGCCTATGCCAGGGCCAGCGGCGATGCGGAGGCCGCCCGGGAAGCCCGCCGGCTGTTCCGGTTGGTCATCGAACATGCCGACGTTTCCGGCAAGATACCGCCCAAGATCGATCCGGAGACCAGGCCGTGTAAAGGCATGGGGCTTCCAATGATACTCCTGGTTACGGCGCAAGAGCTGAGGGAGACGATTGGGGACCCACTGGCCGAGGATCGAATCGAGCGATCGATCCAGGAGATCCGGCGAGACTTCGTCAAGCCGGAACTGGAGGCCGTGATGGAGACGGTCGGGCTGGACGGGGAGGTGATCGACCACTTCGACGGGCGACTCCTGAACCCGGGGCATGCGATCGAGGCGGCCTGGTTCATTCTGGCGGAGGCGGAGCATCGGGGGGGCGACGCGGATTTTTTGGCGTTAGGCACGACGATGCTGGATTGGATGTGGCGCCGCGGCTGGGACAACGAGTACGGTGGAATGCTCTACTTCCGCGACGTCTACCACCGGCCGGTCCAGGAATACTGGCACGACATGAAGTTCTGGTGGCCCCAGAATGAGGCGATCATCGCGACGCTTCTGGCCTACCATCTGACGGGCGACGAGCGTTACGCCCGATGGCACCGGTTGGCGCACGACTGGGCCTATCGGCACTTTCCGGATCCGGAGTTCGGGGAGTGGTACGGCTATCTGCACCGCGACGGGCGCATTTCTGTGCCGCTGAAAGGCAACCTCTGGAAGGGGCCTTTTCACCTGCCACGGATGCAGCTTGTGTGCTGGAAGATCCTGGAGCGAATGCAGCCTGAGAGGGCGTCGTCCTGTTGACTCGACGGGCAATCGGATCGAGCGCTATGGACCCGAATTGCGAACGAGGGCATCACGCTCGTGTTGGGTTGGTATGGCGCTATGCCAAGTCGCGATCTTCGAATAGCAGCAGGGCCAGCAGCATCGCCACGATGCAGTAGATTGCACTGTAGAGAGCCGTCCAGCCGAGAAACTGCGGAGACACGATCTGTCCTGTCGAGATGGCGGTTTCCATGTTGAAATGGTCCAACACGGGCAGTACGGCCGCCGAGAAATCTCCTGCAAACCGCACGAAATCGTTGTTGCCCACTGCCGAGTTCACCAGGAGCGGCACCAGGTGGCCGAGTACATAGATCGAGACGGAGATGATCATGTTCGGGATCATGGGCAAACGGGTGGAAATGGCCACGCTCACCGAGGCGAGTACCACAGCCTCCATGAATCCCAAGGCCAGACCGGGCGATACCTGGAGCACTTCGTCGCGGCATTCTTCGACGGTTGGATCGGGTTTGGAATTCTCACGCGCGTCGTAGGAGATTTTGTAGGAAACGGTCGCCAGGAAGAACGAACCGAGGAGGATGAACACGACGGCCACAGGAATAACGATTCCGGTGAACTTGCCGAGAATCAACTGGCGCCGACCGATCGGTTTGGAAAGAAGCGTCAGGGCGGTACGGCCTTCAATTTCGTCGGCGATCGAGACACTGGCCGTCCAGACAGCGAGGATCACCGCGAGGATTTTGACGAGGGTCAAACCTTCCGATTTGACCATTTTGACATCTTCGCCGAAGGTGTTGTAGGGCAAGAAGGGGAAGATCAACAGGGCGATAATTCCGACGATCAGGAGCACATAGAAGAGCGGTTGCGACATGGCCTCCTTGGCCGTCACTCGTGCAATCGCATAGATCTTTGGTGCGGCGATAGACAGGAGGTAGAGCAGTCCAATCAGGACTGCCAGAGCCCCCACCAGACCGATTCCGACGACCCAGAGGGGACGAATCCAGACGCTCATTCCTACCAACAACAGCGGCTCACCCAGAAGAGTCATGTGCTGAAAACCTGCTTGGAGTATCAGAAAACCGTTCAATGAACGCTCATTATGTCGCAATTGCCGCAGACGGCATGGGCTCCCCTACGAAGATCGAATGGCTTTGGTTCGCACAAAAGCCCGGAAAAACGCCGCCTGAACTGACCCAATCTCGGGAGCTCAGTATCGAATCTCGAAACCGCTGAATTCGTCAATTGCAGCCATCTTCGTGGAGGCAATATCGGCGATGTAGTGACGCATCTCGGACTGGATGGCGTCCACGAAACTCTGCAGTTCCTGCTCATCGCCTTCGGTGACGAGTTGAACGCGTCCATCGGGGAGGTTCTTGACGTAACCGACTACTTCAAAACGGCTTGCGATTCTCTGCACGGTCCAACGGAAACCGACGCCTTGGACGCGACCGCGGAAATAAACCTCCTGGCGCACCTTCGACATGGCGCTGCTTCCCTGAGTCGTGACGAGCCTAAACCCCCAGTATAACGTCACCGTGCTCCCCGTTCCAGTTCCGATTTGTCTCTTGACGCGTTGCCACACGTTCTCTACCCTTCCCCCCACTATGAGATGGCATGTCAATACGCTCCCAGCTCTCGTTGCATTTGCTCTTCTGGCGACCCCGCTCCGCGCCGAGGCAGGTTCACCGCCCGCAGCGGACAACGAGGAATCCATTCTCGTTTTGCTGAGTGGAGAGGTCATTAAGGGCCGGGTGTCGCATCTCGACGACCGATATCTTGTGGCGCTGCCTACCGGCCGGATCTTTGTTCCGATGAGCAACGTGGAACTCGTCTGCAAGGACCTGGAGGAGGCGTATCAATTGCGACGGTCCCGGATGGGCCAGGGCCAAGCACAAGACCACGCCGCACTGGCGCAATGGTGCCAGCGGCAGGGACTGAACGATCGCGCTGAAGAGGAATTGAGTGTTGCCAGGCAACTGGACGCAGACCACCCGATGGTCGGGGTGGTCGAGCGGCGTCTGAGGGTATTGCGGGAGCCGCTGGAAGCAACGGGTGGGGGCGAGAAGGAGGCGGGGTTGGAGCCAACGCCTCAGCAGCTCGAGGACTTTGCGGCCGGATTGCCGACCGGCACTGTGGAAGCCTTTACTCGGGTTGTTCAGCCGCTATTGCTCAATCGATGCGCCACGGCTGGATGCCACAACGCGCGGTCTGGAAATGACTTCTGTTTGGAACGAACGCGTCCGGGAGTGCCGCTCGGCCGAACTTCGACCCATCGGAATCTCCTGGCTACCTTGAAGCTTGTCGACGCGACGGTGCCGGATCAGTGCGAACTGCTACGGCCGAAGAAATGCCCGCACCGACTGCAAACCGAGGCGACATTGTCGCTGTCGAGAACCAGTCAGTACCGTTTCCTGGTTGCCTGGGTAACCCTCCTCACGCAGCAGCAGTCGTTTGCATCTTCCTCTGCGCCGGCGGCGACTCCGGGGGGACCGCCCCCAACGATTCAAAGCGGCCCAGCCGTTACTCCATCCTCGGAGGCAATTCTCCCCGCGCCGGCGAGCGGAACTGTGTCTGACAGCCTCAAGGCTTCGTTCGACGCCCTTTCGGGGCGAGAAGTCCCCGCGGCTCCTCAAGTCATGCCGGCGCAGCCACTTGGAGCCACAGACCCCTTCGATCCGGAAATCTTCAACCGGCGATACGGAACGATCGCAGGGAGCACCCTCGACGCTCCCGAGGCTGACAGAATACCTCTTCCCAGGCCTGATTTCGCCAAGTGACTGTGGCAGGAAATGCGGAATAATCGGATGGCCGGCCCTCCTTGAAAATGCCGATAAGCGTTCTAAAATGCTTGTTCGGTGGGGGTTCCGACGAACTCCCGCCGGAAACACCAGCCGGATTGGCTCTCAGGACCGAGAACAGAATAGCCAAAGGTGGGGGTTTCGTTCGGTAGGGGGCCTCGACAGTATGAGATCGTCTTTTGGGAGTCCTTTGCCAAACCACTCGGGGCCGTAGCTCAGTTGGGAGAGCGCCAGCTTTGCAAGCTGGAAGTCGTCAGTTCGAACCTGATCGGCTCCATTTCACAGGTGTTTGCCAGGGCAAACCTCGCGTTTTCTCGGGAAAGGCGGGGTTTTGTCGTTTTTTGGGATAACGAAACGCAGGAATCGCAAGGTTTCCATACTTCGGGAGAGTTGTTAGTTGCCCATTAGTCGGGGAGTGGGCCGACCGAGTCCGCTGCGAGAGGACCAAACGGCTTGGCTGCTGAGAAGCCGAATGGAGTGGTGGGACGGCCATTCTAGCGGCTCATCAGGCACTCCGGTAGAATGGCGGCTTTGACGAGGAGAAAACGGCCCCAAACCGATTTGTTGAGGGAGAAATGGAAAAACAAGAATCAGCCACATCCAAGAAACCGATGACCAAGACGGAAATCGTCGCCGCCCTGTGCGAGGCAACCGAACTCACCAAGCAGCAAGTCACCGGACTGTTTGATGAGCTTTCGAAGCTGATCGGGAAGAATCTCAACGAGGGTGGGCCGGGCGAGATCGCGATTCCAGGTTTGATGAAGATCAAAGTGCTTCGGAAGCCGGCAACCGAGGCTCGCCCAGGAATCAATCCTTTCACGAAGCAGGAGACGATTATCAAGGCCAAGCCTGCCCGAAATGTCGTCAAGATTGTGCCGCTGAAGGGGCTGAAGGATCTGGTCTGATCGGGTTTTGTCGTTGCCAGTTTTCATGGCAAAGTGCCCCAAGTCAGGCAGTCCTTATGTCCCGGTCACGCTTGAAGGTTGGGGACACGGGTCGCTGGAGTCTACGTTTTGGGGTGCAGAATACGCCCGGAAAGCTGGACTTCAACCGATGGCCAGCCCCAAGACCGAGCTTTGATGAATCGCCTGCCGCTGGTGACAGCGACGGTTTGTTCGGTGATGTAGCCGTTGCGCGTGAGCATTAACTGCGCGGGTTGTGTTGTACACGGCACCAAAGCGCCCTACCGGAATCGAATCCGGTCGGGCGTTTGGGTTTCTTGTGACCCGTGTCCGTCAGGATGAGTGCCGGCGTAATGGCGTTGACGGATATCCCCTCTTTGGCAAGCAAGGGGAGTTGAAGTGCGTCAGGAACCGAAGGTTCCGCGTTCTGGGAGGGTGCCATGCCGACCGGCGACCGACAAGCGGTCGATGTTCCGTCTACTGGCCGCGGCCCGCAGCTGCGAACGTGCGATTCTACCGCCCCATAACCCAGCCTGATAGAATCGTGGACAGGTGGCCGGGTTGAGCCTGTTCGCCGTTTTCGAGAAAAGCAGGCAAGGGGTCAAAGTCATGGGACAGAATCTGGTTTGGTTCGGCCTGGCGGCCGGAGTATTGTGTGTACCGGTCCGGATGCAGGCGGCGGATGGGAAGGGGGTGGTTACCGTCACTCCCGAAGAATCGGATGCGATTCTCACCAATCCCGGCATGGGCTGGGAGACATTCCATCGGACCGCCGATAACGATTCCGCTCTGCCGTCGTGGATTCCATCCACGGTACATTACGCTCGTTGGGGCTGGGGCACCCTGGAGCCGGAGAAAGGCCAAATCGATTACGGGTATCTGGATGGTGTTCTGCAAGAGACCCGGCAGTCGAAGCAGAAACTCGCGTTTCGTGTCATGTGTTGTTCATCGTCTCCCCGTCATCCGTACCATCCGAAGTGGCTGGCCGCTATGGGCGGGAAGATAGTCGTGACCCGTTACGGTGACGACCCGGAACTCGAGGTGCCCATGCTCGATGATCCGGCGGTCGTTGCCGCTCACCTGGATTTCATCCAGCGACTCGGGGCACGTTACGATGGCCATCCGGACATCGACCATGTGGATCTCGGCACGGTTGGCTGGTGGGGCGAGTGGCACATGAGCCAGTCCACCAATGCACCGATGCCGACGGCCGAGACGCAGAAGAAGACCGTCGATGCCTATCTGGCCGCTTTTCGTAAGACGCCCCT
>CAYSCH010000345.1:5422-10063 GCA_964429355.1 uncultured Planctomycetaceae bacterium | reverse complement strand
TAGCCGATAATCCGCTTCCACTTCTCGATGTTCCACATGGCCTTCTCGGCCGAGGTCATCTTGCTGAAGTCGGGGTCTGACTCGCGAGCAGCGGCCGATGGGATGGTTCGCGTGGCGGTTCGTGCGGCCGGTTTCGCCCGTTGGGGCTTGGAGCCGGAACCGCTGTAGGCGCTGGAAGTGCTGGTCCACTGGAGGTCGTCGTCCAGAGAGCGGTAGGGCTGGATGCCAAGCTTCTGGAGGTCGCCGTGGTAGGCGCGGACGGCTTCGGCGGGCTGGATCTGATCGTCGGCGACGGCACGGAGGTAGCGGACGAAGGAGAGCTGGTGCTCCGAGTTGTTGATCTTGCGGCCGTAGAGAGCCACCCGGGCCCCGTACTTCTTCGCTTCCCAAAGCATCTGGAAGGCGTCGAAGGTGGTGCCCGACGAGCCGCCGAGAATGCCCACGACGAGCGACTTGTCGTAACGGGCGAGCGACTCGATCGCCTCGGGACCGTGATAGGGGATCTTCAGGAAGATGGGGCGGCCGGAGCTCGTCACGCCGGCCAGCGTACGGACGATGTGGTCGTTGATGAACCGGGCCAGGTCCTTCGGGGCGTGCTCGCCGGGGGCATTGGGATCGAAGACTTCGAGGAAGTGGCGAAAGCCCTTGCGTTCCGCTTCCAGACGGAACTCGTTGTATTTCACGAGCGTGATGTGATCGAGGTTGACGTCGTTGTTGAACGTCACCGAGTAGAGGCCCAGGTCGGCGCCGAGACGGCGGTCCGAATCGGTGCACTCGGCCTTGCCGCACATGATGTGGTCGAGGGTGGCCGTGCGGAAGGGCTGGGCGGGCTGGGAACCGTAACGGCCGGAACCGGCCGCCAACCAGATGTCGCTCGTGTCGTTCGCCCGGCAGGCGGGGGTGATGTGGCTGAAATCGAAGAGCCGCTCGCGGAGCGTGAGGATCTCGCTCGTGCTGGCACTCATGAGCATGATGTCGACGAGCCCCTGGGCGACGATCTCGCGGATCAGGTCGCGGTACTCGTCGAGGGTGCGGAAGCGGGCTTCGGCCGCGTGTTGCTCGGGGCTCTTGCCGGGGGCCGAGAGGCCGAAGGCCATGTCGGCGTCCTTGGCGTCTGCCAGGATGAAGTCGCGGCAGGAGGGATCGGCGAGGATGCGGGCGAGTTTCTGGTCGAGCGATTTCTGCATGAGGGGGGCTCCGCGGTGGGGCAAGGTCACGTGGACCTTCAAGTATACACCGCGGGAGGGGGCTGGCAAAAGTGGAAGTCTGGGAAATGTCGATCGAGAACCTCAACTGGCACCCGACGACGGTTTTTCGGGGCAATTGCCGGCATCTTCAGGCAGGGTGATCTCCGGGAGGCTATCGCGAAATTGGTAACGGAGGCGGAGGCGGTTCCAGACCTCGGCTTGCTCGCGAAGGCGTGATTGTTCGACGGGATCGCCGCTGGACGACCAATCCATTTCGTCGATCTGTCGTTGCGTCTGGAGCGGCTGCTGGGGGTGCCGCTGGAGCCACTCCAGGTCGATGGGTGCGGACTGGGCGGCCGGAGTTGGAGCTGCAATTTCTGGCCGATGCCCATTGAGCACGACAATCACCATGGCCGCCAAGGCTGGGCAGAAGAACATCGCCGTACGGGTGAGGTAGTGACGCATTTTGTACGTGCCTTATTCTCGATCTCCGACGCGAGATGTGGTTCTCCACGGGGGTTGGTCGTCCCGGACCCACGGTCAGGCATGACCGGGCCGTTGGGCGAGTCGGATCTCGATGAGAATCCCAGAAGCTATAACGACGGAGACAGCCCGGTGTTACGCTCGTGACAATTTGCCGTGCGCCAAATTCTCCAGAAAATCTCTCTGAGTACAGTTAGTTTGGACCTGCGGATCTGGGCGGTAACCGGGGAGTATTCGGCGGGGTAGGGGAAATCTTGGGATCCGATTACGGGGTATCTTGAGCGGAGACGAAGAGGGAGTTGAAGTCGGCCGTGTCGTAGAGGTGGGCGGTTCCGTTGGTGAGGCGGGCCCAGCCGGGAGGGGCGGGGCGGTAGATGTGGTTATAGCCGTAGACGTTGCCGCCGTGCTTGATAGAGCGCTCGCGGAAGACATAGTCGATCTGCCAGGCAAAATGGGGAGCGACTTGATCGCTGCCGGCACGGAACAGTTTGCCGGCCTCGGCGCCTTCGAAAAGGAGAGTTTCGGCCGGGCAGCCGAGAAACTCGCTCCCGTTGAGCTTGCCCTGGGTGGCATGGATGATGGACCATGGTGGGCCGATCACCTGATGCCAGGTGAGGCGGTGTTCGGTAACCGGGGCGTCCTTGCTCATCCTCAGGCCGGATGGAAGGGGAGCGTTGGGGTCATCCTCCCACTCCCAGCCTTCCGTGGTTACGAGCACGGAGTCGCTGCGGAAACCCATGCGGTAGCTCAGCCAGGTGCCGGTCTCGTTGGCCGGGCCGTCGTCGCGATCCCGCTCGACGAGTGTGCGGTAGTCGACCGTGGCCTTGGCAAAGGAGCCGCTGTAGCTGTTCAGACCAACCGTCAGATCGCCGAGGGATTGCACGTCGGGTGCATCAGGATCGAAGGGCTCGAAGCGGAGCCGGACGGCCAAGACCGAGGGCTTTCCCGGGTAGTGGACCGAGGTGCCGCTGCCATACTCCGACACCGTGCCCATCACCTCGACGGCGAAGGCGTCGCGGTCTTCCCAGGCGACGAGGAACGTGCGGATAGCAAGAAAACCCTCGGATGTGTACTGCTCGCGAGGCGAGCCGGCGAGTTCTTTGAAAAGGGTAGACATGGGAGGGTCAGAGGTCAGAGGTAGGTCAGAGGTCAGAGGGACAGAGGTCAGAGGTCAGGGGGGCGGGGCGGGGAGGTGGACACGGGCGAGCATTTTGATGCGAAACTGCCAGGTGCCGTCGCCGGCCTGACGTGTGTCGTCGATGATGCGGCGCAGGCTGGTCACCTCGGCCCCGTCAGCCAGGCTGAAGTGGGATCGATCGAAGGTGGCGAGAAACTGCTGGACGATGGCGATCCCTGCATCGAAGCTGTCGTGCCGCAGGCCCATCACCACCGTCACTTCTTCGATCGTTTCGTTCGAATTGGTGCGGCAAACCGTTCGCCGGGAGCGGCGTGAGAGGGTGGCGCGGGGCAGAGAGTCGAGCGACGAGCGGCCGGTCGTGACCCGGTCGGCCGGGAGGAGCGCGACCAGACCCGGAGAGTTGCTCCAGAGTTGGTGGAGGGCTTGTTCGAGGTTCATGGCAGGTTTCTTTCAGCTTCGAGGTACATGAGCTCGTCGAGGCGGCCGCGGCGGTGGCTGGCGAGGATGCGGTAGGTTGTGCCGTCGGATGCCACGGCGCGGCAGGTGGCATCGACCTGGATATCGTCGAGGAGATAGATGCGAAAACGGTCGACCGTCTCCGTCCGTTCGTCGGAGGCTTTCAAGGTGGTACCGTCGGGTTGCACTCTTGCCGCCAGACCGGTGAGCCATGGTTGCCAGGAGAACTGTTCGGCACCGGCATCGGTCTTGGTGATCAGGGCTTTCTGGATGTCCACCGTCTCGTTCAGCCCGTGAGCAGCGACCAGGTTTCGGCACACGCAATGCCAGCGGCCTGAGAATGTGGCGGGCCGAACGCCGAGGATCGTCCAGGAATCGCCATTCTCGTCGACGAGGACCTCGCCGGCCCGGGGCGGCTCGGGCAGGGCTCCGGCCGGCAAGTGCCACACCATGTCGGAGGCCGTGTATCGGCCGTCGGAGTCCAGCGTATCGCGGCGCAGCACGGCGCGGCGCAGGGCGACGGGCACTTCGAGCGAAAAACCGGTACCCGGGCGGATCAGTGTCACGGGATGCAGGCCATCGGCGACGGCGGGAAAGTCGGTGGTGGGGTCGAACATTTCTTGGATGCGCTCAGTGAAATGGGGTGAACCAATAGAGAATGTCGAGATTCAAATGACGAAAGGATGACGAAGCACGAATGAAGAACCGGCGATCGCGAGTTTCCGGCCGGCGCTTCGCTCATTTGGATTTCGTCATTGTGGCTTCTTTCGTCATTTGAGTTTCGTCATTCGTCATTTCCGGTCACGTGGTTGCCTGCGAACGTACTTCGACGGGTTGCTGGCTGGCGAGCTTGCGCTCGCACCAATCGACGGTCTGGCGGAGGTGACGGAGATAGGAATTCCAGGAGACGGTCTGCCCGTCGATCGTGTACGACGGTTTCGGATGGGCCGTGATCTCGGCAATTGCAGCGAGCACCTGGCTGCGGATGGTCACGATTTGCTGGAGGTCGGTGGGCATGGGACGTTGTCAGGGTTGGAGAAGTTGGAGTACAGGCTTCAGCCTGCGCGTTGTCAAAACACTCTATCGTCACAAGGATAGCCGCGTGGGCTTGCCCCGCGCTCGTTGGAATTCAAGCTGCAGGATGTGATTCGTAAGATCTCAAAAGGTGTGAGTACATCCGACTTTCGATGGGTGTGCCACTGCTTGCCGGAGCGCCGAGAACGTTTCCGAGTCGGGAAAAGCACTGCTTGCCGGAAACCATTGTCGTCGAACCTACCCGCAAGCAGTGCGCGCCGCCAACAAACTTGACGCCTCCTCTCGGCAAACAGTGGCACACTTTGATCCTCCGCAGGTGCGATCCAGAGGCATCAGAATTCG
>CAYSCH010000345.1:0-5412 GCA_964429355.1 uncultured Planctomycetaceae bacterium | reverse complement strand
ACGATGTAGCGGGGATTGATCACGGCGGCGGCGCCTCGTTCGCTGGCCTTGAAACGGACCAGGATATCCTGGTTGAAGTCGGCCTCGCTTCCGACCGGCGACTGGGTGACCGTGATCGGCCAGTTCTCCATATAGGCGAAGGCCTTCCTGAAATCGCCGAGAAACCACCACTGCTTCGCGTCATCGGCCGGCACACCGGAAGCGATGATTCGCCGATAGGCCAGCCGGCTGTCGACCACGCGATAGCGAGTGAGCGGGTTGGCCGAGACGGTGGTGGTGGTCGAGGCGGCCGCGGTGTAGGTGATTTCACGGGCGTTGAAGACACGAAACGCCGCGTGACGGCAGGCCGGCATGACAAGCACCGTATTGGGCTCGACGAGGACCGGTTCGTTGGTATTCGGATCGAGGATGTCGGCAAAGAGCTGCTCGGCCGAGTCGACACTGGTCCAGTCGACCAGTGCGTTGTCGGCCAGCGTGTTTTTCCACGGGGCGGCCGCCTGGTAGGTGTCGTAGGTCGTGCCGTTCCAGCGGTAGTTGTTGCTCTTGCCGATCACCAGGTCGATGAGCCGCTTCTCCTTGCTCAGGCCGAGGACCTCGCCCACCTCGGCCGCCCGTTTGAGGATCAGGTGGGTCCGGTCGAAGAAGATGGCTTCCTTGGTGACCGGCACAATGAGGCCCCGCTTGGTGGTCGAAGGAGTCTCGATGTAGTCTTCGCCGAATCCGACGTGCGGGTAGGGCATGCCCGGCGGAACTTCGGCGGCCTGGTCGCCGATGCCTGCCGCGCCGGGGATCTTTTCGCCGTCCAGCCGGGTGGAAATGGTGTCGACGAGTCTGGAGACGACGAACGCCTCCTGGGTATAGGAATCGAGGATCTTGGCGTAAATGACCTGTCCGGTCACGTTGAGGAATGCGGTCACGTCGATGCCGTCGGCCGCCTCGACGACGCTGAGGCTGCGGGTGTTGCGGGGATCGAGCATGCGGACCCATTCATGGCCGTCGGGAATCAGCCCTTCCGCCAGATCGCGGAGGCTGAAATCTTCGGGCCGGAGCTGGCCTTGGGAGAGCGCTTCGGAAAGGTGCTCGACGGTCTTTTTCGGGCCGTCGAGTTCGTAGCGGCGGCGGAGTTCACGGTATTTGATGGTGGGCATGTGGAGGTCCTTGGAGGTCGGAGGTCGGAGGGTCAGAGGGTCAGAGGGTCAGGGGACGGGGGTCAGATGCCGCCGGTCATGATGGTCGAGCGGATGTCGACCAGAACGTTTGTTGTGGCGACGGGGGCGCGGCGGGCGACTCGGGCGATGGCGTGCTGGGCGTCGGCCACGACGGCGATCTGCTGGTTTGCCAGGGCGGTACCGCTGGAGGCCTCGTCGGCACCCACCAGATCGCCCAGTTCGAAGGTGCTGCCGGGGCAGGCGAATTCAAACACGCCGGTCGTTGCCACGCGGATCGGATCCGTGTCGCCGGCCCGGCTCCGCTGCATGGCCACGCCGAGGAAGTTGTCGGCAAACAGGGTCTGATTGGCAGTTTCCGTGCCCTGGTCGGCCTGGGCCGAGGCGGGCTTGGCATCGTCGGCGTCGAGATAGACGAGGTCGCCGATCTCGATCGTGGTGGCCGAATCGACGGCCGCAATCACGGGGTTGGTGTCGCCGTAGCGCCAGCGCATTTTGTCAGACATGGGAAAGCTCCTGGAGTTGTGAGAGAGAGGAAGTCGGAGGGGTTAATGGAGTATCAGGAAATCGAGCGGACGAAGGCTTCAACGTCGCGAGGCGTCGGCTCGCAGACCTGGTTCTGCTCGCGGCTCACGGGCCGAACACCGCTGGAGTGGCCGGCAATGTCGCGGACCAGTTCGATCCGTTCCTGGATCAGGCGGCGCATTGCCCCTTCATCGTCGGCGCCGATCAACGTTTCCACGAAGGAATCGCAGCCCAGCCAGCGCTGCCACTGGTCGGCCGTCATCTGGCCGGGGAGCTGGCACTCGGCCAGGAGCTCTCGCACCTTATCGCATCGCCGGCGGGCGTTTTCGGCGGCCCGAAGCACCCCGGCCTCTTCCTCGAGCCGGGCGATCTGCTGGTGGGCGCCGCAGAGGAGTTCTTCGACAAGATCGGGGCGGGCGTCGCGCAGGCCGTCGGCGGTGAGCGACTGCAGGGGCCGTTCGTCTCCCCGGGAAGCAGCCACGACCTCGGCGGCAGCGCCGGCCGATTCAAACAATCCCCGGGTCGTGGCCGGATCGGCAACGAGATCCACGCTCTGCACCTGGGTGATGGCTTCGACGACGAGGGTCTCGCCGCGGCGTGCCGTTCGGGCCTGCACGTTGTGGGAGAAGCCGACGTTCTCCGGGGCGTGTTCTGCATCCCAGAGGAGCTGTTCGGCCAGGGCGTGCTTGGGATTGAAGTGGAAGTCGGCAAAAAGCCCCTCCTCGGCGTGAACGGCAACATTGCGGATCACGCCGATCCGGTCCTGATAGTCTCGGGGGCCGGAGGGAGCGGCCTGGGCGTGATTCACATTCACCTTGGCGCCTTCGTAGAGCGGAGCGGCCTGGCGGATCGCGTCGGCCAGGTAGGTACGGCCGTTCCGGGAGCGCACTCCCAGGATCTTGACGCCCCGGATGACCCCATGTTCGCGATCGGCGCGAACGGGCATTCCGCGGGAGTCGACATACTCTTGAAGCGTTTCGTTCATGTCGGGTTCCTTGTAAGTTGGGAGACAATAAGAGACCATCGGAGACTTCGCGTAGCTGAAGCCGCCAGGCTTTGGCCCTTTAACTTCGTGTGTCTGAAGCCGCCAGGCTTTGGTCCTTTAACATCGTGTAGCTGAAGCCGCCAGGCTTTGGCCGTTCGGCTACGGTTCATCTTTCGACCTGTTCCACCTTACGGCGAAAGTGCTGGATGGTTCCATCCTGGACGACCAATTCCAGGGCGGCGGTGCCGTGGAAACCTCGTTTGAGCACACTGGCGAGCAGCTCCGTCAAGGCCGCGTGGATCTGGTCCAATTTTTCTCGATTGGCGGGTGTGTTTGTGGCGAGTCGCATGGTCCAATTCCGCTCTAAAACTCTATACATATGTTCATGTCACGCCCTCAAGATACCAGAAACAGGAACAGTTTCAACGAAAAAAATGGACACTTGTTCAGTTTTCTGCCAAAAGGCCCAAAATCCACCCTGTTGAGGGGCTGTCACCCCTAAATGGCCTTGCGTGATTCCAGGAGAGACTCCAGCGCCGCCACCCACCTTGTGAGACTGCTGAAAAAGTGCCCGGACTCGACGTAAGTCCTTATTTCTCGGTCGACGAGACGACGAAGAAGGAGGACTTACGTCAACGGAACAGACTTTTTCAGCAGTCTCCTGGCACCCGACGGAAGACGTTTTTGATCAGGGGCGACGGTTGCCAATGGAGATGAGAAGTCAACCACAGAGGGCCCAGAGAGCACGGAGGGGGCACATCAACAGGCAGCCGCCGGCTGTTTCGTGGGATCTGGAATTGATCTTGAGCGCGGCGGCGAAGAGCGGGAGGGCTCGCGCAGAGGCGCGGAGACGCATCTGGCACGGAAGACGAGAAAGGAGGGGGAACAAACGCCGCCAGGCTTTGGCCGATCGTTTGCGGTGCCCAGTTTGCCCTCTCGCTCGGTGACTTCCGCAAACCTGGGACGACGGCCGTCATGCAGCCCCACAACACGCATCGTTTGCGATTTCGTACCGGTTCATGTTTGCCAATCCTTGCATTTACCCCCACTTTAGAAGTAAACTCGGCACTTGATTGCAGAAGTGTCAGGATGGGAGCTCGGGGCGTTGCCGTCAGCGAGTGAGCAGGACAGATCCACTGTGGGGAGTCATACGGCAGCAGGTGCTGTTCAGGGACGATCGGCCAACGGGCGAATCGACTGGAAGACGAAGGAAGGGAGGACACTCAAGGAGTTGCAGGAGGCTGCAGCGGAGGAGGTTGATTTATGACGCTCGAGAATCAGTCGGCAGCCGACACCTCCATCAAGTCGGCATTCTACGAGCAACTTGTCGAGCATGTCTTCGTCTCCGAAGTGCTCCACTGTGGTTGAGATGGTGGTTCTTATGCGACTGATGGAGGGGAATTATGGCGAAAGGGTTCCACAACAAGGTGTTCGACGACGCAACCCAGGTGAAGTTGGCGATTTTCCAAGGGTACATTCGCGAATGGCTTCCTGTGTTCCTCACGAATCGTAACAGGGGGGAAAATGTCGAAACGGTCAACATATTCGACTTCTTCGCTGGCCCAGGGGCCGACTCGGAAGGAAATCCCGGTTCCCCTCGGATCGTGCAGGACGAATTGAAGTGCTACTGCAAGACGCACGCCGAACTGAAGGCGAAGGGTATTCAGGTCAGTCTATTCTTCAACGACAAGGTTGCACTAAACATAGCCCAACTGAAGGAGCGCCTAGCGGAGAACGCTTGTCCAAAGGGTTGCTGCAAAACCCATTTTACATCCGCTCTCTTTCGGGAGGCATTCGCCGACGCCTTGGAAATCATGCGGCGTCCAAGGAATGCCAACCTTCTGATCATGGATCAGTTTGGGGTGAAGGAGGTGACGCCGGATGTCGTCGACACTCTCTCCAAGTGTCCCAGAACGGACATCCTGTTTTTCATTTCTTCTTCCTACATCCGCCGATTCGCCAGGGAACCTGTTTTTCAGGCTTGTCTTGACGTGAGCGCCGAAGAGTTGGCATCGTCCGATTACAGGTCCATTCATCGGTACATCTGCAAATACTTCCGATCGAAATTGCCTGGCAATGCGGACTACTATCTCGCCCCATTCTCCATCAAGAAGGGGAGCAACATCTACGGAGTAGTTTTTGGAAGCGGAAAACTAACTGGATTGGAGAGGTTTCTGAAAGTCTGCTGGAACTTGGACGGCGTGACAGGCGAGGCGAACTACGACATTGACGAAGATCCTGTTCGGTACGGTCAGCGTTCCTTCTTTCCCGAGGACAACGTGCCGAAGAAGCGATTGGCGTTTCAACGTGAACTTGACGATTTCCTTGCGGGAAGTATACCTTCCGTGCCGATCGACAATCTCGCCGTCTACCAGTTCACACTGGAACGGGGCTTCTTGCCGAGTCACACCCGTGACTACTTGAAGGGGCTCCAGAAAGCCGGTAGGCTCCAGGTTGATGCTGTGGGGCAGAAAAAGCCGCCAAGAGCCGGAGACTTCTATCTGGCGTGGGAGTATTATCAGAACAAGACGCGGAAGGTCGTGTTCTTTTCAAGGGATTGAGAATATATGCGTTCCACCAAGATCGAATGGACCGAGTCGACCTGGAATCCCGTTACGGGTTGCACCAAGATCAGCGCCGGATGCGCCAATTGCTACGCCGAACGGATGGCCACACGGCTCCAGGCCATGGGCCAGGCGAATTACCGAAACTGGTTCAAGGTCACGAGCCACCAGC
>CAYSCH010000344.1:382-10085 GCA_964429355.1 uncultured Planctomycetaceae bacterium | reverse complement strand
AAGGTGGGACGATACAGTTTTCTGGCAACGCACCCGTTCCTGGAGATCGAGGCTTACGGCAATCGAGTGACGATCAGTTCGCACACGGGAGTCTCCGCGTCGGGAGAGCCGATCCTGGAAACGCGGCAGATCGTTGCGGAGGATCCGCTCTGCGAGTTGCGAGAGCGGATCGAGTCGGTTCGAGCGGCGACGCTTCCGGAATTACCGCCGTTTTGCAGCGGGGCGGTGGGATACGCGGGATACGACATCGTTCGTTACGTCGAACATCTTCCGAAGGCACCTCCCGACGACCGGCAGGTGCCGGATCTGGCGTTTGCGTTTTACGACCAAATGGTGGTGTTCGACAATGTGACCAAGACGATTGTGGTGGTTGCGATGGCCCGCCTGGACCGCGCCGGCGGGGACCGGCGGCGAGCTTATGACGACGCTTGCCGGCGAGTGAACGAGATCGTCGATCGGCTGGGTTCCAGGTCAGGGGATCTCAAGCCGGTCGATATCGACACCCGTGGCGACGTTCAACTGGCGTACCGGTCGAACTTCACCCAGGAGAAGTTCGAGGCCGCGGTCAGGAAGTGCGTGGAGTACATCAAGGCGGGGGATATCTTCCAGGTGGTGTTCAGCCAGCGGCTGGAGGTGCCGATTCAGGCACATCCCTTCCTGATCTACCGTACGCTACGGGTTGTGAATCCGAGTCCGTTCATGTTTTACGTGCGGATGCCGAGCGTCACGCTCGTGGGCAGCTCGCCGGAGATCATGGTGCGCGTGGTCGACGGGGAAGTGACGACTCGGCCGTTGGCTGGCACGCGGCCACGGGGCAAGACGGAGGAAGAAGACCGCCGGCTCGCCGAGGAATTGCTGGCCGATCCCAAGGAGCTGGCAGAACACGTGATGTTGGTTGACCTGGGCCGAAACGACGTGGGCCGCATTTCCGAGTACCGCACGGTCAATCTCACGGACGTGATGACGATCGAGCGTTACAGCCACGTGATGCACATCACGTCGAACGTGACCGGTCATTTGAAGCCTGGGAAAACTGCTTTCGACGCGCTGCAATCCTGTTTGCCCGCGGGAACGGTATCGGGTGCACCCAAGGTACGGGCGATGGAGATCATCGACGAGGTCGAGCCCCACCGCCGGGGTCCCTATGCCGGGGCCGTCGGCTACATCGACTTCAACGGCAACATGGATACGTGCATTGCCCTGCGAACGATCGTGGTTCAAGGAAACAAGGCCTATGTCCAGGCCGGGGCGGGCATCGTGGCCGACAGCGTGCCGACGAGCGAATGGAACGAGACTCTCAACAAGGCCCGTGGCCTCCTCAAAGCCATCGAACTGGCAGAACAGCAGAAGAACACCCCATGAAGATTGACGGCATTGATCTTTACCTGGCAAGCCTGCCTCTGAGACGCCCTCGGGAAACGAATTTCGGGAAGATCGCCAGTCACGAGACGGTCGTGGTGCGGATGCGCAGCGGCGATGTGTCGGGCTGGGGCGAAGCGTCGCCGGGGACGGCTCCCTTTGGCGGCCAATGGGCGCGAGGCTCACTGGCTGTGCTCCGGGATTGGCTCGCACCGGCAATTGTCGGCCGGTCGATCGGCGACGGGAACTCGCTGGCCGAGCGGCTAGCGCCCTTTTCAGGCAACCAGTATGCCAAGGCGGCGCTGGACATGGCCTGGTGGGACCTCAAGGCTCGATTGGAGGGGAAGCCCTTGCCGGAACTCCTGCGAGCCAAGCGCGAGACGGTGGAACTGGGAGTGTCGTTCGATCGGACGGAAACCATCGAGGAACTGTTCGAGAAGATGCATGCCGCTTTCGAGTCCGGGTTCGCGAGAGTCGAATTGAAGATACGTCCCGGATGGGACATCAACATGATCAACGTCGTTCGCCAGGAATTCGGCACGGAAACACTGCATGTCGATATCGAGGGGGCGATGACGCTCAGCAATATGGAAATGCTCTGCCGCCTGGACGACTTCATGCTGGCAATGGTCGAGCAACCGCTCCTGCCGGCCGACCTGGTAGGGCATGCCATGATTCAAGAAGCATTGCGAACGCCGATCTCACTGGAGGAATCGATCATTTCGACGGACCATGTGGAGATGGCCCTGGATCTGAAGAGCTGCAAGTACATCAATATCGGAATCGGCCGAGTCGGGGGATTGACGGCGGCAGTGGCGATCCACGACGCATGCCATACGAACTGTACGCCATGCCGTGTGGGATCCCCCCTTCAGTCGGCCATTGGCATGAGGCACGGCTTGGCGTTGGCCGGCAGAGAGAACTGCACGTATCCGGCCGATTGGTTCGACGCGGCGGATGTGTTCGAGTTTGATCTGGCGGAGGCCCCGTCGCTGGTGAGAGCGGGCACCGACGGCCCTCTGTCGGCCAAGTTGCTGAGGGAGCGGGGACTTGTTGTGGCGCCCGACACGAAGCGTCTGGAAGGATGTTGTATCGACCGGGCGGAAATCGCCTGATACGGAGATTCGACGCGGCGACGGACGGGGAGTTGCACCAAACCCTTTCCGGGCGTGCCGATTCCGCCTAAACTCAGGGGCAGCAGAGAGAGAGTCCAGCCGGGCTCGGTTGGCTGGACAGAGGTGGTGGCTTTCAGGGTGGTGCCCGATGCAGCGAGACGGCAGGAAGGACTCACGGCTCCGCAGAACGTTGCTTCTGCTGATACTGGCGGCAGCGGTCTGCATTCCCGGTTGCAAGGGGTGTAGCTGCCGAAGCACCACGAGCCGCGCCAAGACGCCCGAGGAACTGGAAAAGGAACTGGAGGAGCGGGCCGAGAAGGCGGCACGAATGCGAGAGGAGCAGGAGAAGAAACAGCCTCTCCGTGAGCTTCGCTACGCAACGTTACCTCACGGCCCAATGGGCGGTTTTCCCAAGTTGGGCCAGGGACCTCAATCGACCTGCTTCGTGAAACCCGGCCACTGGTCACCGCTGACGTTCTCGGCGGTAGCCAACAACTTCGAGATTGTGGGCAATCTTGAACTGTCGGCAGGCCGGGTGGATGAGCCGCCGGCGTTTCCCGGCATGCCCTTTTCGCTGAGCACGCAGCGATCGGTCGCATTGCCAAAGGCGCAGGCGAAAACGTTCGACGCGATCTTCTATCTGCCGGAATACCGCGACGTATCTATGGCCGGAGCTCTAGATGCCCGGCGACGGTCGGGCGGGGCGTATGGCCTGTCGCCACGGATTACGCGGATGCCCTACCATCAATTTCATTTCGTGGTATTGGCTCGCTCTCCGGAGTCGTACACCTATGTGAGATCGGACGACGCCGTGGGGAACGCGTCGAACAACCACTACCGCGTGTCGCTGATCTCCCCTGGGCAAAGGACTCCGTTGCCGACGCACGCGTTGTTCTGGACGAGCACGGCCTACGTGCTCTGGGACGACGCGGATCCTGACGGGCTGAGCCTGGATCAACAGGTGGCTCTGCTCGACTGGATCCATTGGGGCGGCCAGTTGATTGTCAGTGGACCGGAGACCCTGGAGACGCTGGGTCGGAGTTTCTTGAGCGACTACCTGCCGGCGACGAGCGAAGGGACGCGTGAATTGACAGCGGTCGATTTCGACGAGATCAACCGGCACTGGACCCTGCCGATCCGGGGCCTTCCAGGCCAGCCGCTGACGCCGATCTCGCCATGGTCGGGGGTGAAGCTGAAGAAGCACGCCGATGCGCAGTATGTGCCCACGACCGGCGATCTGGTTGTGGAACGGCGGATCGGGCGCGGCAGGGTGCTGGTGTCGGCGTTCAGGCTGAGCGGAACGGAACTGATCAGTTGGGCGGGCTGGGACGGCTTCTTCAACGGCTGCCTGATGCGGCGTCCGGCCCGGCGATTTGGGGGCAATTTGGCGGGAGGCGACCTGGCCGATTACACAGTTGTCTGGGCCGATCGCGGGGGCGGCATGTCGAAGTACAACACGGAGTGGCTATCGCAGTTGCGTTATTTCTCTCGCGATACGGGCCGTCGTCCGACCGAGGCTGCCCTGGATTCCGTCGTTTTTGAGGTCCCGGAAATGGGCGGGGCGTCGCTGCCTCTTGGCTCCGATTTTGTGGACGGGGAACAGCAATTCGTGCCGGTAATGAACTACGCGGCCTGGAACGATTTCAACGCTGTAGCGGACGGTGCCCGAAGTGCCCTTGCGGATGCCGCCGGAATCGAAGTCCCCGATCGCAGCTTCGTGGTGTGGATCGTGGCCGGTTACCTTCTGGTTCTGGTACCGCTGAACTGGCTCGTCTTCCGCATGCTGGGCCGAGTGGAGTGGGCGTGGATTGCAGCGCCCGTGATCGCCGTTGTCTGCGCGATCGTGGTGATTCGGCAGGCCCAACTGGATATCGGCTTTGTGCGCTCGGAGAACGAGGTGGCCAGCGGGGAGGTCCAGGCAGACTACCCTCGCGGCCATGTGACGCGGTATTCGGCTTTCTACACGTCGCTCGGAACGGGCTACGACTTCGAGTTCGACGACCAGGGCGCCCAGATCATGCCGTTTCCTGCGACGAGCGATCCCAAAGCGACCGGATTGAAGCTCGGAGAGGCGCCGCAGCGGGTCCGATATGGGTACGGCGCGGAGGTTCATCTGATGGACCTGCGAGTGCGATCCAGTTCGGCCCAAATGACCCACAGCGAACAGATGATCGATCTGGGAGGAGAGATCCAGTGGCTCGAACCCAGTCAGGGAATGCATCGGGTCCGCAATCAGACAAGCTATCCACTCCGCGATGCGGGCATCGTCCGCAAGACCGACGAAGGCCGGATTTTAACGACCTGGCTGGGAACCATCGAGCCGGGGGATAGCGCCGATGTGGCCGGACCGTGGGAAGCCGCTCCGGAAAAAGGCGCCAGCGACGGCCTGTGGCCCGACCGGCGTGACCGTATCCCGCAGACAGGGCGTGGCGAGATGTCCGGCGCCCTTACGCTGGGCCCGCTGGTGCGACTGGCTGAGCAGACGGACCAGATGCAAGCGGGGGACGCGCGATTGATTGCCTGGACCGATGAGCCGCTGCCGGGGATGAAGGTGCGTCCGACCGCGCCCCAGAAGCGGCGTCTGGCCCTGATTGTGGCGAACCTCGAGTATGGGTTCGGCGCGGCCCCCGTGCCTGATCAAAAGACCCGCTACGATTTCATCAAACTGAAGCCGGTCCTTCGCGAAGGTGATGCCCCAGGGAAGGCCACCGAGTCGACGGATGCGAATAGCGAAGAATCAGCCCCGGCAGAGGATCCGAATCAGCCGCTTCGTTGACGCCGATCCGCAAGCCCTTTTGGAACCAAAACAAGACCACCGGTTATGCAGATCCATGCCCAGGGGAAACTCATACGATTTGTGCGGGTTTCCTGGAGCCCAAAACAAGACCACCGCTTTTGCAGATCCATGGCTGTGGGAAACTCACTCGTTTTGCCTGCGTCTCTCCGAAGCGGTAGCCCAAGAGTACTGAAGATCACGTTATGATCGAACTCATCGATTTCACAAAGCGTTACGGGGAACTAGTTGCGGTCGATCATCTCAACCTGAAGATCGAGCCGGGTGAGATGTTCGGGTTCATCGGTCCGAACGGGGCGGGCAAGAGCACGTCGATCCGGTTCCTGGCGACGCTGCTGAAGGCGACGAGCGGTGAAGGGATCGTCAACGGTTTCAGCGTCAATCGACAGCCGCTGGACGTACGGCGGAGCATCGGCTACATGCCGGACAGCTTCGGTGTGTACGACGGCATGAAGGTTTGGGAATTTCTGGACTTCTTCGCCGTCGCCTACCAGATTCCACGAGCGGCCCGGAAGCAGGTGATCGGCGACGTACTGGAACTACTGGATCTGACGGGCAAGCGAAATGCCTTCGTCAACAGCCTATCCAGGGGTATGAAGCAGCGGCTTTGCCTGGCGAAGACGCTGGTTCACGATCCGCCGGTCCTGATTCTGGACGAGCCGGCCAGCGGGCTGGATCCACGAGCCCGGGTCGAGGTGAAGGCGCTGCTCAAAGAACTGCGGCGTATGGGGAAGACGATCCTGATATCCAGCCACATTCTGACGGAACTGGCCGACTGTTGCACATCGATCGGCATCATCGAACGGGGACGACTGCTGATGTACGGCCCGATCGACGAGGTCTATCGCCGGATTCGCGGCAACCGCACGATCGTGATCAAATTCATCGACAAGCAGGAAGTGGGGGTGTCGATCATTCGCAGCCTGGCCGAGACGCGCGAAGTGCAGGTGGAGAACAGCAAGGTCACGGCGGAACTGGAAGCCGACGACGACCAGATCTCCGCGTTGATGCAGCGTCTGGTCGCCGAAGGCGTTCGCATGTATTCGTTCGCGGACAAGGAACCGACGCTGGAAGACGTGTTCATGCTCGTTACGAAAGGCGTGGTCGCGTGACGACTGCAGGACGGCAGACGGAATGATGGAATTGATGGAATGATGGAGTACGGGGCAAGCTCCACGAATATCGGATTGCCCGCAGTTCACTGTTCATAACTCACAGCCATGCTTCTGTTTGAGAATCCCGTACTTCAACGCGAACTGCTGGTGAACCTGCGGATGCTCCGCGGGTTCATCCTGCTGTTTGCCTACGTGGCGTTGCTCGGGCTGGTTGTGTATGCCGCGTGGCCCCAGGCGGACCGGCTCAACCTGACGGAGACCCCCGAGGAGGCCAAGCGGCTGATCAACATGTTCTTTCTGGGGCAGTACGTGCTCCTGTCGTTGATGACGCCGAGCTTTGCGGCAGGAACGATCACGGGCGAAAAGGAGCGTAAGACCTATGAAATGCTGTTGGCCAGTCCGATGCGGCCGGGCGCGATCGTGACGGGCAAGCTGTTTGCGGCGATGGCCCACCTGGCGGTGTTGGTTTTCTGTTCGCTGCCGATCGTGATGCTTTGTCTCCCGCTGGGAGGGGTCCACTATTCGGAAGTGCTCGGCACCTATGTGGCCATGGCAGCGTCGGTCATCACGTTCGGCATGATCAGCGTGTCAGCCAGCAGTTACTTCCCGCGGACCGTTGCGGCGCAACTCGTTTCCTACCTGGTCATTCTGCCGCTGGCCCTGGTCGGCATTCTCTTCTACAGCATTTCCCAGGAATTTGCCGCCTTCCGTTTAACGGTTCTAGCCGGGATCGTTCCCGCCGGTTGTGCCGTGTTGTGCAGTCTTCTCACGGTCATGGTCTGCCGCCGGCTGATGCATCCGCCGGACGTTGGGGCCGAGGCCCAGGAAGTGGTCGATCTGGACGAGGAGCAGCGGGAAGCGATCGGCATGGTGATCCGCAGCGACCAGTTTCCCGACAATCTGTTCGCGCCGCCGAAGCGAAACGACTTTATGTCGGACACGATCAACCCGATCTACGACAAGGAGATGCGGAGCGAGTTGTTTGGCCACGGCACGCTGATGTTGCGGTTGGTGATCCAGCTCAGCATGTTGCTGGCCTTACTCGTGATGGCCGTCTGCCTGTACATCATGCCGTCGCTGGCGCCCTGGTATACGAGCTACGTGCTCCTGTTCAACATGCTTGTGGGCCCGGTTTTCTCGGCAGGAAGCATCACGAACGAACGGGAGCGGGAGACCCTGGAGCTTCTCCTGACCACGACGCTGTCGCCCTGGCAAATCCTTGCGGGCAAGGTGTATTCGAGCCTGCGGGTATCGGTGGTGCTGACGAGCTTTCTGGTCTGGCCGTTGCTGCTGGCCTGGCTCCTGCCGCCCTGGACGTTCTGGGCAGATACGATCACTATGCTTCTCTATCTCGTGATCATTCTCGTCACCTGCCTGACGACGACGACCATGGGGATGTTCTGCTCGCTCGTGTGCCGTCGCACCTCGGTGAGCCTGATGGCCGCCTACATGGTCGTCATCCTGCTGTTTGCTGCGCCGATTGCCGTGAAGGCCTTTGCCGATCTGTTCTACCCGAACCACGACTTGACGCTGGCGCTCCGGGAGGTGCTGTTTGTGAGCCCCTTTGCCGCCACATTCAGTCTTCCGCTGGGGAGTGTGCCGAAGGCCGAGACGGTTGGCGCGAACTGGTCGGACCTGACGGCATTCATGTTCCTGCTATTCTACCTTGCCGCCGACTTCGTGATGATCAGTTCGATGATTGCGTTGTTCAACCGAAGGTGGCGTGTGGCGATCTGAGAGAGGGCGGGACCAGTATAAACGAGACCCGTGCCCCAGCATACTCGCCGAGGATGCACCGAGCGCCGAGATGGGCTTTACGGCCCTGGTCGCAGTGAACGTCGCCGGATAGCGAGCCAGTACGTCTGGTTCGCTCCCGTCGAATCGATCTTTGGTCCCGAACCATCCAGGTTACCTTGCTCCGACACGGTAAACGTGCACGGCAAGGGGTTCGAAGATGTCGGAGAAGGAGGCGGCGTCGGCTTGAATTGTGCGGTTTTCGTCGAGGACGGTGATTGGGGCACCGGCCATGAGGCCTTCGACGGACAGGACGGCGGCGGCCGGTTGGAGGCGTTCGTCGTAGTTGACGGCGAACAGCCACAATTCACCCTCGTGCTGTTTGGCAAGCACGGCAAGCCTGGTATCGCCTGGGGCCCGGATGGTTACGGCCTGCTTAGCCGAATCGCTGAGGATGGCGGGGGCCAGGCGGGTGATCTGGTCGTTGATCTGGCGGAGGGCTTTGCGGTTCTCTTCGGGGACGCCGAAGGAGTCGAAGCTGGGCTTCCAGATGTGCGTGAAGTAGCCGATGGAGGTTGCCCCACCGCAGATTGCCATCCAGACTTCCGCGCGGATGTGTTCGGGCTTGACTTCCTTCTGCCGGTCCAGATCGCCGGTCCATTGCCCGCCCCTGCTCGTCTCGATCCAGGCATAGACCGGCCGTGGGCCGGCCAACGACGTGAGGTGTTTCGTGGCGTCGTGGACGAGGTAGATCCACTCGGGTTTGTTCCAGCCGTAAATCGGGTAGATATCGTAGCCGACTACGTCGGATGCCTCGATGTACCGGGGGTAGAGCCGGTTCCGCTGGGTTTCGGTCCAATGCTGGAAATGAGGGTGAAAATGGCCCGTCAAGGTGAGAAACACGGGGCGCGAGGGATCACCCGTCTTCATCGATCGGTAGCGTTCGACGGTTGCCTCCGGCTGGCTTCGCGGCTCGTAGCGAGGGGGCGAAGCGAGGAGGTTTTCGCCGGCCGCGTTGAAACCTTCGATTTCGCCGATGGAACCCCAGACGTTCTGGCCGGGGTGAACCGAAAGGACCGACAATTTCAGGTTCTTCAGGATGACCGGGCCGGCCAGCGGGAATTCCTGGCGGCCCTTCCTGGCTTCCAGGGTCACTTGCAGTATCTTCTTTCCGTCGGTGGAGAACGACACCTCCTTTGCGAGGGCCAGGCCGGGCGAGACGGTCAGCCAGACGGCGAGTTTTTCGACCGTCACCGGCTCCTTCAGCCGAATCGTCAGCGATGCACCTTCAAGCGGATCCAGGACGGACCAACTGTGAGTTACCCCGTCGAGGAGCTTCCAAAGCGGAGTGCTGGCGTTGACTTTCAGGGATTCGCCAGGCACAACTTCCGCATCGCTGGTCTGGTGGGGCAGGTCAGGTTCGTCGTCGTGGATGTAACCGAGCAGGTTGGAACGCCCCCGGAGCCGTCCGTCAAAGGGCATCACCCCATAGAGGCCCGCCTTCTCGACCAGTTCAAGGAACTCACCCACGTCCTTGGTGTCGTTGGAGCCGGGCCAGTAGCCCGCGACCGTATTCATGCCACATT
>CAYSCH010000344.1:0-372 GCA_964429355.1 uncultured Planctomycetaceae bacterium | reverse complement strand
CGCCCTGGAGCCAGGCCATGATGGGGAACATAGGCTGACCGTTCACCCGCAATTCCCGATTGGCGCCGACCTCGACCTTCTCAATAGGCGGTCCCTCGGCTGCGATGGAAGCAGCTGCAGAGACAAGAAGGAGCATCGTCAAACGGATTCGGAGCCAAGGCCTGGTCATTTCAGCGTACTCCAAGCAAGAGGTGTGTGATGCCACAATTCCGCCGATTTCATGGGCCCGCGATCGTCTTCACTCGCCCCAGCCACCTCGTGCGAGAAGTCTACAGCTTCTGGGTTTTGTGGGCGGTCTTGGGTCTGTCCGGCTTCTTCGACTTCTTCGGCTTCTTCGAGTTACGGCGAGAACCATCTTTCTTGTCTTTGGCC
>CAYSCH010000343.1:0-10085 GCA_964429355.1 uncultured Planctomycetaceae bacterium | reverse complement strand
CGGGCTGACGCTCGACCCTTCGTGCTGCACAAATCCCGACATGGCGCCCAGGCTGCCGTCTTCCTGCACCGGGTAGCAGGCAACGCTCCCCCCCGAGTAGTTGGCGACCATGACAAACTTGCCGCAGGGGGTGACGGAGACATGGCACGGATGGGCGCCCCCGGTGGTTTGCTGATTGAGCAGTTCCAGGCGGCCGGAGACGGGGTCACGTTCTAGAGCGCTCACGGCCCCGGCGCTCTTCTCGCCGCCGAAGTTGTTCACCTCTCCGACCGCGTAGACGACCGGCCTGGTGGGATGCCGTGCCAGAAACGAGGGATTCTCCAGCTCCGCGGCGAGGGCCAGCGCGCCAAGCTTGCCTGTCTCCCTGTCGAGCCGAGCCTGGTAGATGCCCTGACTCTTGCCGCGGGTGTAGGTGCCGAGATACAGGCCGATCCCCTCGCTGTCGGCAGCGAAGCCGACCGGCGTTACAATAGCCAGAGAAACGGTCAGAAGCAGGACACGTACCAGTCCGTATTTTGGGAGAAGTGTCATTCCGGAAATCCTCGAAAGGTGCAGAAGCGGTAGCCAACGCCCTTCCAGCATAATCGACGGAAGGGATTCAAAGCAAAGGGCTCGCGGATATGGGTATTCTGATCGGAGCGGAGATCGAAAAGGCCTTGAAAGACGGATCGATCAGGATCGATCCGCTCGACAGGTCACAGGTCGGCCCTGGGTCCATCGATCTCACGCTCGGCAATGACTTCCGGGTGTTCAAGAAGCGATCGAAGGTTTACCACGTCAAGAACGACTCCCGGTTCGAGGACATCACCCGAAGCCTCCATGTGGACGACGGGAGTTTCGTGGTCATCAAGCCCGGCGAGATGATCCTCGGGATCACGCGGGAGAAGATCACCCTGGCCGACAATATCTCCGGTCGCCTTGAAGGGCGGAGCCGATTCGCACGATTCGGGCTCGCGGTCCACGTCACGGCGGGCTTCATGCACCCGGGCATCTCGAACCATCAGGTTCTGGAGATCGTGAACCTCGGGCTTGCGCCGCTGGCCCTCTATCCAGACACCCGGATCTGCCAGTTCGTGTTTGAGCGATGTGATGGCCATGCCAGGTATCAGGGAAGATTTGCCGAGCAGAGCAAGCCTTGAATCCGCTTCCAGCGAGTGTCCATGATCGAGGTCGGACGGCATCACAAAACGGTACGAGTATGGTAAGATCCACTGCTTCCTGATTCATTTTGGCGTTGCGAGTGACTTACCGAGAAGATCCGTACCATGAAACGGTATTTCCGCTTCATTGTCCCGCTGCTCATACTGGTGATATTTGCCGTTGCCCTCTGGCTCCTGCACCGGGAGCTGGAGGAGTACCATCTTCGCGACGTGATCGCGAGCCTCCGGAAGATTTCCTCCGGCCATCTCGTGCTGGCGGTGTTGCTGACGGTGTTGAATTACTCGATTCTGGTCGGATACGATCTTCTCGGCACGTGGCAGATCGGCCATCGCCTTCCCTTGAAACAGGTTGCTTTCGCGTCGTTTGTCGGATACGTCAGCTCCAACAACTTCGGGCCGCTGCTCGGCGCCACGACCGTGCGCTATCGCCTCTATTCGGCCTGGGGGCTCTCAACGATCGAGATCGTCAAGTTGATCGCCATGCTCACGATGAGCTTCTGGGTAGGTCTGGCGGCGTTTGCCGGCGTTGTCTTCGTGGTGCAGCCCCCCTCGATCCCTCCCATACTCCATCTTCCTTGGAACTCGGTCCGGCCGCTGGGCTTTGTCTTGGTCTTCGCTGTCGCCTTCTATCTGCTGTTGGGGGCCGTGCGGAGGCGGCCGATGAAGGTTGGCGGCTGGAAACTCACACCCCTTCCGACTCGCATCTCGGTGGCTCAGATAGCGGTCGCTTCTGCCGATCTGGTCGTGGCTGCCGCCGTTTTCTACACGCTTCTGCCCTCCACCGTCGACATAGGCTATGCCCAGTTCCTGGGAATCTTCCTGCTGGCGATCGTCGCCGGCGTGTTCTCCAACGTACCCGGGGGGCTGGGAGTCTTCGAACTGGTAATCCTCTCGCTCCTCAATCCCCGAGATCCCCATTGGGTTCTGGGAGCCCTTCTCGCATTTCGAGGAATCTACTATCTGATTCCGCTGGGCGTTGCCGCGGTCGGATTCGGTGCGTACGAACTGTTTCTGTGGAGACATCACGTTCGCCGCGTTGCCGCGATCGTGGGCAGGACCGCGTCGGTCGTGATCCCTTCCTTCTTCGCGTTGCTGACCTTCACGGCCGGCGCCGTTCTGGTCGTGTCGGGAGCCACGCCTACCTCTCAGGAGCGCCTTGGCTGGATCCGGTTTCCGTTGCCACTTCCAGTCATGGAAGTCGCCCATTTTCTGGGGAGCCTGATCGGTGCCGCATTGCTGCTGCTGGCTCGTGGGCTTCAGCGGCGGTTGGGTACCGCTTACTGGCTGACCATGATCCTGCTCGGCGCCGGAGCGATCTTCTCGCTCCTCAAGGGCATCGATTGTGAAGAGGCCGCCATTCTGCTGACCATGCTCCTTGTCTTCGCAACGGCGAGGGATGAGTTTCATCGCAAAGGCACGTTACTGGATTACCCGGTGAGTCCGACATGGATTACGGCCGCCGTGCTGGTGATTGCCTGTTCCGTCTGGATCGGTCTGTTCTCCTACAAACAAGTGGAATACACTCACGATCTGTGGTGGCATTTTTCCTTCCCCGGAGACGCACCGCGTTTCCTTCGCGCAACCGCGGGAGTTACCTCTCTGTTGCTCGTCGTCGCGGTTCTGCATCTTCTCCGTCCAGCCCGTCCGAAGTTCGTGACAACCACGGCCGGTGAGTTGGAGGAAGCGGCCGCGATCGCACAGCGTTCCTCGGCTACTTACGCGAATCTCGCCTTTCTGGGTGACAAACATCTGCTGTTCAACGCCCAGCGGACTAGCTTCCTGATGTACGGGGTGGCGGGACGCAGCTGGGTCGCGCTGGGAGATCCCGTCGGTCCAATCGAAAACAGGGCCGACCTGCTCTGGGAGTTCCGCGAGCTTTGCGACCGTTACGACGGGCGGAGCATCTTCTACCAGATCGGCGAGGAGACCTTGCCGCTCTACCTCGACCTGGGGTTGTCCTTCGTCAAGTTGGGTGAGGAGGCCCGGGTCTCTTTGGCCGGATTTTCCTTGGAGGGAAACGCCCGCAGACAATTGCGCCAGACATCGAACCGTTTCCAACGCGAGAAATGTTCTTTCGAGATCCTCCCCGCCACCGAGGTGCGACGGCGGATGAATGAATTGAAGGAAGTGTCCGATAGGTGGCTTTCGGAGAAGAATGTCTCCGAGAAGCGGTTTTCCGTCGGTTCTTTTCAGCCCGACTATCTTCAGCGATTTCCGGTCGCGATCGTGCATCGCCAGGGCCGGATCCTCGCCTTCTGCAATCTCTGGTGCGGAGCCGGCAAGGAGGAGCTTTCCATCGACCTGATGCGCCACGTGGACGAGGCACCCTCAGAAGTCATGGAATACCTGCTCGTCGAGTTGATGGGTTGGGGACGCGACCAAGGGTATCAATGGTTCAACTTCGGCATGGCACCGTTGGCCGGTCCGGAGAGCCGTTCTCTTGCCCCCCTCTGGAATCGTTTCGGAAACCTGGTCTTTCGCCACGGAGAGCACTTCTACAACTTCCAGGGTCTGCGCCAGTACAAGGAGAAGTTCCATCCTCATTGGCGCCCCCTTTACCTCGCTTCGCCCGGCGGTTTCGCTCTTCCCCAGATCATCGCCGATATTGCCGCATTGGTATCAGGTGAGTGAATGAATCAGAACTCGAGCCAGCGGATCTGGTAAGGATCCAGCATCATCGACGATCCAGCAACGTCTCCGTCCAGGAGATCCCGCTGCGGTTGTGCGCCGATGAGCTTCTCGACCTCCACCGAGAACGCCTGCGAACCGAGGTTCGCCAGAACCAGGAGCCGCTGAGGGGAAGAGATACTCTCGCGGACGAAGGCCACCAGAGAAGCTGGCTCGGTCCCAATCACTCGCTGCCCGGCATCCGGATGGAAAGCCGGCTGCCGGCGCCGGACCGCCAGCAGGCGGCGGTAGCCGTCGAGCACCTGGGCCTGCGGCCCCTTCGATCGATCGAGAATCGCCTCCAGCTCGCTTCGCTCGTACTTGCGCCGATTGATCGAGCGCGCCCGTCCGGTCCGCCCCACACCCTCGTGATGGTTGGGTGTTCCTATCAGGCTGTGGAAGTAGATGCCCGGAATCCCCTGGAGAGAGAGCATCACCGCCTGGCTCGCCAGGAAACGCCGCACGTGCAGGGCTGGGTCCGGGTTGTTGGGATCGGCCACGGCATCGAAATAGGTGATATTCAACTCGTACGGGCTCTCGGAACCGTCCGTGTTGGTCTTCATGCTCACGTATCCCCCACGCCGGCGCACGGCGTCGATGAACCGCTCGAACCGATTCTTGGGCATGATCCCTTCCAAGGGGCGCACTCCGATACCGTCGTGGGACGCCGTGAAATTCAAGACGGTCGTGCCCGGCGTCGGCTCCAGACCCGCCAGCCAGCCGGCCAGCACTGTGGCATCGCCCGTCTGCAGAGCTTCGGCCAGCAGCGGCGCCAGGCTGAACTGGTAGACCATCTGGGCCTCGTCGCCACGGCCGTAGTAGCTGACGTTTTCCGCATGGGGTACGTTCGTCTCGGTCACCAGGATCGTGCCCGGAGCCACCGCGTCGACGATCGTGCGAAACAGCTTGACCACCTCGTGCGTTTGCGCCAGATGGATGCACGTGGTTCCAAGCGTCTTCCACAGATAGGCGATCGCATCCAGACGAATGATCCTCGCCCCCCGCTGCAGATAGAACAAGAGGATGTCGATCATCGCGACCAGCACCGGGGGCGATGCGAAATCCAGATCGATCTGGTCGTCGCTGAACGTGGTCCAGACGTGCCGCGGTCCCCGCGACGTCTTGAACGGAGTCAGCAGCGGATGCCGCCTCGGACGCGTCACCAGCGAGACATCTGCACCCGGATCGACCTCGAGAAAGAACGACGTGTACGGCTCCTCGCCGGCCAGGTATTTCTGGAACCAGCCGCTGTGCTGCGAGCAGTGATTGACCACCAGGTCGAACATCAAGTTGAAGTCCCTGCCGAGCAACGCCACATCGTTCCAGTCGCCCAACGCCGGGTCGACCTGGCGATAATCGATGACGGAAAAACCGTCGTCGGACGAATAGGGAAAAAACGGCAGGATATGGACCGTGCTTACCAGCTCGCCCAGACCTCGCTCGACCAGAAACTTGCGCAGGGTCACCAGCGGTGCCTCGCCGGCCTGGTGGACCTGGTCGCCGTAAGTGATCAGAACGGCATCGGTCTGGTCCCACGTGGCTCGCCGCATCGGGATCGTGCTGGCGGCAGCGTCGATCCGCAGGACCAGCTCGGCGAGAACCTCATCGGCACGGCCCGGGTATAGGCGGGCCAGATGGTGGCGAATTCGCGCTCGGCAGTCGGAGTCAATCGGCATCGGTCTGAAGACACCCGGGACATGACGATGGAACGTTCTTCTCTGAGAGAAATCGTAACTTCTCTCCGGCAGGAGACTACTACCCCCCGAAGTGGCCTTTCTCCGCGATCTCTACATGAAAGGGAGGCGGTGAGGTATCCTGAGATGGGCCGTCGTGACGATACGGTCGCGACGAAATGGCCGGACACCTTCGTTTTGAGAACGGGAGTCACCATTTTCCCACAAATCACCCAACGTTCTCGAGGCCGACATTCTCTATCCCGCAGGTGACAGCCAATGAAACGCTTCTTCTCCTTCCTGCTTCTCGGCCTCGTGCTTGGGCTGGACGGTATCGTCGTTGCCAGCGAGTCCGCAACCGATTCTCGGATCGAGAGTGATCAGCTCCAGGCTGCCTGGGATGGCCAGGGCGGCTGTTTCCGGCTGACAGCCAAGGACGGCAAGCCTTTTGCGAGCCTCTTTCTGGAAGAATTGCCCAGGCAGGTGGCGGCGGCCGACTGGGAACATCCGCGGCTGGGCCGAGGCCGGGTGCTTCGAGCCGAACTGGGCGAAAACCAATCGGTGCAGGTGATCCTCGTGCCGGGCCTGCCGTTTGCTTTGCTGCAGAGCCAGATGGCAGCCAAGCCCGACGGCGATCGGATCGTTCACCACGTTCAGCCCTTCCGTCTGCAACTTGAGCTGCCTGAGGAGCCCCATGCACTCAAGGCCTTGGGAACCGCCGGGCTGACGGCCCCCGACGCCCATCCGGGCAGCTATGCCTTTCTCGCCGTCGCCTCGCCCCAAACCCGCGCGGGGATCGTTTCCGGCTGGATCAGCCACGATCGCGGCTGCGGTGTTGTGTTCTCGAAGATCGAGAACGGCGCGGTCGAGCTCCGTCCGCAGACTGACTACGGGCGGCTGCGGATTGCGGCCGGAACCAGGGAGCCCGGCGAACTGTTTGCCCTTGGACCCTTCGAAGATGCCCGGCTCGGCCTGGAGGCCTACGCCGACACGATTGTCCGGCTCTACCAGATCCAGCTCCGTCCCCTGCCCACCGGTTACTGCACCTGGTACAGCAATCCCCATGGCAGCGCTAGCGACGAGACGCACCTGGCCCAACTGGCCGAGGTGGCAGCCGAAAAACTGAAACCCTTTGGCTTCGATTTCGTGCAGATCGACGACATGTGGCAGGACGGCCAGCGGCGCAACGGCCCGGCCAAGGTCTTCTCGACCCATATGCCAGCCGGCCCCTACCCGGGCGGCATGAAGGCGGCGGCCGACAAGATCGCCGCCCTCGGGCTCACTCCCGGCATCTGGTTCATGCCCTTTGCCGGGGACCATGAGGACCCCTTCTTTGCCGACCACCTGGACTGGTTCGTCAAACGCTCGGACGGCACCCCCTATTGGGCCCGTTGGGGCGGCACGTCGCTCGACATGACCAATCCGGCCGCCCAGGCCTACGTGCGCAGCGTCGTCTCGCGCCTGGCCCACGATTGGGGTTACCGATACTTCAAGATGGACGGGCTCTGGGTCGGCTCGGCCACCGCACTGACCTACGTGAATAACGGCTACGTCGAAGACGATCTCGGCGAGGCCGTCTTTCACGACCCCGCCAAGACGAATATCCAGGCCTATCGCCAGGGGCTGAAACTGGTCCGCGAGGCGGCCGGCAACGAAATCTTCTTTCTCGGCTGCTGCATCCCCCAGAACATGCGGTCTTTCGGTGCCGCCTTCGGACTGGTCGATGCCATGCGGATCGGCCCTGATAACGGCACGAGCTGGGAAGGGCTCTGCCAAGGCCCCTGGCACGGCTCCAATCGCTATTTCCTCCACGGCCGGGTGTGGTACAACGACCCCGACCCCGTGTATGTCCGCCCGGACGTTGCCATCGAGCACGCCCGTTTGATCTGTTCCTGGGTCGCTCTATCCGGGCAACTCAACGTGTTCAGCGAATGGTTGCCGGAACTGCCGGAGGACCGGGTCAACCTGTTGCGGCGGACGATGCCCAATCACGGGCTGCGGCCCCGCCCCGTGGACCTTTTCTCCAGCGAATTGGCCCGGGTCTGGCTGCTCAGCGATACGCGGGGCAGTGTGCGGCGCGACGTGGTGGGACTGTTCAATTGGGAGCAGCACAAGCCCCAGACAATCGATGTCACCCCAGCCTGTGCGGGATTGCCCGAGGCCCGGCGCTATGTGGGCTACGACTACTGGGCCGACCGCTTCCTGCCTCCGTCTTCCGGTCCTCTGCAGTGCACCTTGCCCCCAGGAACTTGCCGCGTCCTGTCGCTCCGTCCCGAAGCGGAGCATCCGATCCTCGTGAGTACATCGCGCCATATCACCCAGGGCGTGGTGGACGTTTTGGAGGAACGGTGGGATGCAGACGAACTCTTGCTGACCGGCGAGAGCCGCGTGGTGGCCAACGACCCTTATGAATTGCGAATCGTGGTGCCTGCCGCTGAGAATTCCTATCTCGCGTCGGGGGTCGAGGTCGACACGCCAGATGCCAGAACACGCTTCGATCAGGCGGGGCCAACGCTCCGCGTGCGGATCGACCCTGCCGAGTGCCGGACGGTTGCGTGGCGTGTTCGCTTTCGTCGTGGGGCCGTCGAAATCTCGGAACCGGCAGCGGTGACCGAACTCAGCGCCGACATCAGCTACAGTGGAGTCATTCTTCGATGGCAGGCCCCCGACGCCTCCAGGTTCCGTATCGAAAGAAGCGACGGGCGTGCCTTCGAAGTGAGCGATAGGGAGTATCGAGACCCGGAAATCTCGCCGGCCACGGATTACGTGTACCAGGTGCGGTCCATCGGCTGGGATGGTCGGCCCTCCGACCCTGCCTCGCTGAAGGTAACCACTCTCGATGAACTCAAGCTGCCGCCGGTTCCGCCTCAGCCGGATGTTTCCATCGCCGATTTGGCGCCCACCTCGGCCAGCACCGGCTGGGGTACGATTGGTGCAAGCCGCACCTGTCAAGGCGAACCCCTGCGCTTGCTCGGGACCGTTTACCCGTCAGGAGTCGGGGTGCATGCTCCTTCCACACTGGTCTATGCCGTACCGAAGGATGCCAGGCGTTTCGTGGCCACGGGCGGCCTGGACGACGAAAAACGCGACGACCCACGCCAGAGCGTAGTCCTCCGAATCCTGGGAGATGCGGGCGAGATGGGCACCCCTCCCGTCCTGCTGGCTGAAAGCCCTCTCCTTTCTGACGAGACCCTCAGGATCTGGCACTTCGAGGTGGAACTCTCGACTCGATTCCGGGCGGTTCACCTGGTAGTCACCGACGGCGGAGACGGCATCGCCTGCGACCACGTCGATTGGGTCAACGCCGGATTCGGGACGGGCGAATAGCCCCAATACCGTCTGCCACTCGTTGGCAGTGCTTGAGATGCCGCATAGGATCGCGCCGCCTCACCCGCCTTCGACCAGTCCGTGACCCGGAAACCAAGCGCGACGTCGCGGGTGGCACCGGTTCCTGAACCGGTATGGCGCAGCCACGGGAGGTTTTCCGCTTTCATTCAATCCAGTGAACTGGAAGTCCGACCGTTCTTCGCCATTCATAGCTCTGCCAATGCCAGGGCGGCCCTCCATCGCCTCAGACCCAACAACTGACCGTCGACCATTTTCTTTTCCTCCATTTTCTTCTCTCCCTCCTTTGCCTCCAGACCCCTTGCCCAGCAGCAGTTGGTCCGTCCGCCGATCAACGCCCTCTGCGAGTCCCAACAATGCCCACGGGGCGCTTCCGATCGGAACAACCCTCCTCCCCTCGGATTCCTGCGTCCTCCTCTTCCGTCCTTCTTCTACCCCCGCGTCTCTGCCCCTCTGCCCGAGCCCCTCCCGCTCCTTGTCGCCGCGCTCAGAGCGAATTCCAGATCCCACGAAACACCCAGCGGCTGCCTGCTGATGTGCCCCCCTCCGTGCTCTCCGTGCTCTCTGTGGTTACCTTCTCTTCTTCAGAACCCGTTACAGCATAAGCAATTCTACCCAATAAGAACCTACGGCGCCCGAAAGCGGCAGTTGACGCCCATTTCACCCGAGATCCAGAGGCCATGCTCGACTCTCGACGCACCCCCTCCGGGCGATCCCTCTGCATCCTTCGCGCTCTTTCCCGATCTCCCATCTCCGATCACCGATCTCCCTGTCCCTCTGTCCTCTGTCCTCTGACTCCTGACTCCCGTCTCCTGCTCCTCGCTCCGTGCTCCTTGCTCCCTGCTCCGTGTCCCCGCCCCCCGCCTGTGGGGTGGCCAAAAATAACAATGTACAAATGTCACCAAGATAGTGTATACTGACCCTCGACGTCTGGGTATCCCAAGAGCCCGACCCCGCGGCATCCCGCCGCTCCGTCCCGTATCCCAAGGGCCCGCCGCCGGAACACTTTTTTCTTGCTGGCGGCCCCCTTTTTTTGTCGTCCTCTCCATTCTGACCTCTGACTCCTGACTCCTGACCCCCGTCTCCTGTCCCCTGACCGCTGTCCCTTACCCCTGCCTCCAGCCATGCATGCCACTCGATGGAGAGTCTCTTCCCGCAATCAGCCCCCAGCGCCGCCAACCCAATCCGGCGGAGCCGCAGCTCCAACCGGTCGCCCCGCACCCCTGTCTCCCGTCCCCTC
>CAYSCH010000342.1:0-10135 GCA_964429355.1 uncultured Planctomycetaceae bacterium | reverse complement strand
GCGTCGAACGGGGAGATCCTCACGAGGCGGTGGACGCCGTGCTCGGCCTTCATGTGGCCGTAGGCGTACTCCCCCTCGAACCGGATCGTGGCGCTCTTGATCCCGGCCTCGTCCGCGTAGGAGACCTCGAGGACGTCGGTCTTGATGGCCTCGTCCAGCCGGGATTCGAGCAGGGACTGTTCGATGTCTTTGGCGAATGAGACGGCATACCCGGGATGCACTTTCCCCTGTTCGATCTTGGCGATCATGCTATCGATTTCGTGACTCATGATGCGAGCAGCCTGGGGCGAGAATTTTCCCACGGCATACAGGGCCGGCGCCTCCTCCACCCTCCGGCAGACTCGCTGCATCGCCACGGCATGGGCCTCTTCCTGGTCCTGAAGGATGTCCCAGGTTTCCCGGTGTTCGGGAAGACACTCTGCCATGAGCTGGTAGTAGCGGCGAACCCGCTGCTCGTTCTCCATCAGAGCGGTCATCAACACGTTGAGCTCGCCATCGACATTTGGCTGATCCGCCGATTCAGGGGGATTGTTCTTGACGTAGAACATGTATTCCTTGTCGTCGCCGGTGATGTGACCAATCCACCATTGCTTCAAGAAGTAAAGCGTTTCTCGAGGATCGAGGCCTTCACTGCCAAGGCTTTTGAAGAGCAGGTCACTGGTATCGTTGCGGAGTTTCTCGTGGATCCTCCGGTGCTCGGCAAGGCCGGGAAAACCGGCTGCAAGCATCTTGTTCTCTTCATCGACGAAATGGGTACGGGTGTACTCGCTCAGTCGCCGCACCACGGCGGAGACCGCAGCTCGGTCCCCCCCCTCGTGCCAGATGATCTCGTAGAGCCAATTGATCATAAAGATGATCTGTTTGTGCTGGTCGTCGAGAACGCGGTCTCCCAAGCTGTAGTAATCCCGCCATTGGATGACCGGAGGATGATCGGCGACGGAGGAGTTGGTCATAGGCTATCCCCTGAATTTTGTGCCTGCCTCGGCAGGGGTGGGAGAGATACGGAATCGCATGTGGCTACTACCTGAACAATACGTCATTCGCCGAAGTATGGAGGACTGAGTCTGCGGTTGGGGCGTCGACAACCCCATCATTGGGTGGGCGAGGCAACCTGCCAGCTGGATTCCATTGGCTATCCCGGTTCGTACAATGGGTGTGATCGGAACAGGCGGTGTGCGAACAATCGCCGAGTTGTGTTCGTAAGGTTTTTCTGAGCAACAGGTTAGGAATATCAGGGCGGTTTTCAAATCTCTTGGCACTGAGGAAGGAGCGAGCTAGACTTGGTGGAAAGAGTGGCGACTTCTCGAGTAATATTCTTTGATCGTTCCATTTGTCGACCCAGACTGGTTCGGCTACAATGGTCCGTTTGACTGCTAAGTGGTTACGTATGACCCGCCAGTCAAGGACCCAGGAGGCAAGATCGGTGCAAATCCGAATTTCGACCCGACACGGAAATGTTAGTGATGCTACCCAGGAAAAGATCATTGCAAAGGTTGAGAAACTAACACGGATTTTTGAAAGGCTTTCGGAAATAACGATCACCGTCGATCTGGAGCATCGGGACGCCCCGTCGGTAGACCTGCGAGTATCGGCGGAGCACAAGCACGATTTTGTTGCCGCGGCCCAGGCGGAGGAACTGATGGCCGCCCTGGATGTGGCGCTCCATAAACTGGAACAGCAGATACGTAGATATAAAGAGAAGATTCAGGACCGCCATCGTAACGTTGCCGGAAAAGTGCCTGGGGCGGAGGAAGTCGAGGCGGAGACGGTCGAGTAGGCTGGCCGTTGACTGCCCGACCCTATTTGTGCCCGTCGCCGGGCGTTCGAATCAGGCCCGAAATCTGCGGAGGTTTTTCGCAGACCGATGCCTTCCCGTATTTGTGGGGGGGCTGGCTCCAGGTGGGCCGGACCGAGGGTAGGCAGGATATCGAGGATGGTCCTTGTTTTTCATCCCGTGGCCCCCATTTGAGGGCATTAGGAGATATGTTGGATGAAGTTTGCCGACTTTGTATTAGGTGAGGGCGTCCAGGCAGACTTGGCCGCCGAAGATAAAGAGGGCGTCGTTCGCGAGATGGTCCAATCGCTGCTTGACGCCGGTGGAATTCGAGAAGAAGAATTCGAGAGCATCGTCAAGGCGATCATGAAGCGAGAAGAGCTCGGCTCCACGGGGATTGGCCGCGGGGTTGCGGTGCCTCACACGAAGCATCCGAGCGTAGACAAGCTTGTGGGATCGGTGGCGGTGAGCCACGACGGGGTCGATTTCCAGAGCCTGGATGGCGAGAAGGTGCACCTATTCTTTCTGTTGATTTCGCCACCGGACCGCCCCGGGGACCACTTGAGGGCCCTGGAAAACATCTCTCGCCAGTTGCGAGACGACACTTTCTGCCGATTTCTCAAGCAGAGCAAGACGGCAGATGACATTCGCCAGCTTCTGCAAGAAGCCGACAACAACGAATTTGGCTCGTAGCCATAGGCGGGTCGGGTGGTCGAGTGTCAGTGGCGGTGCGCGGCAATCGATCCGGGATTCTCCAGGATGATCTCAGGCAGACGGGAAGTAATGCGAACATGGACCAGCCGCAGGCAACTCGAACGTTGCGAGTGGGGAACCCCGAGGGGTTGCACATGCGTGCTGCCATGGAAGTCGCCAAGCTGCTGAGCCGGTTCGATTCGCAGGTTGTGCTGGTGAAGAACGATCAGCGAGCGGACGGCCGGGATGTGCTTCAGGTGCTTTCGTTGGCTGCGGTTCAATACGAGGAGCTGACGGCGGAGGCAAGGGGCAGCCAGGCCGAACAGGCGATGGCGGCATTGGCGGCGTTGTTTGAGAACGAATTCTCAGAAGAAACAAGAGGAAAGAACTGAAGGTCAAGGCTGCTGATACCTGCCGTTGCCACGGTCGCTTCGGGCTCGCTGCAGATGGCGGGTGCGAAGGGGCGGCGCCGGATTGCGACAGGCCGGAGCAAGTCCTTCGCCCTCGACGGTCCGGCGGCGGACTGCCGCAAGTCGAAGGGGTGTCATGAAAAAACTGCAGGGAATCGCGGTTTCGCCGGGGGTAGCCATCGGCGAGGCGCTCGTGATGGACACGGAGGGATTCAGGATCCCACGGAGGTTTGTTGCGCGCGACGCGGTCGAGGAGGAGATCGAGCGTCTCCATAGGGCGATCGATGCTGCGAGTACGGAGATTGCGCGGAACCAGCAGGCCGTTTCTTTCGAGCTAGGGGAGCAGTACGCTGCGATATTCGAAGCGCATCTGCGGATGCTTGAAGGCTCGAAGCTGCGGAGCGAGCTGGAGGAGATGATCCGGGACCGGCATTACTCGCCGGAGTATGCAGTAAGCCGGACGTTTCGCCGCTATGCAGAGCTCTTCGAAAGGCTGCAAACGGAGACCTTTGCATCGAAAGCCAACGATATTCGCGACATTGAGAAGCGGCTGCTCCGCAATCTGCTGGGGCGCCGGCGCGAGGGGCTCTCGAAGCTGACGTCTCCGGTTCTCGTTCTGGCTCACAACCTGACACCGAGCGAAACGGCGAATCTCAATCGGGAATTTGTGCGCGGGTTTGTGACGGAAACCGGCGGGCCAGGAAGCCACACGGCGGTGGTTGCCGGCGCGCTGGAGATACCGGCGGTTCTGGGAACGGGGCCATTTCTCAACGAGGTCTCGGGCGGTGATCTGGTGATCATCGACGGGGATGAAGGGCTGGTGATCCTTCACCCGGACGAGGAGACGATCGCGCGTTACCAGCACGAGGCGGAAGAAATCCGCTGGCTGGCTCGCCAGCTCGAGGAGTTGCGGGATCTTCCGGCCGAGACGTCGGATGGGCAGCGGATCTTCCTTCTGGGCAACATCGAGTTTCCCTACGAGGTGGACCATTGCGTGGCGAGGGGAGCGGATGGAGTGGGCCTGTACCGCACCGAGTTTCTGTATCTGGAAGCGGAGACGGAACCGGACGAGGAGGTGCATTTTGAGGCCTACTGCCGCGTGTTGCGTGCCATGGGCGACAAGCCGGTGACGATTCGCACCTTCGACCTGGGGGCGGACAAGGTTCCGCATCTGCCGGAGCCGGAGGACGAGCGAAATCCGTTCCTGGGGCTGAGGAGCATCCGGCTGGCCTTGCGCAACGTGCCGATGTTTCGCCGACAGCTTCGAGCGGCGTTGCGGGCGGGCGTGTTCGGCAATCTGCGAATCATGTTTCCGCTGGTATCCACGCTGCTGGAGCTTCGGCAGGCGAAGATGGTGCTGGCGGACGTGATCGAGGACCTGGAAGAGCGAAAGGTTCAGTTCAATCGCAAGGTTGAAGTGGGGATGATGGTGGAGGTGCCGGCGGCGTGTGTGATGATCGACCAGTTCGTGGGCGAGGTCGATTTTCTCAGCATTGGAACCAACGACCTGATTCAATACACTCTGGCGGTGGATCGCAGCAACAAAGACGTGGTGGCGCTTTACAACGCGGCCGACCCAGCCGTGCTGAGGCTGATTCAGATGGTGGTGAAGGCGGCCGACGATCGCGAGGTTCCGGTGAATCTGTGCGGGCAGATGAGCAGCAACGCGCTGTACACGATGCTGCTGGTGGGGCTTGGCTTGCGCCGTCTCAGCGTCACCCCGGGCGTAATTCCGGAGATCAAGAAGATTTGCCGCAGCGTGACGGTTGCCGACTGCGAAGAGGTCGCCCGTCGCGCGATGTTGATGGAGAACGCCAGAGATATCAAGAGTTATTTGAAAGGAGAGTTGAAGAAGCGGGTCCCGGAGATTTCGTCGTAGCGTGTGACGCGGGCCTCCGAAGTGGACGGCGCGATGGATCGTGACGGGAGATGCGACGATTTGAGGGATCTGGTGAGGGCCGACGTTCGGGTTTCCGGCGTGGGCGCCTCCGAAATCGAGGCCCGGGCGGAACGGGAGAGTTGCCGGCCGCGATGCATGAACGCGGCGGTTGGTTTTGCGACCGGGCCGGAAGAGATCAAGCGGGTGGGGGTTCGGGCCCCTTCGGGAACCGGGCCTCTGCCTTGGAGCCGTTCGAGCGTCAGCGGGAATTTTCCCGCGTGCCGTTTGGGCGGGAGGATATGTCAACGGTTCTTTCCCACTACCGGCTGTGGGGAAGAGGATCGAACGATGGTTCGACAACGAGTGCGAATACGCTTCTGCAAAAACGGAGACCTCCGTCTGATCGGGCACCGCGATCTGGTGCGCACGATGGAGCGGGTCTTTCGACGTGCGGAGCTGCGCCTGGGGATGAGCGAAGGGTTTCACCCGAAGCCACGCATGAGTTTCCCGTCGGCCCTGGCCCTCGGGATTGCCGGACGGAATGAAGTCATGGAACTGGAGCTCGCCGAGAATTACAGCGATGCCGACGTGTTCGGCCGGCTTGCGGCGGCAACGGTTCCGGGGCTTGAGTTCCTCCGCGTGGAAAGCCTTCCTGAAGGGTCGAAGAAAGCGCAATTGCGCAGCAGCACGTACGAGATGGAGATCCCGCCGCAGAGCCTTCCACAGGCCAAGGCTCGGGTGAACGACCTGGTCGTTGCCGAGTCTTGCCCGGTGGAGCAAATGCGTGGAGGCAAAACCGTCGATCCCTGCCGCTGTCTCGAACATCTGGAGATCGACTCGAACATGCTGCGCATGCGTCTGGCGGTACTTCCCCAGGGCGGTGCGTCGCCGAGAGATGTCTTGACAGCGCTCGGATTGCAGGATTTGGAGCGGGACGGTTGCTATCTGACTCGAAGCGAGGTGGAACTGCAATCGTGATCGTTCAGCGGATTGGTGCTCGCCGACCTTGCCGGGCAAGAAGGCGAACAAATGAAACAGGAAATGCTCATCAATGTGCGGCAACCCGAGGAATGTCGCATTGCGATCGTTGAAGACGGGGTCCTCGAAGAACTGTATATTGAGCGAACGGCTCACGACAACTACGTAGGCAACATCTACAAGGGCGTTGTTGTCAATCTGGAGCCCAGTATCCAGGCCGCATTCGTCGATTTTGGCGTAGGGCGCAACGGGTTCCTGCACATTAGCGACGTGGAGCCTCAGTATTTCCGCCAGGGGGGGTGCGATCCCAACAAGCCCATTGAGCCGCCCGGTGGCCGCAGAGGACCGTCGGGGCCGCCTAAGGGGCGTCAACGAGCCGGGGCGCGTCCGCGAGTGAAGCCGCCCATCCAGGACATTCTCCGTCGCGGAGACGAGGTACTGGTCCAGGTGATCAAGGAAGGAATCGGGACGAAAGGCCCGACGCTTTCCACGTATATCAGCATTCCCGGGCGTTACCTCGTGCTGATGCCGGCCCTGGGCCGAGTGGGCGTTTCTCGAAAGATCGAAGATGAGGACGATCGCCGCCGCCTGCGCGACATCATGCTCGAACTGAACCCGCCGAAGGGGCTGGGATTCATCGTACGGACTGCCGGCAGCGACCGGAGCCGAAAAGAGCTTTCGCGCGACTTGGCCTACCTGCTTCGCCTCTGGAAGGTGATCGTACGGCGGATCAAGAAATCGGCCGGACCGGTCGACATCTACGAAGAAAGCGACATGCTCATTCGCACGATCCGCGATATCTTCACGACAGAAGTCGACTCGATCGTGATCGACGAACCGAAGGCCTACGAGCGGGCGAGGGAGTTTCTGCAACTGGTGATGCCCCGCTATGTCAATCGGCTGAAACTCTACGATGGTCGGGAGCCGCTGTTCCACAAGCATAACCTGGACACGGAGATCGCTTCGATTCATCGCCGGGAAGTGCCGCTCAAGGAGGGCGGCTCGTTGGTGATCGACCAGACGGAGGCGTTGGTGGCGATTGACGTCAACAGCGGGAACTTCCGTGCCGACGATTCTGCCGAAGAAACGGCCTATCAAATCAATCTGATTGCCGCGAAGGAAATCGCCCGTCAGATCCGTCTCCGCGATCTTGGCGGCGTGCTGGTCAATGACTTCATCGACATGCGCAAGGAAAAGCACCGCCGTGGAGTGGAGCGAGCCCTTCGCGATGCGGTGAAACGAGATCGAGCGCGCACGAAGATCCTGCGGACGAGCCCCTTCGGCCTGATCGAAATGACTCGCCAGCGAGTCCGGCCGAGTCTCAAGCGGAGCACCTACACGGACTGCCCCTGCTGCAGCGGGACGGGCGTGATCAAGTCGTCCGAAAGTATGGCTATTGAAGTCATTCGCCAGTTGACGGTTGCAGGCCAGACGGAAGACGTTAAGAAGATTTCCATCACAGTGGCGGCCGAAGTTGCCGAATACCTTAGCAACAAGAAGCGACGACAGCTGATTGAACTGGAGGACGAGGGCAAACTTGAGGTCGATATTGTGGGCCTGGCGGATGTTTCCGGCGAGCACCTGTCGATCGACTGCCGGGATGCCCAAGGCCGTGAGGTTCGGATCGAACCCTAGCGGGCAGAGACGCCGTTTCCGTAACACCTTAATAAAAAAGAACTTACAGCAATCAGGCATCTGCGACTGGCGGAGGTCCCGGTCGGAACACGACTGACTGCATCGTGTGGGACTGGTGGTCTGACGGGCGCAGGACCTTTGTGCCGGGTGCCGATACGGCCCCAGGCCCTTGAATAAACTGCTCCCGGCACGATAAACTTAGTGGTTTGCCACAGCGGAGCCTTCCCCACACAGGGTTTGCGTGTGGGGAGATGAACAAGAAACCGATATCTGCTCCCCATCCAAGATGGGGGGCCTGCCGAAACAAGCATATCCATCAGCAGGACACGCTCATGTACGCAATCATTGAAGACAGCGGACGCCAATTTCGTGTGGAAGAAGGCCAGATTTTGGAGATTGACTTTCGCGATGGCGCGTCAGGAGAGGTCAAGTTCGAGCGGGTGTTGGCTGGGCGTAACGAGAACGGCGTGAAGATTGGCACTCCTCTTGTCGTGGGCGCGTCGGTGACGGCCGAGGTTCTCGGCAGCAGCCAAGGTGAGAAGTTGGTGGTTCAGAAGCTCCGCCGCCGGAAGACTTACCGTCGCAAGACGGGGCATCGCCAGATCTACACCCAGGTGAAGATTTCCAAGATCGACCTCGGCTGAGCAAGTCGAGTCAAGAGCAGAGGCCCACCGTATCTCCCCAAACTGCGGGCGAATTTCCGGCGTCTCACGGGGCGGCAACAAACGCTGGATCGGCTCAGAAGGACTCCCCCGCGGCGGATGCGGCCCGAGGGAGTCGTTCGTGTTTCTTGATCATGGCTGGTTTTCTGCCGAAGTCCACGGATTCTCCCAGTCGCCCCATTTCTGCAGATAGAGTCGGTAGGCGGGCTGTGCGGCGGCGTTTTGCTCCAGCCATGCCTTGGTCTGGCCGATAAGTGCATGCTCTTGCTGAAGAGTAAGCTGGCCGAGGATCACGCGGGAGCGGAGGAAGACGAAGTAGGTATCGAGAACGTCACAGCGGCAATAGTCGTTGATCTCGCTGAGGCGTCCGGCATCGAACATGTCCTGGACCATGTCGCCCTGGACGTCCATTTTGCCCGGTTTTCCGAGGATATTCGCAGCAAGATTCAGGCCGCCGGTGAACCGGGTGGCGCCGAAATTGGTGAGGAAATCGCACAGATCGATATGGGCGTTGGTGTTGTAGCGGTTGCGGGGCTGTTCGTAGGTCTTGGCGGTGGCGGCAAACCAAGTGCTCAGATTGATGCCAAAGCGGAAGGCCGCCAGTTCGAGCAGAGGCAGGTCGAAGCCGCGGCCGTTGAAGCTCACGAACGTTGGACGGCGATACGCTTCCCAACCGCGCCAGAAATGCTCCGCGATCACATGCGGGCGGCTCTGGGGTTCGTCCAGCACAACGAGGTCGATCAGTTGGAATTCGGCGGTCAGTTTGCCGACAACGACGCAGACCGGCAGCTGGAATGTGTAAGGAACGAAATCGCTGCCAAACTTGTCCATCAACTCGCTTCGGTAGCGGCGGACGGCTTCGCGGCCCTCGAGCCCTTCGGTTGGGAATCGCAAGGCGGACACCAATTGAGGATCGGCCACGCTCTCGACGTCAAAAACCAGGTAGCGAACGTTCGACGCGGCCATGGAGACCCTCTCAAAGGAAATGGAATGCTCATGAGGAAAGGGCTGACTTGGCGGTTCGGGTGGGGACTTAGAGCACGTGGGGAATCGCGATCTCGCAGCTACAATTCGAGGAATTCTTCGACCGATTCCCGCATGATCGTTCGTTCCGGATCGATGGCCGTCCAGAGCCGAAAATTGACAGCGGCCTGTTCCAGAAAGACGTCGAGGCCGTTGACCGTTGTCAGGCCCCGTTCGGCGGCGTCTTGCAGGAGTGGGGGCACGGTCTCTTCCAGGTTGGAATCGACGATGGTGGCGTTGGCTGAGAGGAGCGACCAGTCAACAGGCGGAGTCCCTTCGGCGGCTTCGGTTCCGACGGGAGTTGCGTTGATTACCAGATCGACCTCTCCCGGTGCTTCGGCCGCGTTGTCCCACGGAAGCCAGCGGACCTCGATCTGGTAGTGCTGCCTGAGCATCTCAATGAGCGACAGGGCATGGTCTTCGGTTCGGCTGACAACGATCACCTCGTTGACTCCCGCTTCGGCCAGTTCCACGGCGGCGGCCCGGCCCAGGTCTCCCGATCCAAACAACAATGCGCGATGGACGGCGGGTTCTCGGACGGCCTGGACAGCTTGCACGAGCGCCCTGCCCTCCGTATTTTCGCCAATAAGCCCCTCTTCACCACGTCGAATCAGGTTCACGGTGCCGGTCCGCTCCGCGGTCAGAGCCAACCGGTCGAGAAAGGCCCCGACTCGCCGATTATGAGGCCGAGCACAGTTGCCGCCGGCAAAGCCCATCGCCCGAATGCCGCGGACAGCATCTTCAAGGGCCTCGTCGGCCACTTCGACCGAAAGATAGCGCCAATCGAGATCATGGCGCTCGAAGGTCTTCTCGATCATGTATTGGGACGGATTTCTCGCTGCGGACTGGCTCAGCAAGACGAGAATGGGCTGCAATAATAGATCGGACACGGTCGCTCTGGCCCTTCTTCAAGGTCGCCGAGCCTTTTCCTTTTCTCGACAACTGGAAGCGTTGAAGGATCGCTTGGATCTGACGATCACGGCTATTGTCTCTGAAACAAGGAAATAATGCAACGTAGGTCTGAGGTGGGTGCACGTCAGCTTTTGCGCGCGCAGGCAGAAAGCGAAAAAGGTCAATAGGA
>CAYSCH010000341.1:0-10136 GCA_964429355.1 uncultured Planctomycetaceae bacterium | reverse complement strand
TCAACGTTCCGCTTAATTACTGGTTTTCTTGCGTGATTGTCGGCCTGGAATTACGCCAACGGCCATTTGCCTCGGGAAAAACGGCATTTCTTGCGAGAATGCGGGCCGCCAGCCTCCACGAAACCAATAATCAAGCGGAACGTTGTTTCTTGCGAGAAAGGCATGGCGTCAGAAAAGCTGGAAAACAAGCCTTGAGTGGTTGCCAGGAGCCGGGACAATTGCCTATCGACTTGCTTATCACCCACATCTTTCTCACAATGATCGAGGTTTGTTTCCCTCGCACCTTTCTAAGGAGGTATGACCGTGCCTCGCTCCCGACGATACTCTCTGCCGATTGTGCTTTGCCTCGCGTTCGTCGCCGCGGTCACATCTGCCACGGCAGGCGATCTCATCCAATTGCACCCCAAGGGCGAAGCCCTCCTTTTCGACCACCAGGGCCCCTTCGTCACCACCAGCGACGGCGGAGTGCTCGGCGTCGGCCCCTCGCAAGCCTTTGTCACCCGCGACGAAGGCAAGTCCTGGCAATCCTATCCTCTCTTTCACGATAACGAGAAATTTGAGGCCCGCGACGAACGGGCGCTCCTCCGGCTCCGCAACGGAACCGTTGTCTTCGCCTGGATGAACGAGCGCCGGCGGAGCCAGGGCGGCCCCTGGGGTCAGGGAGGCGAAGCCGAGGCTGCCAGGTGGATCATTCCCGTTTGCGTCACCCGCAGCACCGACGACGGCCAGACCTGGTCCGAACCCGTCACGATCCAGGAGGGATGGTGCGGCGCGATTCGATCCCTGATCGAGCTCAAGAGCGGACGGCTCGTGCTCGTGGGCCAGAAAGTCATTCCCTGGCGCCATGTCTCCCTCACTTACGTCTCCGACGACCAGGGCAAAACCTGGAAGGCCAGCAACCTCCTCGATATGGAAACCACCGATTCCGGCGACCACGGCGGCACCATGGAGGGGACTGTTGCTGAACTGGCCGATGGCCGCCTCTATATCCTCCTTCGCACCACCCGTGGCTGGTTCTGGGAAGCCTTCTCGTCCGACGGAGGCCTTACCTGGGAGGGCCTCGCCCAGTCAAAAATACCCTCGAGCACCTGCTGCGGCACTCTGGCCCGATTGGCCGACGGCCGGCTCGCCCTCCTCTGGAACCGGCCCACCGCCGAAAACCCCCGCGATATCCACAGCCGCGAAGAACTCTCGATCGCCTTTTCCAGCGATGATGCAAAAACCTGGTCCGAGCCCGTTGTACTCTCCCGCCGCTCGCTCCAGCCCGGTGAAGCCTACTGGGCGGCCCGACAGTCCTATCCCTATCTCTACGAGCGCCACCCCGGCCAGCTCTGGATCACCACCATGCAGGGCGGCCTGCGAATGACGATCGCCGAGACGGATCTCCTCGCCCAAACCGGTTCGTCCACCACAGGCAGAGAATTCACGATCGTCGCCTTCGGCGACTCGACCACGGCCCGCCGCGATGGCGTCGAGAACGTCTACGCCGACCTCCTCCGCAAGGAACTGCCCCAGCGGGGTCTCGCCGCACGGGTCATCAACCAGGGTGTGCCGAGCAATCGAACCACCGACGCCCTCGAACGCTTCGAAACCGATGTCCGTGCCTGCAAGCCCGACGTCGTGATCCTTATGTTCGGCATCAACGACTCGGCTGTCGACGTCTGGCGCGGCGCCACCGAGCCGCGAGTGCCCCTCGAGACCTATCGCAAGAACCTGACCACCATGGTCCAGGCCCTCAAGGCCGACGGAGCCAAACCCATTCTCCTTACGTCGCAGCCCATGTGCTGGACTGACAAACTCAAGGAACTCTACGCCGGCCCGCCCTACCATGAAAAATCCCCCTACGATGCCGCCGATCCGCTCGGTTTCAACGCCACTCTCGTCCCGTACGTGGCGGTCGTCCGCCAGATTGCCCAACAGGAAGAGGTCCCGCTCGTCGATCTTCACCAGATGTTCATGGACCACCACTCCGTCGAAGGCCAAGCCCTCAGCGACCTCCTCCTCGACGGCATGCATCCCAACGACCGCGGCCACCGCATGATCGCCGACGCCCTCCTGCCCATCATTCTCGCCCAGTAGATGCCGCGGCACAGTACCCGCTGCCAGGCCGCTGGCAACCGCAAACCACTCCACTCATACTAACCGTCGCATCGCCCCGGCGCGATCCTCTCACTCGCACCCACGACGTGCCAACCCCATCTGGATTCACCATGTCATCCCCCTGCCTCTCCTCGTCGACCATTTCGCGTCGCGACTTCCTCGCCCGTTCCGCTGCAGCCGCAACGGCCGTCACTCTTGCCTCCGGGGCAATGGCCGCCGGCCAGTCGCCGGCCCAACCCGACCCACGTTCCACCGCGCCCCTCGCCATGTGGGCCCTCACCGGCACACTCCAGTCGGCCCAGATCGAGCGGCAGCTCGACGCCTTCCAAACTGCCGGCTGGGGCGTGGTCCTCTATCCCCGCTGGGGGCTCGAACTGGAGTACCTCGGCGATGCCTGGTTCGAACGCATTCGCTTCATCGTCGATCAGGCTGCGTCGCGCCAGATGGAAGTCTGGCTCTATGACGAATTCTGCTGGCCCAGCGGACATGCCAAGGGCCTGGTGACCAAGGATCGCGAGGACCTGGCGGCCCAGGTTCTCGAAATCGAACTCAGCGGCGAGAGCCGCGTTGTCCCCGTTGTCGAAAGCGCCGACATGCTCCTGCCGGCAGCCACGGAGCGGTTCCTGGAACTCACCCACCAGCGCTATGCCGCCGCCATCGGCGATCATTTCGGCACGACCGTCCGGGCGATCTTCACCGATGAGCCGTCGCTGGCCGCCCAGCATCGCCCCCGACCCCGCGGCGCCGCCCCCTGGCACCTGGTCTGGTCGAGCACCATGGAAGAGGCTCTCGGCGGCGACTTCCGCCAGCGGCTCGCCAAGGCCGGCGATCTGGCCAGGTGGGCCGGCTGGCGAGACTACTGGGCCGCCTACACGAATCTGTTCCACGACAACTGGGTGGCCCCCATCGCCCAGTGGTGCCAGGCCCACAAGATCGCCATGTCCGGCCACTTCCTCGGAGAAGGCGGTCTCGGGAGCCAGGTGGCCTACAACGGCAACCTCCACCGTCAGCTCGGCACCCTGGGCATCCCCGGAATCGACGAGATCAGCACTCGAACCGATCCGCTCAAGTGCGAGGCCCTCACCCTGGCCGCCATCGCCGAGTATCCGGGCCGAGAACGGATGGTTGAGGTGTTCGCCCTTGGACCGCCGACGATGAAGCTCGAGACCATGCGAAAAATGGTCGACCTCTGCGCCGCCTGCGGGGTCGATCGCTACATCATGGCCATCTGCCCCCTCGGTCTTCAGGGCGGTATCGCCAAACGCGAATACCTCGGCATCCACGGCCCCCAGCAACCCTGGTTCGAAAGATACGCCCCCATCTTCGCCCAGTACGTGGCCGAAGCCGCCCAGGTCGCTCGCCAGGCCAAACCCCTCGGGATCACCTGGCCTGCCGACGAAGAATTGTGGGCCCTCGCCGGCCCCGACCCCAAACAATCGCAACCACTCGAGCGGCTGACCCAGACCCTCGTCGGCCAGGCCCGTGACGCGATCATTGCACGGCTCGGCCAGCCGGCGGCCGCGCCTCCCGCAGCCGCCAGGCCCCTGCCAAAGGAAACCGTCTGGACCTTCTCTCCTCAAGGCATGAACTCAATCCGGCTCGACGGGCCCACCCTCCAGATCCAGGCCCTCCCCACCCGTGCGGAGCTTTCCATCCAAACCCAACTGGTCCGCTCGCTGAGCATCAACGGGACCGCCGTCGACCTGGCCGCCGTGCCCCTGGATACCCAGTTCGATTTCAGCTATCGCCGTGCCGACGTCGCCACGCTTCTCCAGACCGGCGAGAACCGCCTGGCGGTCGACCTGGCCGAGCCCCAGCCGCTCAAGTTCCTGCCAGGCCTGATCCTCTGGGGCGATTTTGCTGTCGATCCGCAAGGCCGGCTCGTCGCCCAGCCTGGGAACCTGCCCCAAAACCACAAACAAGGTCTCCCACCGGCAGAGTCTCCCGGCAGCGGGTCTGAAACGATGCCCCTCGGCGACTGGCGCCAGCTCGGCTACCCCGCCTTCTGCGGCACCGGCTGCTACCGAACCAGGATCACCCTGACCGACCTTCCGACCCATCTCTCGCTCGACACGGGCGGGTATCCCGCCTCGGTGTCCGTCAACGGCACCGCGGTCGGCACATGCCCGTGGTCCCCCTTTCAGTTCGACGTCCGGGACGCAGTCAAGCTGGGCGAAAACGAGCTCCTCATCGAGATCACCAGCACAGTCGGCCACCTGTTCACCCCCGCCGAAGCCCCTCCCATCGGCCTCCTCTCCGCACAATTCTCGTAATCCCAATTTCACGAACCCCCGATCTCTGCCAGCCTTTTCACCACCTCCCCCATCCCAGGCCGCCGGCTCGCATCGCGATCGAGCATGGCCAGGAGCAGCTCTTGATAGGGCCCTTCCACACATGCTCAACAGAAACGCACGACCGCATAAGAAGACGATTCTCAAACTTGCAGAGGCATTGCAGGTTGAACCCGCCGAGTTGTGGGCGGATCTGGAAGTTGCGGAACTATTGGATTCGACCGCCAGTTTCCAGGAAGAGCGTCAACTTACGCCAACCCAGGCCGATTCGTTGCGCGAAGCGTTGAGCCGCCCTGCAGCGAAGGTGAAGGCGCAGCGTCACTGGAGCTGGGGTGGCGGCACGGCACGGCCGAGCCTTTGCTCCTCGAGCCCCTGTTCTTCGTAGGTCCCGAAAAACGGCGCCTGGCCATCCAACCAGAGATACAACGTGCGGAGATCTGCGTCGGGCACTTGGATGTGCTTGCGGTGGCTCTCGCTCGCCAGGACCGCAGATAGCGGGCTGGCGTCGGCTCCCGCCTGGCCGGGCTGCGTGGCGACCGCGTCGTACGATGGCCAGGCGACATACGGCTTGAGATTCTCGTAGGACCTGTTGAACGGGCCTTCCGCTTCCGCCGTCAGCACCAGCGGACTCTTGTCAGGGCCCGGCGAGCCATCGTGGCAACGCACACAGTGACGGTCGAGCACCGGCTGAACGAGCAGGGGATAGCAGAAGGGACGCGAGCCCTCGGGCCCAGGCTGGATCGGCGACGGTGGACGGCACGCCGCGATCGCCTGGCCAGACGCGGGGGCCGTACCGGGAGGTTCGTGGCAACCCACGCAACTGCGGCGTTCTCCCGGCTGAAGATAGACCACCGTGCGCATGCTTTGGACCGCCCGTCCATCTTCGTCCACCCCCTGGAAGTAGAGCGGCTTGGATGCCGGAGCCCGGAAGTAGGCTGAACCGTCCTTCTCCACCGGCACCGTTCCCAGGAGCATGCGCGCATTGGACTGATCCGCATGGCCGATGCGCGGATCATTGGCGTCGTCGGTCCGAGATTTCGGCAGGAGTTGAAACACCCGCAATTGCCGGATGCGGCGGCCGGCCGGCATCGAGAGTGTGCTCTTCTGGACATCCGAGACCAGAAACTCCCCCTCGGCGCCCAATTCCGGCTCGACCGGGCCGACGCGAACGGGCGGGCACGCACGGGGGACCAGCGGGATCGGATAGACCGCCGAAATGCCCTCTTTCCGGAAGAGCAGTTCCAGGTTGCCGAACCGATCCAAGTAGTACAGTCCCGTCTCCGTTTCTCGATATTCCCCCGTGTAGCCGCCGCAGAGCGGATCATGGCTGAAGGCTACGAGAAAGTACTTTTCCGACAGGGGCCAGGGGCTGTAGAAGTAACTCTTGGGCCACCCTTCGGCCTCGGCAAAGCAGACTTCCGGCGTGAGGCAATCAAGCGCCTCGAAACAATCCTCGCCACTGGCCCGATCGAGCCCCCGGCGCGTCGGATCGAGCATCACCAAGGTGCCGCCCACGTTCGCGTGGTGGCCGCCCGCAACGAACAGGATCCGCTCGGAACCGGCAATGGCCTTCGCCTGGTAGCAGGCCCACGGTTGCGTGGTGTAGTTGCCGAAAAGAGCACCCGGATTGGTCCCATCGGGATTGCACGTCCACAGGCCGTGAAACTTGGCCGCATTGCGGTCCACATAGTCCCAACGGGTATACACGAGGCGACCGTCGTTGAGAATCGACGGATGCCATTCGTGGGTTTCGTGGAACGACAGCGTCCGGATGTTGCTCCCGTCAGAATCCATGCGGTGAAGTGTGTAGACCAGTTCCGGACTTCCACCTCCGCAGCGGAGCTTGCTTCCCCGTCGCGTGGACTCGAATGCGATGCCTCCGTCGGGAAGCGGGCAGGGATCGAAATCGTCGTAGGGTCCGTCGGTGAGCTGGCGCAACCGTGAACCGTCCACATCGATTGCCATAAGGTGAAACGTGTTGTAGGTCACCCCAGGCTCGACTGGAGCCGGCGCGTAACCGGCGCTGGTGTAAGGGTCTTTGCCCGCCGGATTGGCAAAGGCGTAATACACCGTCTTGGCATCGAATCCCAGGGCCAGCGTGACAAAATGCCCGGGCCGCGCCGCGCTGGAGACCAGCTCGCGAGTCTCCATGGTACGGCCCGGCTTCTCGAGCACGTACACGCCGCCCCCCGGCTCTGGCGTGGCAAAGTCCCCGTTCCTGAATCCACTTCGAGGATCGTTGCCGTGGGCATAGTACCACCCGAGATACTCGTAAAGCATGTATCCCACGGCGCGCCGGCGCAGCATGAACAAGATCGGCTGGGAGGAGACCAGCGGATTGTTCAGCGCCAGCTCGCGCCCCAGCGTTCGAACCTGCCGGTAAAGGTCCAGTCGGCCGGGCTCATCGAGGGATCCGATGCCGCCGGCTCGAATGGCCAGTCGCTCGAGCTCGGCCGCCTCGACGGCCAGATCGCCCGTCCCTTCGATTCCACGAAGATCCTCCAGCAGCAGCCGGGTGCGGCGCAGGGCCGCATCGATGGCCTCCGGCGATTGCGGCAGACGGTCCAGCCGTCTCTCCTGCAGGTCCCAGTCCGCCAGGACCATGGCGCGCAAGTCAGCCCTATCCACCCCAACGGCTTCCTCGGCGCAGGCCGCGGTTGACAACATTGCGACCGCGGCGGCCGCGATCAACAACAATCCGCCTCGGGCAATCACCAATCGCTTCCTCGAATGCTGAGGGCAGTCTTCGCCGCTCGTGTGAACCGGTTCGACGTCTGCGGCGTGGCGGCCGAACCGCATCGTCTTGAGTCTCCATTCTAGAGCAGGCCATCGGGCACCACCATACAATCCGTCCGCCGCCTCGCACGGCACGCCGGCGCCCGCGCCGGTCAAACGCAGACGGCGCAGGCGGAAAGGAATACTCCGGCTGGTGGCCTCAGCACTTCCGGTGGATGGGCAGCAAATCCATTTCGGACAGCGAACCCGCAACCAGCCTACGGCGTTCGGCGCCAGCTCAGGCGGCTCACCTCGATCTTGCCCGGCGGCGAGATTTCCATGGCAATCTGGATCCGGTCCACGTCCGGTCCGACAGTCAGTGCGGCTTCATGCTCGCTCCACGTGGAGCCCAGATCGGCGGTCAGGAGTTGCCGGGGCTGGCCAATCTGGTAGTGCCGGTTCTTGTCGATTTCGGTCGCGGTTATGGTGACGACCAGTCTGCGCGGCTTTTCGTCCGCGCTGCGCGCTCGCAAGCTGAGACGTGTTGCGCCAGCTTCCGGGCCGTAAATCCACGTCGCCCCGTCGTTGTCGAACTGGGCGACGCGGCCATCGGTCGTGTCGCGAACGTCTTCGGGCGCGTAACGGCAGCCTTCATACCCGTCCGGCCGCCGATTCTGGTCGTAGTCGCAGCGGAAACCCGGGTTGGCCATCTGTTCCACCTGCTCGTCGAAATACTCGCGGGGGTGTTGGATGGCACGAACCGCGTCGGCCATGAGCATGGTCGGGAGGTTGTGCTCCCGGATGAACTTGCAGATCTCTTCCACGCCCCAGGCCGTGCCGTCTTCGTCCTTGACGGTATGCCAGAGCGGGATCACCACCAGTCCCTGCTGGATACCATCGGCGATGCGGGTCTTGACGCCGGCTATGTCGTCTCTGGAGGCATCGATCGAATCTCGTCGCGGAATGCTGCCGAGTCCCCCGTAGCCCAGCGAGAAAGGGTGGTCCTTGAGATTCCAGTGGATGTTGTACTGTTCCTCGGGCTTGAGGTTCACCCGGCCCGCCACGTAGTCGTAGTTGGGCAGGAGGAATTCGTGCAGCTCGGCTGTCCACTGGGAGCCCGTGCCGCCGGGATGATTCCAGCCGCGGGTGGTAATGCCGAGGTCGCGCAGGATCGCCAGCGACTTCTTCGTGTGTTCGTCCCATTCGGCTTTCCGGCTCGGATCGCCCCACAGGGATGCATTGTGGTCGAGCGTATGATCGTGGATCTCGTGCCCCGCCTGGTGCATTGCAACCACCTGCTCCGGCTTCAGGCTCCCCGGATTTCCGAGATTGCCGGTCACAACCGCGAAGCTCCCTTTCAATCCGTACTTCTCCAGGATCGGGAAGGCATGGGTGAAGTGGCCGGCCGTGCCGTCGTCGAACTGCAGGACCACGATCCCCGTCCGTCCCGGCCGGATCTGTGCCGGGTCCGCATTGGCGGCCCGCGCCGCCGACCCCACCAGCAACACCGCCGTCAGCGCCATCACGAGCGCGGCAAGAAAGCGGGGCCTGCACACAATCCCGCAAGGCCGTCCAGGACGGTTCCCAACGATCGTCCCACCCGGTTCATCTGGTCGCCGGATAAGGGGCGCCGTGCTGCAGGACCGATCTGCAACCTGTTCAGACAGGCTGCAACCCTGTCGGGCGACAACCACAGATTCTCCTATGCCAAGTGGCAGAGCGGATTTGCGAACGAATGCAGGCATGGCAACCTCCGGCAGGCGGTGAAGATAAGGGCGATCCGGGTCGGTTTTGGAGTGGGCCGAGCTTATTGGCTCCAAAATACCAGCCTCGACTCTGGCCAGTTCGACTACGGGCTCGCCTGCGGGCCTTCTCCGACCCGCAACCGGTAGAGGTTATAGCCGATGCGGCGGCAGGCGTCGATCGTTTCCGTATAGGGGGTGTCGCAGACGTCGACAAAACCGTTCTGAAAATTCTCGCCGTCGTCGCGCCCCGTGGTCGACTGGTCGCCGAACTGGTGCCAGTGCGTGCCGACCACGAGCGGATTCTCCAGGGCGCTGCGAACGTACTTTTCATACGCCGCCGCGCGGGCCTGCTGGTCGGCCACCGGACGGAGCGTGGCGTGGAACTTGCCCCGGTCGAGGGCCCCGAAATGGAATTCGCCGATGACCACCGGCTTGTCGATCCCCTCGGGCAACTGGAGATCGGCCAGGGTTTCGGAGTAGCGATTGACGCTGACCACGTCGCTGTACTTGGCGGCCGTACGGAATACGACCGGATGACTCCAGCCGGCAAATCGGCAGCCCAGATACAGCCCTTCCGGATCGACTTCCTTGACCGCCTCCCGGCACTGGCGGAAATAGGCGTCGGCGATCTTGCCCAGGAAGGCCTCCAGATCCTCACGGGCGTGATCGGCACTGGGTGGCGTCGTGGACTGGAGCAGCCCGTCCCACGAGGCATGCCCGGTATGCCAGGCGGCATTGAGTTTCTCGATGGAGTCGTACTTTGCCTTCAGGTCGTCGACCAAGGCCCCTTTGGCCGGCTGCCCGGCCGGCGACATGAGCACGGCCGCTGCCAGCGTGGTCTCGTCCCGCCCCCAGTTCAGTTCGTTACCTGGAAAATACCCCAGGCACCAAGGGTCCCCGACCGCCTTGGCTGTGTGCTGGGCCACTTCTCTGACCAGCGTGGCTTTGAAGCCGGGATCAAACACGTCGGGAAACTTGCCCCAGCCGCCGCTGGTGGCCTCGATCACGCGGCTGTCGTCGTGGATCGTCGCCACGTAGCCGGTGCTGTCGGGCGTATCCTCCGGCGGCGAATCGAGGCTGTAGACGGTGGCCGTGTAGGGTGTTTTCCGGTTCAGGTAGATGGCCGGTTGGGAGCAGTTGGCCATCGTGTTCAGTCCCCAGCTCCGCAGCCGGCGATGGGCGAGATCGGCAAACATCGCGGGCCAGTCGGGGCCGTATTTGCGAAGGAGGTTTGCGCCGGTGAAATTGTAGGTCTCCGCGCCCCGCTCGTAGAGTCCTGAAATCG
>CAYSCH010000340.1:0-10136 GCA_964429355.1 uncultured Planctomycetaceae bacterium | reverse complement strand
TCTCCATTCGGCTCTCCCCCCTACGCGCTGCCTGGGTGTGGATCGGGGGAGAGCACCCGGCCGAGCAAGCCATGAATCGCCACCCCTGGTACACCGATGTCAAACGCGACTCGCTCTCGGAGGGCGATTTCATCTCGAACTTCGACGACCAGAAACCGGGCGAGGCAACCTACCGCTTCAACGTGCCCGAGAAGGGCGAATATGTCTTCTGGATCCATGGCAATCCGGTCAAAAACCGATTGTCATATGCGCTCAATGGCGGCGAGCTTACCGAGATCGATCTCTCCGGCGAGCACATCGACCAGCAGAATATCGCCGCCGACGGCAAGCCGGATCTGCGGTTCGTCGCCTGGATCCGGGTCGGCACGGTGGCGTTGAATCAAGGCGCCAACGAGATCCGCTTCCGCATGGAAGGCGAGCTCAGTCATCACGGGCTGATTGACTGCTTCGTTCTTGCCAACGAGCCCTTCGAGCCCCAGGGCATAGCCAAGCCCAATGAGGTGGCCGACGCCCGTCGCAAAACCATGGAGGCCAATAAAGGCTGGTTCGCTTTCGATCCGCCTGACGACAAGTTCGACCCGGCAAGCGGGATCGATCTGCGGTTCCTCAATGAGAAGTTCGCCGGCGAGAAGGGGCAGATCGTCATGCGCCAGGGCCGGTTCGTCCATTCGGCAACCGGCGAGCCGGTCCGGTTCTGGGCCGTCAACGGACCGCCCGAGGAATTGAAAGGGGAGTCGCTGCGCCGCTGTGCCCGCATGCTGGCCAAGCGGGGCGTGAATCTGGTTCGAGCCCACGGCGCCGTGTTCGACGGAAAGACCGGCCAGCCGAACCTGAAGCGGATGGAGCAGCTTCGCGAGATCGTCGCGGCCATGCGGGCCGAGGGAATCTACACACACCTGTCGATCTACTTCCCACTCTGGTTCACCCCGGAGCCGGGTCTCGATTGGCTCCAAGGCTACAACGGTTCGCAACATCCCTTCGCCGCCCTGTATTTCAATCCCGAATTCGAAGCCCGTTATCGCCAGTGGTGGCAGTTGCTCCTCACCGAGAAAGACGCCCAGTCGGCAAAGACACTCATCGACGAACCGGCCCTCATGGGAGTGGAGATTGTCAACGAAGACTCCTACTTCTTCTGGACGTTTTCCGAGGACAACATTCCCGATCCGCAGCTCCGGATTCTCGAAAAACAGTTTGGCGACTGGCTGACGAAGAAACATGGCTCGCTCGAAAAGGCCCTGACCGCCTGGGGTGGCGGCAGGCTCAACCGCGATGCACCGGCCGAAGGGCGGATCGCCTTCCGGCCGCTCTGGAATATGTCCAACGAGAAGACGAAACGCGACCAGGACACCGCTGCTTTTCTGCTCGAAAGCCAGATGGGCTTCTACCGGCGCAACTGCGAGCATCTCCGCCAGCTCGGATTCAAGGGGCTGGTCACCTGCTCGAATTGGACGACGGCCAGTGCCGAGGTTTTGGGCCCCCTGGAAAAATACAGCTACACGGCCGGCGATTTCGTCGACCGTCACGGCTACTTCGGCTGTTTCCATAAGGGCGACAACGCCGCCTGGTCGATCCGCGAGGGGCACACCTATCGCGACCGCAGCGCCCTCAGGTTCGATCCTGAGGAACCGGCTGGGACCAGGACCTTCAACCACCCGGTGATGGACATCCACTACAACGGCCTCCCTTCGATGATCTCGGAAACGACTTTCACCCGGCCGAGTCGCTATCGCACCGAGGCCCCGCTATTCTACTCGGCCTACGGCGCCCTGCAGGGTTCCGACTCGATCGTCCACTTCGCGCTCGATGGCAGCCGCTGGGACGTGAAGCCCCGGTTCTGGATGCAGCAGTGGACCCTCATGTCGCCCACTCAGATGGGCCAGTTCCCGGCCACCGCCTTGATCTACCGCCGCGGGCTCGTTGCTGAGGGAGACGTGCTGGCCGACATACACCTTAAACTTGATGACCTCCTGGCCCTCAAAGGCACGCCGCTTCCGCAGGACGCCGCCTTCGATGAACTCCGCCTGGCCGACGTGCCCGAAGGAACCGAGATCCAGCCCGGCGATCGGATTGACCCGCTCGTCCACTTCGCCGGCCGGACGAATGTCACGATCGACGAGCGCGGCGGCCCGTCCCGCCTCGAGCCGCTCCAAAAGCTCATCGACCGCAAGGCCCAGCGCGTCCGCAGCAGTCACGGCCAGCTCACCCTCGACTACGGCCGAGGCCTCCTGGCCGTTAGCGCCCCCAAGGCCCAGGCGGCAGCCGGCGCCCTGGGCGCCGTTCCCAAGATCGCCTTGGCCGACATCGAAGTCGAGTCCGGCCTCGAACTAGGCGTCGTGATCGCGGTGGCCCTCGACGATCAGCCGCTGGCCACTTCGTCGCGGATCCTCCTTCAGGTCATGTCGGAAGAAAAGAGCACCGGTTTCGCGACCGCCGCAGAAGGCGACGTGAAACGCATCGAGTCGATCGGCCAGAATCCGTGGCTGGTCAAAGAGATCGAGGGCACCGTTCACTTCAAACGCCCCGACGCGGCAGCGCTCAAGGTAACCGCCCTCGACGGCAACGGCGATCCTGTTAAAGCGGCCGGTAGTGCAGCAGAAATCCGTCTGCTGCCGGATGTGATCTACTACCTGATCACGAAAGAGTAGGGCCGCGCCCAAGCGGACCACTCCGTATCAATCAAGGTCTCGGAAGCCGTCCGGCCGCAATTGTTTGCACGCCGCCCCGCCCCCGGCTATCCTGGGTAGGTTAGGTAAAATATGCCTTGTAGACCCCCATTCAGGGCAGGCCGGCTTCCGCCACCTTATGTTCGCCATCCTCCAAGACCCTCATCAACGACATCGCGCCTTGACCGTGCTCGTTGCGGTGGCGCTGGTGGCGTATCTGACCGGCACCATCGACGCGATCTACGGCTTCGACCTGGCGATGCTCGCGGCACTCGTCGGCGGGTTCCCGATCTACTCGTCGGCCCTGCTGGCCCTGGCGCGGAAACAGATCTCGGCCGATCTGGCCGTCAGCCTGGCGGCCTTTGCGGCACTCTACCTGGGCTACACGGGCGAGTACTCCGAGAACATGTACCTGGTCGCCGCCGAGGTGATCCTCATCATGCTCATCGGCGAAGCCCTGGAACACTACGCCATCGATCGCACACGGGATGGGATCACAGCCCTCCTGGCCCTGCGGCCGGAAACCGTGCGGGTCCGGGTGGGTGACCACGACCACATCGTGCCCATCGACGAGATCGAACCACGCGACATTGTCATCGTCAGGCCGGGCGATCGCATCCCGATCGACGGACGCGTCGTCTCGGGACACTCGACCGTCGACCAGAGCCCGATTACCGGCGAGTCGCTTCCCGCCGACAAGATCGTGGGCGACGAAGTCTTCGCCGGCACGATCAACCTCCATGGGGCGATGGAATTGGAGGTCCAGCGGATCGGCGAAGACACGGCACTCGAACAGATCATCCACCTGGTGGAGCATGCCGAGGCGGCCAAGGCGCCAACCCAGCGGCTGGCCGACAGGTACGCCTCCTGGTTCGTGCCGATCGTGCTGGTTGCCTCCGGCCTTTCCTACTTTTTCACGCGCGATCTGGTCCGCTCGGTGGCGATCCTGGTGGTGGCCTGCCCCTGCGCCCTGGTTCTGGCCACGCCGACGGCCATCGCGGCTACGATGGGAGCCCTGGTTCGCCGCGGCGTGCTCATCAAGGGGGGGGCCGTGCTGGAGAAGCTCGGCCGGTTGCGATCGATCGTTTTCGACAAGACCGGCACGCTCACCCTCGCCCGCCTGCGCATCGACCGGGTAGTGGCGGCCGATGGCTACGAAGAGGAAGAAGTGCTCCGGCTCGGCGCGACGGTCGAACGCCACTCCGAGCATCCGGTGGGCCGATTGATCGCCGATCGCGCCGATGCCGAGGGGTTTGCTCCGCTCAAGTCGAGCGGTTTCGCCGCCCATCCGGGCCTGGGGGCGGAAGCCCTGGTCGGAAGCCAGATCGTTCGCGTGGGAAGTGTGCGATTCCTCGAACAGGCCGACGTGGTGATTTCGGCCGCTCTCCAGTGGCAGGTTGACGAGCTCTGCGACGAGGGCTCCACGGTGGTCCTGGTTGCTCGCGATCGTGTGGCCGTCGGGGCTGTGGCGGTCAAAGATACCGTTCGCAGCGAGGCGGCAGCGGCGATCCGGCGGCTGCGGGACCTGGGTGTGGAGCGGATCGTAATGCTGACCGGCGATAACCCAGCGGCCGCTGCCGGCGTGGCGCACGCTCTCGGGATCGACGATGTCCGAGCGGGACTGCTTCCGGCCGACAAGGTGGCGGCCCTCAAGGAGATCCAGATCGGGTCGGCTCCAGCGGCGATGGTGGGCGATGGGATCAACGATGCTCCGTCGCTGGTCACCGCCGACGTGGGCATTGCCATGGCCGACATTGGCACCGACGTGGCCATTGCCTCGGCCGACGTGGTGCTCGTGGGTGACGACCTCCGCAAGCTGCCCGATGCCATCCAGTTGAGCCGCTGGATGCTCAAGATCATCTGGCAGAACATCCTCTGGTTTGCCGTGGTGTTCAACACGGCGGCCGTCGTGGCCGCGGCGCTGGGCTGGGTTTCGCCCCTGGCCGGGGCCGTGCTGCACCAAGTGAGTTCGCTCGTCGTCGTGCTGAATTCGCTGCGGCTGCTGGTCGACTACCACGCCTGGCGGCACTGGTGGTCCGATTGGCGAGCGGCACTCGTCAGACAGCGGAGACGGCTGGTTGCCACGGCCGTGCTGCTGGCGATCCTGGCCTACGCGGCCAGCGGCATCCACGCGGTCAGGGTCGGCCAGGTGGCCGTGGTGCAGCAGTTCGGCAAGATCGTCCGCGCCGCGGAACCGCCCGGTCTGCACTACCGGCTGCCGCGTCCCTTCGGGCAGCACACGATCGTTAGCCCTGAAGAGGTGCGGCGGGTTGAAGTCGGATTTCGGACCCTGCTCGGCGAGTTTGCCGAGCCGCCGGCCTATGAATGGAACGTGCAGCACCGGGGAGGTCGGTTCGAGGGCTTGCCGGAGGAATCGACCGTGCTGGCGGGCGACGAGAGCCTGGTCGACGTGATGCTCACGGTTCAGTATCGCGTCGTCGATCCGGTGGCGGCCCTGGTTCATGTAGGCCAGACCGGGGCGGATGGCAGCAGCAAATGGGACCGGCTCGTGAGGATCTACGCCGAGGCGGAGCTGCGGGGCGTGCTCACGGGACGACCGGCAGACGATGTGCTGAGTACGGGGCGTAAAGAGATCGAGCGGGCGATGCTCGCTCGCTTGCAGGCGGCAATGCTCGCCTGCGGCACGGGGTTCTCGGTCGCGTCGGTCTCGCTGGGCGATGTTCACCCGCCCCTGGAGGTTGTCCCCGCGTTCCGCGAGGTCGCGGCAGCCCAGGAAGAGAAGGAAGCCGCAATCAACGACGCCGAGGCCTACCAGTTTGAGACGGAAGCCCTGGTGGAAGGCGAGGCGGTGAAGAAGCAACTCGATGCGGAAGGCTTCAGCGCGGAGAAGACGGCAAAAGCCTCCGGCGAGGCCGAGCGGTTCATGGCCCTCGCCGAAGCCCACCAGGCGGGACGGCAGGTCGACCAGGTTCGCCTCCACCTGGAGACGGTCGAAGAGTTGCTCGCCGGGCGGCGGAAGATCATTGTCGACGGCCCCCACTCGGGCGTGCGGCGGCAGTTGTATCTGGGGCCGAAGGGAATGTGGAGCCTGCCCCCACGGCAGGAGCCGGTTGAACCGGCCAACGAGGATTCCTCAATACCTCAGGACCGAAAACGATGAGACTTCGGTTTCTTCTACTGATTCTGTTTGCCATCCTGGCCGTGGCCGGCTACCGCTCGCTGCTGCTGGTCGACGAGACGGAGATGGTGATTGTCACCCAGTTCGGGCGTCCCGTGGATGCCTATCGGCTCATCGGGCTCGACGTCTGGCGGGAAAGGCCCTGGCTGGTCGGCACCTGGGAAAAGTACCAGCCGCGCGACGCGGGCCTCCATTTCAAGATGCCCTGGCAGTCGGCGATTCGCATCGACCGGCGGTTGCAGATCTACGATCCGCGGCATTCCGAGTTCCTGGCGGCCGAGAAGAAAAACGTCGACCTGGACGTCTACGTCTGCTGGCAGGTCGAGGATCCCCGGCGTTTCTTGGAGACCGTGAACGATTCCGCGGGAGCCGAGGCGAGGCTGCACGACATCGTCTGGTCGCAACTGGCGGCCGCCGTGGGGAGCCACCCTATCGAGGCCCTCGTGTCGAGCGATCCTGAACAACACAAGCTCGATGAGATTCAGCGGACCGTCACGGAGGCCTGCGCCCGGCAGGCAGCCGAGGCCTACGGGATCACGGTGGTCGACGTGCGATTGAAACGGATTGGCGTGCCGGCCCAGGTGCGGGAGAGCGTCTTCCAGCGGATGCGGGCCGAACGAGGCCGCATCGCCCGTCAGTACCGGGCGGAAGGCGAGAAGGAGGCCCAGAAGATTCGTTCCGCGGCCGACAAGGAAAAGACGATCAAGCTGGCCCAGGCCGATGCCGAGGCCCAGCGGATTCGCGGCAAGGCCGAGGCGGAGGCAACCCGCACCTACGCCGATGCCCACGGCAAGGATCCCGAGTTCTACGAGTTGATGCGGACCCTCGAAGCTTACAAGCGATTCCTCGACAACCAGACCACCATTCTCCTCTCCGGCGACTCGGACCTGCTCAAGTTTCTCACTCGCTCTGCGGAGGAAGCGAAACCCAGGGCAGAGGAAGAACCACCAGGCAACGAGGAGAAGAAGTAAAGAGGGTCCCTCGTAGGTATTGAAACCTGCGTTTTGACCACCCCGATTTTTCACTGCGGATTTGTTGCGGATTTCGAGCTTCGAATTTTTCATGCACCGTAGTTATCATCCAATGCCGAGCCGGTCCAAGAAGCGACTCCGCTGGTGGCGGCTGCTGCCGTGGCTGGTGGCGGCCTATGCCCTGACGGGCTTCTACTCGGTGCAACCCAACGAGCAGGCCGTCGTGCGCCGGTGCGGCCGAGCGCTGCCGCAAGTCAGCCAGCCGGGGCTGCATTTCGGGTTCCCGTATGGAATCGACCGGGTGGTGAAGGTCCGGGTGCAGGAACAGAAACAGGTGAGTGTCGGCATGAGCCGATTGAGCTCGCCGGCCAAAGCTCCCGCAGGCGCTGCGAACCAGTCGGGAGTCGGGATCAACCCATGGAGTCGGGCACTGGGGCGGCAGTTGCAGCCCCAGGAGGCCGAATGCCTGACCGGCGACAACAACGTGATTCTGCTTTCGGCCAACGTCCAGTACCAGATCGAGGATGTGCGCCGCTACCTGTTCCGCTCGGCCAACGTGCCGGTGCTGGTTGAGAACTCCGTGGCGGGGGCGCTGTGTGAAGAGGTTTCCAGAATGGAGGTCGACGACGTGCTCACGACCCGGCGCGGCTGGCTCCAGGCGGAGGTGCAGCGTCATGCCCAGGATACGCTCGACAGCTACCAGGCCGGGGTGCGAATCACGTCGGTCCTGCTCGACGAGCGGACCGAACCGCCCCAGGAGGTGGCCGACGCGTTTCGCGACGTCACGGCCGCACGGGAGGATCAGCAACGGGCGATCAACGAGGCCCAGGGCTACGCCGCCCGTCTCCAGCAGAGCGCCGAGGCCGACGCCGACAGCCTCTTGCAGCAGGCGGAGGCCTTCGCCCAACAGACAACGCTCCTGGCCTCCAGCGGCGCGGAACGATTCCGCTGGCTCCAGGCGGAACTGGCAGAAGGGCGGGAGCTGACCGTCCGGCGACTGATTCTCGAGACGAGGGAAGAGGTCCTTCCGCGGATGAAGAAGATCGTCGTGGATCGGGAGGCGTCGGAGACGGTCGACCTGGGAATCATGCAGCCCGAGGAGTGAAATCTCGGAGTCACGCCGTTTCATGAGAAAATGGATCCTCCAGATTGGCCTGATCGCGGCGCTCGTGGGGGCGGCCTACCTGATGCGCGCAGGGGATCGGTTGCCGGCCAGGCCGGAGGATACGATCGCGGCGTTCTTCGACGCGGCCCGCGACGGGAACGTTCGCGCCTACCTGCGGCTGGCGACCGGCGAGCTGCAGAGGTCGCTCGACCATCTTCGCAAACAACAGGGGGCCGAGGCGTTTCAGGCCAACCTGCGGCGGACCAACGACGGGATCGTGGGCCAGGCCGTGCGCCCCTTGCCCGGGGTACCGACGGGCACGGCCTTCTACGAGGTCGAACTGATCTTCACCGATCGCAACGAGGTACAGACCTTTCGGCTCCAGCAGAAGGGCAATGGCTGGGCGATCGCGTCGATCGACGCCGCACGGGTCTATCAGCCGGAGATCCCATACGGAACCCCGGTGTTTGCAGAGGAGGAGACGGAGGACGCCAAGAGCCTCCCGGCGGGAGGTCGTTAGTCCTCTAGACATAATACGAAGATAGTGGTATTTTAATACCTATCACCTGCAACATCCAAAGGCCGGGCTTCGTTCGCTGGGCTACGGGCAGGGGCCATGTTTCAGAGGCGGATGGTCCGGAAGCCCGGCTCCTTCGGGCTCGTCAGACGATGTCGCGGTGATATTCCTGCAGGCTCTTGACCTGGCCGCGCCCTTTCCGGCAGGCATCGATGCCTTTGGCAGCCGCCACCGCGGCGGCGAGGGTGGTCACGTAGGGAACCTTGTAGCGGATGGCCATCTGCCGAATGTAGGCGTCGTCGGTCTTGCTGGCCTTGCCGCGCGGCGTGTTGATGACAAGCTGGATCTGCTTGTCGATCAAGGCGTCGACCAGGTTGGGACGCCCTTCTCTGAGCTTGGCGATCGGTTCGGCGGGGATTCCCTGCTCGCTCAGGAACGTTTGCGTGCCGGAGGTAGCCACGATCTTGAACCCCAGTTCGTGGAATCGACGGGCGACGTCCTGAACGGCGGCCTTGTCCCGGTCGGCCACCGTGATCAGCACGGTGCCGTCCAGCGGCAGGGGCGTGCCGGTGGCTTCCTCGGCTTTGAAGAAGGCCAGGCCGAAGGAGTTGGCCATTCCCAGCACCTCTCCGGTGCTCCGCATCTCGGGGCCCAGCACCGGATCGACCTCGTGGTACATATTGAATGGGAAGACGGCCTCCTTGACGCCAAAATGCGGAATCGCCTTTCGGCCCAGTCCCAATTCGGAGAGCTTCTTGCCGAACATCACCTCGGTGGCAATCCGGGCCATGGGAATGTTGCAGACCTTGGAGACCAGCGGCACCGTGCGGCTGGCACGTGGGTTGGCCTCGAGGATGTAGACCGTGTCCTGATAGATGGCGTACTGGATATTCATCAACCCCACCACGCCCAGCTCGATGGCGATCTTGCGGTTGTACTGGTAGATTGTGTCGATGTGCTTGGGGGCAATGCTGATCGGCGGGATCACGCAAGCCGAGTCGCCCGAGTGGATGCCGGCCAACTCGATGTGCTCCATGATGGCGGGCACAAATGCATCTTCGCCGTCGGCGATGGCGTCGGCCTCGACTTCGATCGCATTCTCGAGGAACTTGTCGATCAGGATCGGCCGTTCCGGCGTCACATCGACGGCCACCGTCACGTAGCGCCGCAGCATCTCCTCGTCGTGGATGACCTCCATGGCCCGCCCGCCGAGCACAAAGGAGGGCCGTACCATGAGCGGATACCCGATCGTAGCGGCGATCTCCAGGGCCTGGTCGAGATTGGCTGCCATTCCCGACTCGGGTTGGGGTATGCCCAGCCTGCGCATGACCTGGCGGAAACGGTCCCGGTCTTCGGCCAGCTCGATCGCTTCCGGCGAAGTGCCTAGTATTTTGACACCTGCCTCGGCCAGCTCGGCGGCAATGTTCAGCGGGGTTTGCCCTCCGAACTGCACGATCACGCCTTCCGGCTGCTCCTTCTCGTAGATGCTGAGCACATCCTCGACCGTGAGCGGCTCGAAGTAGAGCTTGTTCGACGTGTCGTAGTCGGTGGAGACGGTTTCCGGGTTGCAGTTGACCATGATCGACTCGATGCCCGCATCGCGAAGGGCGAAAGCGGCGTGGACGCAGCAGTAGTCGAACTCGATTCCCTGGCCGATGCGGTTGGGGCCGCCGCCGAGCACCATCACCTTGCGATTGGGCGACACCTCGGTCTCGTCGGGAGCGTTGTAAGTTGAGTAGTA
>CAYSCH010000339.1:0-10156 GCA_964429355.1 uncultured Planctomycetaceae bacterium | reverse complement strand
GCTCCTTGCTCCCTGCTCCTTGCTCCCTGCTCCTTGCTCCCTGCTCCTTGCTCCCCGCTCCTTGCTCCCCGCTCCCCGCTCCCTGCTGGCAAGCCGCCGGCTCTGCTGTTTGCGCAAAAATGACGATTTTCTGCGGAATATTCACTTGTTGCCGCCCGCGCGGCATTCTATCGTGTGGGGTACGTTTTGCCTTCACGCAAGCTCCTATCGTCCGACAAGCCATCCACTTGCCAGAGAACCGCTCATGAAATCGACCATCCAGACCGCCGCATGGTTATGCGCTTTTCTGCTCCTGGTCCCGTCGGCCGCGAAGACCGCAGAAACCGCCGGCCTGACCGCGACCATCCACGCCGATCAGGCCCGTGAACCGATCTCGCCATATATCTACGGCCAGTTCATCGAACACCTCGGACGCTGCATCTATGGCGGAATCTGGGCCGAGATGCTTGAAGACCGCAAGTTCTATTACCCCGTCACCGCCAAGTACGATCCCTATCAGGGCAACCTGGGCGGGAAGTTCCCCGTCGTGGGCGCCTCGCCTTGGGAGATCCTCGGCGACGCGGCGGGAGTGACGATGATCGAAAAAGACCCGTTCGTCGGCCGGCATACGCCCCAGATCGCGGCCGGGACTGCAGTCCGGCAAAACGATCTCGGCGTCCTGGCGGGCAAGTCCTATCTGGGCTATGCCTGGCTCAAGGCCCCCGAGGGCAAGGCGGAAGTCGGCGTATCACTCGTCTGGGGCGGCGGTGAAGCAGACCGCCAGACGGTCACGATCGCCGGCGTCGGATCGGAGTATGCAAAATACCCATTCGAGTTCCAGGCCAAGGCCAGCACCGACAAGGCCCGGCTCGAGCTGCGAGTGTCCGCGGCGCCCTGCCTGGTGGGCACCGTTTCCTTGATGCCCGCCGACAATGTCCGCGGCATGCGGGCCGACACGCTGGCCCTGCTCAAACAGCTCGATGCACCGGTCTATCGCTGGCCCGGCGGGAACTTTGTCAGCGGCTACAACTGGCGCGACGGGATCGGCGACCGCGACCGCCGACCGCCGCGGGTCAACCCGGCCTGGACCGGCGTGGAGCACAACGATTACGGCATCGATGAGTTCATCGACTTCTGCCGCGAGGTCGGCACGGAACCGATGATTGCCGCCAACACCGGTTTCGGCGACGACTACTCGGCAGCCCAGGAAGTGGAATACTGCAACGGCTCCACCGACACGATCGGCGGCTCCTGGCGAGCCAAGAACGGCCACGAGGAACCGTACCAGGTGAAGTACTGGTGCGTGGGCAACGAGATGTTCGGCCCCTGGCAGCTCGGCTTCATGCAGTTGCAGCACTACACGATCAAGCACAACCGCGTGGCCACCGCCATGTGGAACGTCGACCCGACCATCGAGCTGGTCGGCTGCGGCGCCATTCACACGCGGAATGAGAAGCACGATCCCGGCGAGAAGCGGTCCTGGTCGGAGGGGATGCTCCAGGACTGCGCCGACAAGATGACCTATCTTTCCGAACATTTCTACGTGGGCAATAAGAAAGACGACATTCCAGCCCACGCGGCCCAACTGGCCGACTCCATCCGCCGGATCGCCGGCGACCATCGCAAGCTCCAGGCGTCGCTCAGGAATCTCGAGGGCCGCCTGGTACCGATCGCCATGGACGAATGGAACTATTGGTACCAGCCCTACGAATACGGCGAGCTGGGCTGCGTCTACGAGCTGCGCGACGCCCTGGGCGTGGCGGTCGGACTCCACGAGTACTTCCGCAACAGCGACCTCGTGAAGATGGCTCACTATGCCCAGACGGTCAACGTGATCGGTTGCATCAAGACCACCAAGACCGGCGCCTTCATGTCGGCTACCGCCCTGCCGTTGATGCTCTATCGCCGCCAGTACGGCACGATTCCGGTCGCCGTCTCCGGCAACTGCGCCGAGGCGAAACTCGACGTGGCCGCCGCCTGGACGGAAGACCGCCAGGCGCTCACGATCGCCCTGGTCAATCCGAACGGCGAGCAGAAGGTCGTCAACGTCGACCTGCTCGGGGTGAAACCGGCAGACAAGGCCACCTTCTGGACCATCGCCGGCGACGACCCCAAGGCGTTCAACACGGTCGATGCGCAGCCGATCGCCGTCAAGGAGCAGGGCGGGGTCGATTTCGACGGTGCATTGAAGGCAGCCCCCTACAGTGTCACGCTTGTCCGTTTGCCCATCAAGTAGCCGAAGTCCTATTCCTGGTAACAGGTCCCTATCCCTAGCCCGAGAGACACTCATGAAGTCAGCAGCCCTTCCCCTCGCCTGCCTCGTGACCATCGGCCTTGCCGCCCCCATCACCTGGGCCCAGGACGTGTCCTTGACTCTCCACCCCGATCAGGTCCTCAACCGCATCGATGAAAAAGTCTACGGCCATTTTCTCGAACACATCTACCACTCCTGCAACGGCGGCCTCTGGGGAGAACTCGTCTGGGACCGCAGCTTTGAAGGGGGCGCCGCGGGCGTGACCTGGACCCGGCAAGAGGACTCGATTGCCCAGGAGGGTGCGGCAGCCGACGTGCGCCTCGTCTTCGGATCGCCCGAATGGTCGGATTACCAGTTCACCGTCGAGGCTCGTAAGACCGGAGGAGAGGAAGGGTTCCTCATTCTTCTCCGCGCCCGGAACAAGCAGGAATTCTATTGGGCCAACCTCGGCGGATGGGGAAACGTCGGGCACGCCCTCGAACGTGGCATCAAGGGGGGCGGCCGTTGGGGCGTCGTCTCCCGACGCCGTGACGGGCAGATCGAGACGGACCGCTGGTACAAGATCCGTGCCCGTTGCGAAGGACCAAAAGTCCAGGTCTGGCTCGACGACGACCTCGTGATCGACTACACCGACGATGGCAAGGGGCCGCTCCGCGGCAAGGCGGGCGTTGGAACCTGGTCCACCCAGGCCCAGTTCCGGAACTTCAAGGTCGCTTCGCTCGACGGTACGGTCCTCCACGAAGGTCTGCCGCCGATCCCCGCAGGCGAAGCGGGTGTTGCACCCGCTTGGGCCCCGACCGGCACGGCCACCGTTGCCACCTCCAGGGAGAATCCCCTGAACGGCGCCCTGTGCCGCAGAATCGCATCCAACGGCCCCTTCGGAGGGCTCCAGCAGCAGCCGCTCCGGGTCGTGGCCGGCGAGGTCTACCGCGGGTCGCTTTGGGTACGCGGCGAGGCCAAAGAAGGCTTGGTGGTTCGGATCCTCGACGGCGAGAAGCCGTTGGCCGAGCAGCAATTGGCAGCGCCGGCGGAAGACTGGAAGGAACTGCCGATCGAACTTGTCCCCGCCGGCTCGTCCGACGCGGCCGTTCTCCAGGTCGGCGTCCAGGGCACCGGCACGGTCTGGCTCGACCAGGTGAGCCTGATGCCCGATTCGTGGCGCAAGGCCGGGGGCTGCCGACCGGACCTGCAGGCCGCGATCGGCGACCTGCGCCCGCCGGTCATTCGCTGGCCGGGCGGCTGCTACGCCTCGCCCTATCGCTGGAAAGACGGCATCGGCCCCCAGCACAAGAGAGGTCCCCATCCGCGAAATATGTGGGACGACAAGGAGGTCAATTCCTTCGGCACCGACGAGTTCATCGCCATGTGCCGCCGCGTCGGCGCCGAGCCGCTCATCGTCGTCAACATCGGCACTCCGGAGTGGAACCGCGAGGTGCTCGACAACGACTTCCTCCAGGAGGTGCTGGACTGGATCGAGTACTGCAACGGCCCGGCCGACTCCAAGTGGGGCAAGGTTCGCGCTGCCAATGGACATCCCGAGCCCTATGGGGTGAAATACTGGGAAATCGATAACGAAACCTGGCACATGCGGGCTGAAACCTACGCCGAGTGGGTCAACCGCTTCGCCCCCGCCATGCGAAAGGCCGACCCCTCCATCAAGCTCGCCGCCTGCGGCAGCGCCGGCTACGGCGACGAAGGCAACGGGCTGGCCTGGAATCGAGTGCTCATCGAGCAGTGTGCCGCCGGCATCGACTACCTCAGCATCCATCACTACGAGAACCCGGACCGTTTTGCCGATGGCCCCCTCGCCTACGAAAAATTCTTCCTTAAGACGGCCGACCTGATCCGCGCCTCCAAGAACCCCGGCCTCAAAATCTATGTCTCCGAGTGGAATGCCCAATCGACCGACTGGCGGACCGGCCTCTATTGCGGCGGCCTCCTCAACGCCTTCGAACGCTGTGGCGACACCGTCGAGATCGGCGGACCGGCCCTCTTCCTCCGCCACGTCTCGGCCAGCGGGTGGGATAACGCCTTCGTCAATTTCGACCATCGCACCTGGTTCCCGGCGCCCAACTACGTGGTCATGAAGCTCTGGCGCGACCACTATGCACCGGAGCGTATCGCCCTGGAAGGCGAAACGGGCCCGCTCAGCGCCGTGGCCACCAGAACGGCTGACGGCAAGAAGGTGATCCTCAAAGCCGTCAATCCGACCGAGAAAGCCGTCGCGGTCACGCTCAGGCTCAGCAGCGGCACGATTGGCGATGCCTCGCTGGACCTTGTCGCCCCTGGGGACTTGAGCGCCCGTAACACCCTGGAAGAGCGCGACGCTGTGCAGCCAAAGAAGGCGCCGGTCGAGCGCGACGGCGGGACGCTGCGACTCGTGCTGCCGCCCGTTTCGTGCGGCGTGGTGGCGATTGGGTGCCAGTGAAGGAGTGTCGGCGAGCATTCAGATCGGGCGAAACAGGATCTCGCAACAATCCTCGCATCCCTGCTCCAACACGGAGGATTTGAATTCCCAGTGCTGCGGTAGCATTTCCCCTCCAGTTACTCCACGGCGAGCATTGCCCCCCGACAGACGGCGAGTTACAGAGAATAGAAACCCCATTTTCCACGCGCGATGTTTCCATGATGTATCCTTATGATGAGGGGGCATGCTTTGTGCTGCAGCGCTAAGCGAGGCCGCAGATCCGTCGTCGCGAACGACTCCGGAAACAACATTCTGGTTCCCATCTATGGAAAATCTGGCCGTCAAGGCGTCGTTGCTTCCCCGGAAAATCGGCGCAACGGTCCTGACCGCCAAAGCGCAATGGTGCCGGCAGGGGTTCATCTGCAATTCGCTCCAAGGCCGTGCCGAACTCGGTGTCTGTGTCAACTCGGATCTGACGCTCTCCTGCGGATATCGCGACCTGGATGGCTCGGGGCACGTCGGCGACCTGCACGAACAGTCGTTCGAAGCAGTATTTCTCGGACCGGCCGCCCAGTCTTTCAGGGAACAGCTTGCCCTCGGCCGCGTCCCGACGCCCAACTGCACCCGATGCAAACACCTTCGAGCGATGTCGAAACCGCAAGCTTGGCAAGCGCTGGCCCAGGTTACGATGCCGAAGGCCGTGATGCTGGAAAACACGAGCATCTGCAATCTCCACTGCTTGAGTTGCCGCCGCCACACCGTGAAACAGGTGCGAAAACGCCGACGCATGTCTCTCGACGACGTGCGCAAAGTGGCCGAAGACCTGGCGCGGATCGGCGTAAGGGAGATCACCTTCCATCACCTCGGTGAGCCATTCTCGTCAGACAGAGTGCTCGAGGAGTTGACGATCCTTCGAGATCGCAACCCGAACCTCTCGCTCGTGGTTTCCACAAACGGCATGCTCGTCGACACGGATCAGAAACGCGAAGCGGCCCTCCTCTTCGACCGCATCTATTTCTCCCTGGATGGCGTCGACCAGAATACGGCCGCACGCTACCAGCGAGGACTCAAGTTCGATCGGGTTCTTCAGAATCTGAAAGACCTGGTTGCCTATCGGGGCGAACGAAGCTCTCCACGCATCTACTGGAAGTATCTTCTTTTCCATTGGAATGAACGCCGCCAGTACCAGTTGAGGGCAATAGAACTGGCTCGCCAGGTCGGCGTCGATGAACTCCGGTTCGAAACGACGGTCTCCCCTTTCTATGGCCTGCCATGGCGATCGCACCTGGGCTTCAATCGCGACCTGGGCGTTGATTCCGGCGGTGCCAGGCACGTGATACTGCGGGAAGAACCCCCGTCGGCCCTCGAACCGTCAGTAGCCCTCCTCTCCAGTGCGGGATCGTGACGAAGAGCCGCCTGTCCCGTCCGTTTCGCTAGGCCAACCCTGGGCCCACTTCCCAGGGTGGTCGGGCGGTCCCGATGGGTGGACTTCTCCTCCTCGACGGCCTAGATTAGGGAGATCGTCATCCCCGGGCCCCCCATCCCAGGAACGGCAGAATGTCTCCCTATCCCGATAATATCCGAGCATTCGTCACTCAGGAGAGTGTCAAACTCGGCGACAGCGGCTACGACGTCGAGGTTGAGACCGTCCGCTTCGCCGATCTCACGGTGAGCCAACACGACGGAGTCGAAGTCGTCTCCGTCGGTCTCAAAGAGTATTGCCCCCTCCCGCAAATGGTCCCCGACGATCTGTTGGTCGTCTTCGACCTGGGCACGGTTCTCGAAATGGACGACATCCGCTTCGCCGATCCGGAGTCGGCCATCCGCCTGGCGATCCAGCGCCAAGGGCCGGAGAAACGCCCCGGACCGGTTCGAATTCCAATCGTCCTGAAGGCCTCCGCCCAGATTTCCCTGCTTCTCTCCGCCCGCAGTCGTCCCCTGGGCACCCTCACCGTCGACATCCACTACGACGGGAGGCTTCTCGACACGGCGTTCCTCTCCGAGCAAGAGTCCATGTAAAGCAGGATCGCCCGTGCACTTCCTCTGCTCAACCTTCGGCAGTGCCGGCGACGTCTTCCCCATGCTCGGGCTGGCCATCGAGCTGCACAGCCGGGGACATGCCGTCACGCTGGCAACGAATCCGCACTTCGAAGAAACAGTTCGGCGCCACGGACTGGAGTTTGAAGCCTTGGGCACGCGCCAGCAGTACACCGCCGTCATGGAAGATCCCGATCTCTGGCATCCGCAGCGATCTTTCCGGCATATCTTTCAAACGCTTCAGCAGGTGCTCCAGCGCCAATACGAACTCTGCGCCGACCTCGCGGGTGGCAAGAACACCGTGGGAATCACCAACTGTTTCGGTTTCGGGGCCCTCCTGGCACAAGAGAAGCTCAACCTGCCGGTCATCACTCTCCACTGCCAGCCTGCGGTCCTCTGGAGCGACAAGGAACCACCCACGCTCCCCGGCGTCTCGGGGCCCCCATGGTTGAGGCGGATTCTGTTTCGCATCGGCGAGCGGTTCTTCATCGATCCGGTCGTCTGCCCATTCCTCAATTCGTGGCGGGCAGAGCTCGGACTGCCGCCCGTTCGCCGGATTGTGCATTGGTGGCATTCACCCTATGCCGTCCTCTGCCTGTTTCCCGGCTGGTTCTGCCCGCCCCAGGACGACTGGCCGAGGGGTGTGATCCAGACCGATTTTCCCCTCTGGAACGACCTGGGAGCCGAAACCCTGCCAGCCGACGTCGAAGCGTTCCTGGATAAGCATCGGGCACCTCTTGTATTCACTCCCGGTTCGGCCAATATTCATGGCCGAGCCTTCTTCGAGGCAGCCCTCGAAGCATGCACGAGGCTCGGCCGGGCCGGCATTCTGCTGACCGGCTACCCGGAACAGCTCCCCGGCAGCCTGCCGGAGACCGTGGCACATTTCTCCTATGTGCCCCTCAACCTGCTCCTCCCCCGGTCCGCCGCCTTCATCCATCATGGCGGAATCGGTTCCACGTCGCAGGCCATGGCCGCCGGCATCCCCCAGGTCCTAATGGCCCTGGCCCACGACCAGTTCGACAATGCCGCCCGCATCAAATCCCTTGGCCTGGGCGACTCGATCCCCGCCCAGCGATTCACCGGCGCAAGATTGGCGAGACAATTGAACCGGCTCCTCGGTTCCCGCGATGTTTCCACGGCCTGCCAACAGATCGTCCAGCGTCTCGCCGCGCACGACGGACTCCGGCGGGCTGCCGCTGCCATCGAGGAGAGAGTGGAGAGATAGACTCGCCCGTTCCCGGACGGGAGCCCGATAACCCGGGATGCAGGCCATGCGAAAGTGAAGAGTCGAGCCTGGCAGGTTGCTCTGCCTCGCCCTGTCGACCACACTCCGGCAGGCTACTTCTTCCGGAGCACGTAAACCACGTCCTCGGTCTTGCCGTCAATGGTGATCGGGGAGTCGATCTCATAGGCAAAGTCGTAAGTCTCAATGAGCTCGAACTCCGGAACCTTGCCGAGCAGCTCCTGGAACTGCCGGGCCGTGTAGGTGCGGAAGGTGAACTCGTCGGCGAGCCGGAATTGACGCGTGGGCGTGTAGATGTCGAAGGTGAAACGAACCCGTTCCGTTCGCCGGCGGCGATCGACTTCGATCGATTGCATTTCCGAGTTGATGCACAGGTTGCCGCGCTGCGCCGTCCAGGCCTCGTGTTCGCAAACGGCCGCCCGACGGGGAGTCAGGTGCAGCCCCAGCATGTAGAGCCCCCCCTCGACCAACGCGCCGGCCATGCACCGGAGATGATCGACCGCCTGCTTCTCCGTCTGCAGGTGGCGGAAACTGTTGATCGTGTTGAAGGCGGCATGGGACTTTCTCTTCAACTGAAAGTCGCACATGTCGCCTACCACGGCCGTCCCTGCATAACCATACCGCCTGAGACGGGCGTTGCAGTAGTCGACCGCCTTGGCGTTCAGATCGTTGCCCGCCACATCGTAGCCCGCCTGGGCAAACTTGATCAGCAGGCGGCCCGTGCCGCAGGCCGGCTCGAACAAACGGTGGACCGTCCCCTTGCCGTGCTTCGTGAAGCAGTCGCACAGAAAGTCGTACTCCGCCTTCCAGTCCGAGTTGAACAGCACGTCGTAGTATTTGGGATAGTCGTAAACGTTGGCTTGAATCGTTTCCATGAAGTGGCTCAGGACAGTTGGGATCGGCGAACAGCACTCTGCAGTCCACACCGCCCGTCGACGGATGGCGGTGAATCAGAAGAGGACGAAATGCCTCTCCGCCGCTGGCCGGGTAGACATGCTTGAGGCTTTCGCGAATTTTCGAGTATACCTCCTCCCACCTCCGCCAGCCACCCCGTAGCCGTATCCCCAGAATACGGCCTTCTGCCTCAGAGTCGCCCAAGGAACGGCTGCCCCTGGACCACGTGCGTAGAATGTCTTGATAATTCGCGCAGGCCGAAGCTTCGAGCCGCTCCTCGAAGGCGTGCCACCCATCCCTTCCGGGCAGCCCTTGGGCGGTCAATTCTTTCCTCTCCTGTTGCGGATCCCGGCCGCGTAGCAGCATCTCCCGCCAGGGAAGAACCAGGAGACCTCCGTAGCCAGCAGCGCGGAACGGGAGCCCCCGAGGACAGAGTCGCCAAGCACTTGATTCGCCCCCTTCGAGCCGATATCGTGGCGTGCGCCGCACCCGGCATTCTCGAACGACGATCAACGCAGAGGCGAATCATGCAAAAGGTCCGTGTTGGACTGATCGGCACCCAGTTCGTTTCGACGATCCATGCCGAGGCCCTCAAGGCCGTGCCCCAGGCGGAGTTGTTCGCCGTGGCATCCCCCACGCCGCCTCATGCGGAGCAGTTTGCCCGCAAGTACGGCATCCCGCACTACTTCGCCGACTATCGGCAGATGCTGGAACTGGAACAGCTCGAGATGGTCGTGCTCGGGCTACCCAACGACCTCCATTGCCAGGCCACGCTCGATGCGGCGGCTGCGGGAAAGCACGTGGTTTGCGAGAAGCCGCTGTGCCTGAGTCTCCGGGAGGCGGACCGGATGATCGAAGCCTGCCGCACCGCCGGGGTCAAGCTGATGTATGCCGAGGAGCTGTGCTTCGCGCCGAAATATGTGCGGCTCAAAAAGCTGCTCGACGACGGGGCCCTCGGCCGGCCAACCCTTGTCAAACAGTCTGAGAAACACAACGGGCCCCACGCCGCTCACTTCTGGGACGTCGAACGATCCGGCGGCGGTGTGGCCATGGACATGGGCTGCCATGCCATCGAGTTCTTCCGCTGGATGCTGGGGAAGCCCAAGATCACCTCCGTCTACGCCCAGATGGCCACGCAAGTCCATGGCGACAAGACCCGGGGAGACGACAACGCCCTGCTGATCCTCGCATTTGACGGAGGTTGCGTCGGCCTGGCCGAAGAGAGCTGGACGAAGCTCGGGGGAATGGATGATCGGGCCGAAGTGCACGGCACCGGTGGCGTCGCCTATGCCGATCTCCTCCACGGAAACGCGATCGAAACTTTTAGCGCCACGGGCTA
>CAYSCH010000338.1:0-10162 GCA_964429355.1 uncultured Planctomycetaceae bacterium | reverse complement strand
CGGCCAGTGTGCCGTAGTCTCCCGCCATGTGCCGCCAGAATTCGTCCCAGTCGCGCTGTTCGCCGCCGGTTTCCACCAGGTCGCCGGGGAGGACCAGGAAATCCGGCTCCCGCGCAGCAATGACCTTGCAGTTTTCACGGTACCCGGTGGTCTGATCCACGAAATACCGAGTGATCCCCTCCGGCCGATTGCTGCCGGGCGAGACCGGCCAATCGACCGGCGGGCTGGTCGTCGATTCGGGCTGGGTCTCGGAGTCGGAATACGCGATGAATCGAATCGCTTGATCGGCAGCCGGTGCGGTCCGGAAAGAACCGCCGTACTGTTGCGTTCCTTGGCGGACCTGGTAGTCGTACTTCGTTCCCGGTTCCAGCCCGGTCACCCGCAGGCTGTGGAGCCAGGGCAAACCGGGGTGCGGCCCCCCCGGTTCGGCCTGGAAGGGATTGTACGCCAAGGTGCTCGCCAGCTTGGGCTTCGACTGGAGCTGACGCGGCCCGTCAGCAGTATCCACCGTAAGCATGCCTGGCTCTCCCATGTCCGAAAGCCAGCGGATCGTGATGGCGTCGCGGGCCGGATTCTGCACGTAAGGCCGAACGCGGAACGGGTCTGCGCTGGCAACGTTCGCCAGCAACATGCCCGCCAGTAACAGCAAAAGGGATCGGCTGAAGCTCTTCACAGGTTTGGCCTCGCAGCAACTCGCTATTTCGATTCCATGGCAATGTCGATCGTATTCTTTCCGGCCTTGACCTCCTTCTTGATGGTCGAATTAATGCCGTACTTGTCGGGAATCGTCGCGGTCGGCGTCGCTCCGTCGGGCCAGACGACTTTCACCGTATTTTGCCCTGCGGTCGCGCCCTTGGTGTCGTTGGTATACATCAGTTCGTAATTCCCTGCGCTATCCGTATTGGCCACGGCGGGGCGACCGGCATCCGGCTGAAACATGACGATCACACCGGGAAGGGGTTTGCCATCGAGAGTGACGGTGCCTTGCACTCGCCCCAGTTCGGGCAGATCGCTCCTGCCACAGCCGATAGTGCCTAACGCCATCGCGGGCAGGAGAAGAGCCAATACCAACATCCGTGAAAACGTCATATCAACCTCGCTTTTATGCTGGAACGAAACCTGGAAAACGTGACCTGGGGAGAGTCTCCCCAGGTCCACCTGTTCGCACGATCGTAGATTTCGGGTGCGCGCCTTTAGAATTCTCCTATAGGCTGACCATCATCCCTCGACAGAAGCCGTTCGAAGGTGCTGTTGACCCACTGGTTAGTCGCCCCGCCCTGTGACACCGGCGTCAAATTTCCCGGGCTGAAGTCGATGGTCTCGCTGACAAACCGGACCGAACCGTCGCACAACGCGAACTGGGCCCCCCCGGGATGATTGCTATGGAATCCGCGATTCTGATGGTCGGCGTTGATTACGGTCTGGTTGATACCAAAATAGGGGATCCCGAGAGCAGACAACAGCGAGCGGGTGCGGTCACTGTATGCCGTCACCTCAGAGCTGAACCCGAGGGCATTCGCGGCGCCGATGTCCACACCGTTGAGGCGGAAACACCGCTCTCCCAGCATCGCCGTATTGCTGGTCCCATCAAGGATATCGCGAAACGATACATTGGAGTTCGAAAAAAGCACTCCCGTCGCCGCTCCGTACGAGGCGAAATTGCCGCTGGGCGGGGTCGCGCTGTTGCCGCTGCATGCCACACCCACGTAGTTCGACTTGGCGATTGGGATTCGGTCCGTCCCGTCGCTCGTCACCTGCTTTTCGTAAGTGGAGAAGGCGGCCTTGTACTTGGTGCCGAAGTCGTTCAAAGCCGGGCCGGTATCCGATGGACAAACAAACGCGGAGAGCGGAGTCTGGAGAGCGGCCCGTCCCGCGGTCGTTGTCAGGTTGCTCCACAACGGAACGCGTCCAACCTGCAACTGGTCTTGCAAAGCCCCCTGTTCGATGAAACCCAGAGTCATCGCCCCCCAACTCCAGTGCGACCGTTCGAGAGTCGCAAAGACAGTCGGGAAGTTGGTGATGAAACCAGAAGGAAATGTTTTGAACGTGTCTGCGTAATTATGGAGCCCCAGGGCGAGCTGTTTCAAATTGTTGCTGCACTGGGAGCGGCGGGCAGCCTCGCGGGCCGCCTGGACAGCGGGCAAGAGCAACGCGATCAAGATGCCAATGATGGCGATCACGACCAGCAATTCAACTAGCGTGAACCCTGTACGTTTCGCAGAGCGCATCTCAGCGACCTCCAAGAAAAAGGTGTGTAGGAAGAAAAGAGACGCCTTCAGTCTACCCCCCCTTGCAATGCCCATCAAGTCCCACCTATCACAATTCTCCCGCCTCCCGTCGCCCCTCCCACGACGGCTGCCATCCCAGGCTCGCCGGGTCGCCCATCCTGCCGAAACGAAAGGGGTGTCCAGCCCGGGCAGAACTCCGCTGCCCAAAGCGGCACCTTCTGGTCCTTGGGGGTTGATCACCCCACCTCAGCGAGGGGGCTGCTGACAATCCAAGCTCTTATCGTCCCTCCCCGCCCGGCTTCTTGCTGTTGCGGGCCGTTTGCACTGTCCCGCCCGGCAGCTCAGCTCCCGACCGGGCGCAGCACCGTCTCCTTGCCGTTGGGCGAGAAGTAGTCGTCCCACCACTGGTCCAGCCGATCCAACGCCACCGGTAGCTCGAGGGCCTTCAGAACCCGGCGAGTCGTGCCGTCCTCCGCCGCCTCTTCCCGGACCTCGATCAGGCCCTTGTCGACCAGCTTGCGGACCGCATCGTCCATTTCGAAGTCGACGTTACGAAGCTGGAAGTTCTCCTGCAGCCAGGCCTCCACTCGGGCGTCGAGTTCCTCCATGGTGTAGCTCGCCTCGCGCTCGCTGTAGAGAATGAAGTAGGCCAGCAACAACTCCTTGATCTCCTCCGCCTCGGCAGCGTCGACCAGCCGGGTCAAAGCACTCACATTGTTGGCCAGGTTCTTGTAGTAGAGACTGGAGGAAAGGGTCTGCATGTACTTCGTCTTGCTCGTGAGGAAGCTGAAGACCCCCTTGAAAAAGGCCCCCGCGAAACCCGCCACGATGACCAGCAGAACGACCGGAGAAATGATCGCTGCCGTGAACAGCTTCATCGTCGGTGCGGCCAGCCCGCCCGCCACGGTGCCACCCACTTTGAGCTTGTCGAACAACTTCATCTGCAGGCGGACTTCCGGCGAAGTCATCTTCAGGTCTTCCAGCACGATGTCCTTGAACAGCTTCATCAGCACGATGTCGCGCGCCGGTTCCTTCCCCTTCCGGGCGTGCCGCCTGCGAACGAGAATCGCCACCCGCGAGAACATCCGCACGGGAACCGTCCGCTGGCGAAAGAAGGTCTTCCAGGCACGATACGACTGCTGCGCCGCTCGGATCCCCCGGTAGTAGACGTCGAGCACCTCGTAGTCGTCGAGATTCACTCGCACAGAAAGCCCCAATTCGTTGCGAGACTCCATGCAGGCAAGCAACTGCTCGCGGCTGAGCTTCACGTAGTTCCCGCTCAGCAGTAGCTTCTCGTATCGCCGGCGCAGCTCGGAAAACGCCTCCTCGCGTTCCTGGTCCGATAGTTCCGCGAGCAGTTGAGTGTCGCGGTCCGGATCGAAGGGATCATAGAGCCGCTTGAGGGAGTTGATCTCATCCACGAACTCGAAGTGAAACCTCGCCCGGACCATGTCGAGAAACATGCAGAACTGCTTCCGCTGCTGTTCCGAACAATTGCCGTCGGCCAGGATCTTGCGGAGGATCGCCTCTTCCTTGACGGGCAGAAAACGCTCCCGAGTCTCCAGAAAATCAAGTGAACTGCGGTGCGGATGGACGTCCATTTCGGTATCGATTCGGCCAGTGGTTGCAGGTAACGGTCCCAAATCAGGGGACAACCGCCCTGCGAGTTCTACCTGGAACGGGCTCGGCACGCAACATTTATTCCCCATTCTGAACGTCAGGATTGATCCACCCTTGCTGGTAGTCTCACCGCTCCAGAACCGCCCCCGCCTTTCCGGTCCACAGATGCGATCCGCACCGCTGCCGACTGGGCGGGTTCAGGGTGTGTTTTGCGACAAACACTCCCTTCCACCGGCCGCAGTTCACCAGTCAATCCACATCGGCGGCAGGGATAAAAGACTCTCCTGCAGAAGGCGAATCTGCCCCAAATCTACCGGAAAACAGGCCCTGTGCGATAGTCGGCTTGTTGTCGGCAAAACGGTGTAGCATGGGAATCCCGTGACTACCCCCTCCTGCGAGGTGAACGTGTCGAGTGCGTGCGTTGCGTCAACTGCCGTACTATAATGGGGACCCCTTCGACGGAAATTTCCCCGCTTTGAATCGAATAAGGAGACCGACCATGTCGCAGAATCACGCGGCGTTTTCACGTCGGCGGTTTCTCCGAACCGCAGCCCAGGCGGGTGCGGTTCTGGCGCTGCCGCAGATCATTCCCAGTTCCGCCTTGGGTGACCACCGAGTTGTGGCCCCCAGCGAGCGAATTGTGATGGGCGGGTTTGGGATCCGCGGCCGAGGCATGCACGACCTGCAATGCCTGCTCGAATCGCCCGATGTCCAGTTCGTCGCCATCTGCGACGTCCGCCAGAAGTCGCGTCAGACGGTCAAGAAGACCGTCGACGATTTCTACAAGAACTCCAACTGCGCAATGTACGCCAATCCTCATGAGTTCCTCGCCCGCCAGGATATCGACGCGGTCCTCATCGCCACCGGCGACCGCTGGCACACCATGGCCGCCATCCTGGCCGCCAAAGCCGGCAAGGATATCTACTCCGAGAAACCCTGTTCGACAACCATCCAGGAGAGCATCGACCTGGCCAATACGATCAAACGCTACGGCGTGGTCTACCAGGCCGGGACCCAACGCCGCAACATCGCCAACTTCATCCTGGCGGCCGATCTGTGCGCGAGCGGCCGGCTCGGCAAACTCACGACCGTTCACGCCAACACGCTCGCCCCGGGCACCTCGCAGAAGTGGCTCGATACGGAGGAGATCCCCAGCGAAGACGATAAAGATTGGGAGGTCGACTGGGATACCTGGCTCGGCCCGTGCCCTTGGCGCCCCTTCAATAAGCAATACATCGAAGGTGGATGGCGCGGACATTTCGACTTCCATGGCGGCGGTATCCTGGAATGGGGCTCCCACACCGTTGATCTCTGCCAGTGGGCGGCCCAGAAGGACCACACCATGCCCAATATCTACGAGCCGGTCAGCGAAACCCACGTCCATTGCACCTACGACGACGGCCTGAAGCTCGTCATGCGCGATACCGGCTGGATGGGCCTTGGGACCTGTAGCGCTCGCTACGAAGGCGAAAGCGGGTGGGTCGAGACCGGCGACAGCGGCCGTATGAAGACCTCGGCTTCCGTCCGCCAGTACCTGAAAAACGTCCCCACCGCCGGCACGGATCCGAAGAATCATATCCGCGATTTCCTCAACTGCGTGAAGACGCGGGCAATTGCCCAATCCAACGCCGATCGCGTTGCCAACTCGCACATCGCCTGCCACGCGGCCTACATCGCCTGGCAGCTCGGCCGCAAGTTGACCCTCGATACGCAGAAGATCGAATTCGTCAACGACGCCGAAGCCAACCGCATGCGCAGCCGCGCCTACCGCGAACCGTGGAGAAGCTAGTCTTGGCCCCGACCCCCGGATGGGATCGTCAAGTGGAGTACCCTTTCCACCGATCCAGCCCGCGGCCCTGCCGCCCTGTGTTCTTCATGCACCAATTCGACGACTTTACCGAGGAGATAACCAACCATGTTCCGCTATCCCAAACCACTGATTGTCGCCCTGGCCCTGCTGGCGGCGGCAGTCGGAACCGCGAAAGTTTTTGGGCAGAATTCCGACCTGCCCCTGCAGGCCGGACAGGATGCCCAGGACGAGACGGACAAGTGCCTGGCGATCATCCAATCGGCCGACACCCCAGACAACGATAAGGCGGTCGCCTTCAAACGCCTCGCCATCTTCGGTACCAAATACGCCGTTCCCGCCTTGGCGCCGATCCTGGAAGACGCCAAGTGGGCCCATTATGCCCGTTACAGCCTCGAGCCCCTCGCCGATCCTTCCGTCGATGCCGCCTTCCGAGCCGCGCTGGGCAAGGTTCAGGGCAACCTCCTCGTGGGCGTGATCAACTCGATCGGCGTTCGCCAGGATCCGGAGGCCGTAGAAGCCCTGGCCGGGCTGATGGATCGTGACGATGACATCGTGGCCGCGGCGACCGCCGCACTCGGTAAGATCGCCACGGAGGAAGCCGTTGCCGTTCTCAAGGAGCAACTTTCCAAAACCAAGGACGCTCTGAAGATCCAGGTGGCCGACGCCTGCCTGGCCTGCGCCGACAAACTCCTCGCCGGCGGCAACAAGGCTGCCGCCCTGGATCTGCTCGACACGGTCTGCAAGGCCGATGTGCCGGTGTTTGTGGTCGAAGCCGCCATGCAGAACGCAATCCTCGCCCGCGGCGAGGAAGGCATCGCTCTGATGGTCGAGCAGCTCAAGTCGGACGACGCCAGGCTCCGCGGCGTTTCGCTGCGAGCCGCACGGTTGATCCCCGGCCAGGCCGTGGCCAACGCGTTGCTCGGCCTTCTCGACGAGGTCCCTGCGGACCAGCAGGCCAAGCTGCTCACCGCCCTGGCCGACCGCGGCGACGTGGCGGCCCTGCCGGCCGTGGTCAAGGCCGTCACTTCCGAGGCCAAGGAGTTGCGTCTGGCGGCCATCGAGGCCCTGGTGGCCCTTGGCGGGGCCGACAACGTGAACCTGCTCCTGGAAGCGGCAGCCGATGACGACGCCGACATCTCGACCGCCGCCAGGCAGGTCCTCATCGCCATGCCGGGCGCCGAAGTCGATGCCGCCGTGGTCGCCGCCGTTGCCGGAAGCCAGGGCAAGGCCTTGGCCCTGGCCATCGAAACCGCCGGAGAACGGCGGATCATGGCCGCCAGCGAAGCCCTCGAAAAGGCGGCCCAGTCGTCTGACATGCAGATTCAACTGGCTGCCGTCCAGGCCCTGGGAAAAACCGTCGGGGTGGATAGGCTCCCCGGACTCGTCGATCGGCTGTCGAAGGCCGACACGGACGAGGAAAAGGCGGTTGCCCAGCAGGCGATCAAGGACACCGTCATCCGCATGCCCGACGAGGATGCCTGTGCAGCCAAAATCGCCGAGTGCATGGACGGAGCGCCGGCGGAAGTCAAGGTCTTCCTCATGGACCGCCTTCTCGACATCAGCGGCCAGACGGCCCTGAAAACCGTCGTGGCTATCGCGCGCAGCGGCGACGACGCCATGCAGGACAAGGCCACGGAGATCCTCGGCAACTGGACCAGCCCCGAGGCTGCCCCCGAGCTGTTCGCACTGGCCAAGGATCTGAAGGAAAACAAGTACAAGATCCGGGCCCTCCGCGGCTATATCCGCATCGCCCGGCAGTTGAATCCTTCCCCGGAAGAAGGCTTTACGATCTGCCAGAACGCCTTGGGCCTCGCGGAACGTGCCGACGAGAAGGCGATCGTCCTGGAACACTCGATCATTCGCTACCCTTCGGCCGACGCCCTGCAGATGGTGATGGCCTACGTGCAGGATCCCGCCCTGGGCAAGGTGGCGTGCGATGCAGCGACCAAGATCGGTGAGAGCATCGTCGACGGCAACAAGGCCGCAGTGGCTGCTGCCATGAAGAAGATCGTCGAAACCTCCAAGGACGCCGATCAGGTAGCCAAGGCCAAGCGACTGCTGAATCGCGCGAAGTAACCGGCGACCCCTCAGCAGAACCTGAAATGAACCGGCCGGCCGGTCCTCGATCAGGACCGGCCGGCCGTTGTTGTTCAGGAATGACCAGTCACGGACTGCCGCAGAAGCTGTCTTGCCGGCACGTCAGGCTTTCGCCCCGCTGGTCTTGAATCGCTTGACCAGGTCGCGAAGAACAATCGCCTGGGCGCCGAGCTGTTGGCTGCTGGAAGCCATTTCCTCGCTGCCCGCGGCCGTCTGCTCGGTCACTTCCGTGACGTTGTGAATCGCCTTGGAAACCTCCGTGGCATTGCTGGCCTGCTCCACGGTGGCGGTCGCAATCTCGCTGATCCGTGCGGCAGTGGCCGAGGCGGCATGCAGGATGGCCTTGAGGGCCTCGCCGGTCTCTTCGCTCAGTTGGGCCCCCTCTTCCACTCGATTGGTCGACTCCCTGATCAGCTTGGTGATTTCCCCGGCGGCCCGGTTGGACCGTTCGGCCAGTTTCCTCACCTCATCGGCAACAACGGCGAATCCCATGCCGTGTTCGCCCGCCCGCGCGGCCTCGATCGCCGCGTTCAGGGCCAGCAGGTTCGTCTGGCTGGCGATCTCCGAAATCACCTGGATAATCTCGCCGATCTGGGCCGAACTCGTCCGGATCAGTTCCATCGATTCGACCGATTTCTGCACGGCGCTGCCGCCCTTTTCAGCCAGCTCGTTCGTCTCCCGCGCAACCTTCTCGGCTTCCTTGGCGCTGACTCGGACCGCTTCGATCGACCGGGTCAGTTCCCCGATCGAGGCATTCATCTCTTCCACGGTCGCGCTCTGGGTCTGGGCCCCGGCAGCCAGTGTCTGGGAACTCTCGGCGATCACTCGCGAGCCCTCGCCGAACTGGATCGCGTTTTCCGCCACCTGGCCGATGATACCGCCGAGGTCGTGGATCATGCGATCGATGCCCCGGGCCAGCTCGTCGATGGCTTCGTTCCCGTCCGTTTCCACGTGCCGGGTCAGGTCGCCGTTGGCTGCCGAGTTGACCACTTCCAGCAGTCGGTCGACCTTACCCCGCAACTGGTCCGCCTGCCGCCGATCCGCCTCGGCTCGCTGGCGATCTTCCTCGGCCTCCTGGTCGCGCCGTTGCTGCTCCTCTTCGCGGCGGACTCGCTCCGCTTCCGCGGCCTCTGCCTGCCGCTGTTTCTCTTCTTCGGCTTGTTTCCTCTCGATCATCTCGCGCTGCTGCTGGGCTTCCTTTTCCCGCCGAGCCGCGTCGTTGACCTCCTCGAATGCCTTCTTCGTCGCATCGATCGAGTCGTTGATGGCCGTGGCCATTCGCCCGAGTTCATCCTGGGTGCGGACTTCGGCCTTCTGCGAAAAATCGCCCTTCGCCAACGCGGCGACGGCACTCATGCACTTGCGAATCGGCTTGATGACCATGCCGTTGACACACAGTTGAATCAGCCCGATCATCGCCGCGAAAGTAATCGCCAGGGAGACGATGGCAACGAGCGCGTGGGTCCTGGCTTCCTGCATCTTGCCGCCGATCGGCACGTAGGCGTTCAGCGACCCAAGCACCACGTTGCGGCCGAAATCCGACTTCATTCCGTCCACCGTTGCGAAATGGCACTCCGCACACCCCACGTGGGCCTGGGCCGGCAGGGGAACGGCTACCCGCAGATGGGTCCCGTCGATCTCTTCGATCATCGACTCGCCGGCAACCAATCGAGCGGCGGCCTCCTTCTCGAATTCCGATTGGAGCACCGTGTTTTTGCCGCCCAGCGGCGCCAATCCGTAAACTTCCGCGTCACCCGTCAATCGCACCCGGGGCTTGTCATCCCCGTGGTCGTGAATCACCGCTTCGTCCACGGCAAAGATCGTGCGGCTCCAGTCCGCGAGCACTTTCTTGGCCTCCTCGTCCGAAACGGTTCGGGCCTTCTCAAATTCGTCGTGGAACTTCCGCGTCGAAACCAGGAACATCTCGGTCGATCGCTCGAGCAGGCTCTGCGCGTCTTCGCGGGCCTTGGCCACTGTCTGCCGGAACGAGTTGGTGTACAGGTAGCTCCCGTAGATCGCACAGGCCGCGATGCCCAGCACCGACATGACTACCATCAGCTTCGTCTTCAATCCCAGATTCATGCAACTCCGCAGCAGTCTCATTCTCGACAATCTCCTGTCTCTTTCCAGCCTGCCCTCACACACTCGAAAGCGTCCCGCGATTCCAGCGAAGGCATTTGGGAAAACGTAGCCCAAACCGGAACAAGAGGTCGTTTCGAAGGCCCCAAAAATCGCCGGAAATGGCCCCCCAGAGGGCAGCAAAGAACGTTCCGGATGATGGGGGGGCCCGCTCTCTTGCCGCAGAAGGGCCGGCGAGCCGGAATAGACGGCATTTCCAGTGCAATCCGCCCCGCAACCGCGGCCGACCGATCACGGATTGGCCGCCGCGCTGCCGGGCGCCAACAGC
>CAYSCH010000337.1:0-10224 GCA_964429355.1 uncultured Planctomycetaceae bacterium | reverse complement strand
CAAGATGACCGGTGAAGGACTCTTCTGGTACAAGGGCGCCTGGCCCTATGAAGGGGGCGGCTACTGGTTCGACGGCCTCGGCCGGCTCGGTTACGCCCTGCACGACGAATCGCTGATTGCGCAGGCCAAGCGGCGATTTTACGCAGTGGCCGACAACATGACGAACGACAGCCTGCTGTTCCTCTGGTGGCTCGACCGCAACAATCCCGATGACCGCAAGGCGGCCGTCGCCGCCCTGGAGGGCTGGCCCCTCTGGGCGTGCGGCCTGCTTGGGCGAGCCATGACGGGCTTCTATGCCGGCTCCGAGGATCCACACATCCTGGAGGCCCTGGAGAAGGCGTACGGCACCGACCCTGAGTGCCTGCGGTCCATCCCGGGCAACATGTCGAACCCCTGGCCCGCCTACGACACCTGGTCGTGGACCGGCAGCGAGGGAATCGCCAAGGCACTCGACGGCATGTTCAAGCAGGACGAGATCGGGCTCTTGCCGAGCCTGATCCGCTACCGCAAGGCCCCGGACCTGGCTCCGGGTGCGACGGTGGAAAACGCCCACGTCGTCGAATTCATCGAAACGACAACCCCCTGGGCCGTGGGTTACCTGTGGACCGGCGAGCGGGGCTACCTCGACGCGGCGGTCGGCTGGCATGATCTCCTCGAGCGGGTCGCCATGCAGCCGCATGGGGTGCCGGTCTCCGACGAGTGGTACGGTCCCACGGGGGCATTCCGCGGGAGCGAAACCTGCGACGTGGCGGGATACGTGTGGAGCCAGATCAGTCTCCTGTTCGTGTCCGGCGAGGGGCGCATGGGGGATCGGGCGGAACGGGCATTTTTCAACGCCGGTCCGGCCACTGTCTCGCGGGATTTCAAGACGCACGTCTATTTCCAGAGCCCCAATCGGTTCGCCAACATGTCGCCCGATTTCCCGCACGGTCCGCGGGCCGAAGGGGGCACCTATCAGCCCAAGCACATGCCCCTGTGCTGTACGGCGGCGCTCAACCGCATTGTGCCCTGGTATGTCACGCATATGTGGATGGCCACCTGCGACAACGGCCTGGCGGCGACCTGCTACGGCCCCTGCAAGTTGACCGCGCTGGCAGGCGAGCGTGTGCCGGTCGTAATCACCTGCAAGACCGACTACCCCTTTGGCGAAACGATCGAGATCTCCGTCGAGCCCAAGCAGGAGGCAGCCTTCCCCCTGGAGTTCCGCATGCCCGGCTGGTGCTCGAGCCCGACGGTGGAAGTCAACGGCGCGGCGGTCGCACTGGAGCCGACTCCCATGGGGTTTGCGCGTCTGGACCGGACTTGGAAGACGGGCGACACCGTTCGGCTGCGGTTTCCGATGACCGCCCGCCTGGAGACCGGCCGCGACGCGGCATCAGGCCCGCCTTACGACGGCACGCACCGCGCCACAACCGTCTCCGTCCCCGAGCCCGGCAGCACCCGGGGCGCGCCTTACGCCTCGGTTTCCTATGGTCCCCTGCTCTTTGCGCTGCCGATTGCCGACACGGTTGACGCCAACACTCCAGACCCTTCGGCCGAGTGGAAGCTGGCGCTCGATGTGGAAGAACCCAACCTGACCGTCGAGCGGACCGAGATGCCCGCAAAATGGGACTGGCCGTTGGCGGCACCTTTGAAGGTCGAGGCCAATGCCGCGGCGATCAGCTGGGATCCCGACCCGAAATCTCCGCGGCTGCCGCTGTTGCCGGCCACCAAAACGGGAGCTTCGCAGCGAGTGGCGCTCGTCCCTTATGGCTGCACCAAGTTCCGGATCTCCATGTTTCCGGTCACCGCAGCGCCGGAGGTCAAGTTGCCGGCCGTCAGGCGGATCCTGTTCCTCGGAAACAGCATCACGCTGCACGGCCCCAAAGCGGATATCGGCTGGACCGGCAACCGGGGAATGGCCGCCAGCTCCGAAGACAAAGACTACGTGCACCTGGTGGCCAGCGCCCTGGCTCAGCACACGGGATCTGCACCCGAGATCCTGGTCAAGAACATAGCCGACTTTGAGCGCAACTACGCCGGCTACGACGTGGACGCAGAGATGAAGGACTTCTTCGCCTTCGATCCGGACCTGGTGGTTCTGGCGATCGGCGAGAACGTACCGGTCCTGGACACCGATGAGGCCAAGTCGCAGTTCAAGGCCGGGGTGCTGAACATCGTGCGGTGTGCCCTGGCGCGACGCCACCCGCTTCTGGTAGTGCGAAGCTGTTTCGGGCCCGATACCGCCAAGGACCAGATGTTGAAGGAAGCCTGCGAGGAGGTCGGCGGCATTTTCGTGGACGCGGGCCCCCTCGGTCACGACGCCGCCAATTTGGCCCGTTCGGAACGAGAATTTTCCCATGACGGGGTTGCCGGCCACCCGGGCGACAGGGGAATGAAAGCCCTTGCCGACGCCATTTTGGCGGCAGTGCTGCAATCGCAGGCCAAGGAGGACTGACATTCCGCCCGACGTCGGCCAGCGTGGCCGGCTGCAGAGGCCCGCTCGGAGCAGACTCCATCCGCTGCACCGGGGGTGGTGCGATCCGGAGACGCCAGCCGCCATGCCAACTACTTCCGTTTGAGTCCCCAGGCCGCACAATCCGGGCGAACGGACCAGAGAATTCCACCGCCCGCCCCATCGGCGAAGTATAATGGCTTGTGAGCCGCACCGTGCGTGCCCCCCCGAGACGGTGGGGTGAGCGATGACTCCCGTTTCGATTGGGAGACGATTTCTCGTGGTCCGTAGCCGAAGCGCTTTTACCCTGGTTGAACTTCTGGTGGTCATCGCGATCATCGGGATCTTGATCGCCCTCCTGCTGCCAGCGGTTCAGATGGCGCGCGAGGCTGCACGGCGGACCGACTGCTGCAATCGCATTAAGCAGCTCGGCCTGGCCGCGCACAATTTTCACGACACCCACAAGACATTCCCTCCCGGCTATCTAGGGCCTATACCACAGGCACCTTCGCCCCCCTGGGCGGGGCAGTGCAACGGATTACTGACCTTCCTGTTGCCCTATATGGAGGTGGACGCAGTCTACGAGAAGCTGGACGAGGATCGCGCCAATTACGGCAATATCTCGTTGTTCGACATCGAACGGGTCGGCGATCGCTTCTGGAATCGTATGGACAGTTGGAGTGCCGCCCAGGTCAAACTGAAAGGCTTCGTCTGCCCGTCGGAGAACGAGCAGAGACCGGCCAACACGATTGTCACCATCCACTTGTTTTACGACGAGTCTCTCGGCGAAACCACGGAGGCCGGGGGCCGCTACTCGGACAATACCGGCGAGGTTCTGGGCAGGACCCATTACCTGGGCATTGCCGGGGCCATGGGCGAAACCGGCAATGCCTACTGGGACAAGTGGAAGGGAGTGTTCTCCAACCGGAGCAAGAGCGGAATCTCCGACATCCGGGACGGCACCAGCAATACGCTCCTGTTCGGCGAGAATGTGGGAGGGCACGCCGACAGCGACCCGAGTCTTTACCACGCCTTCTCATGGGCGGGGTGCGGGGCGGCCGCGACGAGTTGGGGATTCGGCGACGGATGGTTCCAGTGGACCAGCCGCCACCCGGGAGTCGGCCAGTTCTGCCTGGCGGACGGCTCGGTGCGGGCGATCGCCGTGACCATCGATAAGAATGTCTTCCGATCGGCCTCCGGAATGGGCGAGGGGGAGGTAGCTCCCCTCGATTGATCGCGCAATCGCGGCACGCCGGCAGCGGAATCGACGGCCGTTCCCTGCGGGAAGGTCATGGATGCATGGAACGAGGCTTGAGCGCCTGCCGGTCGACAGGCGCTGCTCTCGATCAGCCTTTGGCCTCGTCAGACGACTCGGCGTCAGTCACATCCTGGGAGACGACTTCATCGTCGTCGAAAGCGGGCTTCTCACTTATCTGGCGAACGCGATCATGGGCACCGACGAACTCCAGGATGGCCCTCGCGCCGGCGTCGCCGAGGCGCGGCTCGGCGAGTTTGAGGATCCGCGTGTAGCCGCCATCGCGATCGGCGAAGCGAGGTCCGATCTCGTCGAAGAGGACCTCGACGGCCTGTTTGTCGCCCAGCAAGCGCAAGGCTCGCCGCCTGGCAGCCACCACGGGGGCAATTGCCTTGTTCCACTCCCGCCACCCATCGCCCTGACGCCACAGGCGCCAGGCGTCGGAACCGCGTTCGGCATCGGACTGAAGCTGATCGGCAGCTTCCTGGTGCCTGAGGCTGTGCCTGGCAATGGTGACACACTTCTCGACGAGGGGGCGTACCTCCTTCGCCTTGGGCAGGGTGGTCACAATTCGGCCCTTGACTTTAGGGGCGTTCTTGTCGAACTCGGCGTCGCGTTCCGTAAGGATCAGAGCAGACGCAAGGCTCCTGAGCAGAGCCCGTTGGTGGTTGGGATTGCGGCCGAATTTGCGGCCTTTCCTTCGATGTCGCATGGCTGTTCGATCGATTCACGAATAGGGTTGTCTGTCTTTTTGCCGCCGTCTCGTCAGGGACGCCGCTTACACATCTTGCCCGCGGCATCCTGAAAGAGACCCACTCAGCTCGGACTGTCGGTCCAGAGCCGCGGCTGATCTGAATACTGTTTTGGAGCCGATCCCAAACTATCTCCGGATCTTTCCTGCCCGCGGGAGAGGTTCCAAGCCGATGGCACAGTCACCGGCCGTACAGGTCCCAACGGGGAGAAATTCTTCGGTACGCGAAAATCTCTTACATGGGGCTGACCGGCGCCGGCGGCACTCGCATGCCCAGCCGCAGCCCGAAGTCGGCCAGTTTCTCACGGACTTCGTTGAGCGTTGTCTCGCCGAAGTTCCGCACCTCCAGCAATTGATCCTCCGCGCACACCACGAGGTCGCGAACCGTGCGGATGTTTTCCGATTCGAGGCAGTTGGTCGCGCGAACCGAAAGGTTCAACTCGGCAAGACTCATCGACAGCTTGGCCTCGACCGCCGGGTCCAAACCGCCCGAACTCATCGCTTTCACGCCCGAATGAATCTTGCTTCCCAGTTCACTGTATTGCACGAACGGGTTCAGGTGCTTGCGCAGAATCTTGGCAGCCTCAACGAGGGCCATCTCGGGCCCGATCGCTCCGTCGGTCCAGATCTCGATCGTCAACTTGTCGTAGTTGGTTTTCTGGCCAACTCGCGTCTCTTCGATCTCGTAGCGAACACGCACGACCGGGCTGAACGCGGCGTCGACGGGAATCGAGCCGATTTCCTGCGATGGATCGCTATGTTCCGCTGCGGGCACGTACCCCCGCCCATTTTCGACGACCATCTCCATGACGAACGGCACATCGTCCGTCAGGGTGGCGAGGACGTGATGCCTGTTGATCACGTCGATCGATTCGTCCGTCTGGATATCGGCTCCGGTAATCACTCCGCGCTCGTTCTTTTCCACGCGAAGGACTCGCGTTTGCTGGCTGTGATTCCGCACGACGAGCGACTTGACGTTGAGCACGATGTCGGTGACGTCCTCAACAACGCCCGGCAAGGTGGTGAACTCATGCTGAGCGCCGTGGAGATGGATCCGCGTAATGGCGCTGCCTTCGAGGCTGGAAAGCATGATCCGGCGCAGGCTGTTGCCGATGGTCGCGCCGAACCCGCGTTCGAACGGCTCGGCCGTGAACTTGCCGTACGTCGCCGTCAACGACTCCTTATCGCACGATACTTGACTGGGAAGCTCAAGTCCGCGCCATCGAATTCGCATTGGGAACCCTCCGAATGATTGCAGGACGACTCGAAATGGATTACTTCGAGCAGAGCTCGACGATCAGTTGCGGCTCGATCGGAATCGAGACGTCCTCCGCCTCGGGGAGCCGGACCACATGTCCCTCGGGTTTTTGCCCGTCGACCCGGACGAGAAAATCGGGAACCTCGCGGCTGTTCTCCGCCAGGCTTGCCTGGACCAACTCCAAACTACTCTTGCGTTCCTTGATCCCGATCACGTCGCCGACGCGGACGGCGTAGCTGGGGATGTCGACCCGTCGGCCATTGATGGTGATGTGTCCATGGCAGACCATCTGGCGCGCGGCAGAGCGAGAGAGCCCCCATCCCAGGCGATGCACGACGTTGTCGAGTCGACGTTCGAGCAGACCCATGAGGATCTTGCCGGTGTTTCCCGTACCGCGGTCGGCTTCCGCGAAATACAGGCGGAACTGCCGTTCCAGCACTCCGTAGTAATGTTTGACTTTCTGCTTCTCGCGAAGGTGAATCCCGTAGTCGGTCAATTTGCCCCGTCGAAAGGTGTGCATACCCGGCGGGTTCTGCCGCCGTTCGACGGCACACTTTTCCGAATCGCAACGGGTGCCCTTGAGGAACAACTTCATCCCCTCGCGGCGGCACATTCGACAAACCGCTCCGGTGTAACGAGCCATACCAGTCTCTCACTCCCAGCCAAATAGGTTTGAATGTTCTGCTTTGAATTGTTTTCGGGAACGCGCCCGGCCCGGCTGACGCTGTGGTCGCGGCGAGGAACGTTGGGTCAGACGCGGCGGCGTTTCTTGGGCCGGCAGCCGTTGTGAGGCAGCGGCGTCACGTCTTCGATGGACTTGACGGTCAGGCCGGCCGCCTGCAAGGCCGTGATGGCGCTTTCACGGCCGCTTCCGGGCCCCTTGACTCGCACGTCGACTTCCTTCATGCCGAACTTGACGGCTTTCTCCGCGGCCTGCTGGGCTGCCATCTGCCCCGCAAACGGAGTGCTCTTCCGGCTGCCCTTGAAACTGACGGTCCCGGCGCTCGCCCAACACAGGGTGTCACCCTTCGTGTCGGTGATAGTTACCGTGGTGTTGTTGAATGTCGCTCGGATGTGGGCAACTCCCACGGTCACGTTACGACGCGCTTTTCTTCGTTTGCTTTTAGCCACCGCTCGCTATACTCCTGACTGAGTCGCGTGGTTGATCGCTCTTGTATGGTCTTGATTCGAAACTGCGTCGCGGCAACCTTTCCGGCTTGCCCCCGACGTCCTGCAGCACAACCGACCCGCGGACTATCGCAGATCCTTGACGCCCTTCTTGCCTGCCACGGTCTTCTTCGGTCCCTTGCGAGTTCGCGCGTTGGTTCTGGTCCGCTGGCCTCGAACAGGCAGACCGCGCCGATGACGCAGCCCGCGGTAACAGCCGATGTCGCGAAGCCGAGTGATGTTCTGATTGACCTGCCGCCGAAGCTGCCCTTCCACGACGTAGTCTTTGTCGAGCAGCGCCGCAAGGCGCCCGAGCTCGTCTTCGCGCAGATCGCGGGCCCGGCCCTGCGGGTCAATACCAGCTTTGTGGCACAACTCCCTCGCCGTCTTCAAGCCGACACCATAAAGGTAGGTCAGCGAAACGACGGTAGGCCGATCGTTCGGAATATCAACACCCAACAAACGCGGCATAGGATTTCTCCGTTCAGCGGCCGACCGCCGGCCTTAAACCATCTCGAATCGGCTCATCTCCGCATACACACGGAAACTCGCACTTGTGGCCTGTCTCGTAACACCCTGCATCAAGGACGTTCCAACGAACCAGTAGCCTCGACGCTGGCCGAGACCTAGCCCTGTCGCTGCTTATGGCGGGGATTGCTGCAGACCACGTAGATGACGCCCTTGCGACGCACCACTTTGCAGTTCTCGCAAATCCGCTTTACACTCGCACGGACTTTCATCTCGACCTACCTTTTCTCACAAACTGGCGAGGCAAAGCACCTCAGTATAAACAGTGCCTTGGCAACCTGCCAAGGGCCTTACCGCTTGGATTCCGCCTCCCGAGGCGGCCTGCCAAGCCGACAGGGCCCAAATCCGTCCTTGTCCTTGTTTTACCAGACTTTCCAAAGTCTGCAAACAACCAAAATACCGCCACCCACTCACCACACCAGCGCCAGACCTCGGTCTGGATCAGAACAAACGCTCCTCGTCCGGCGCCGGGGCCGCTGTGAGGACCAAGGGGCCCGATTCGGTGATGGCAATCGTATGCTCGAAGTGGGCGCTCGGTTTCCTGTCGGCGGTAATCTGGGTCCAGTGATCAGGCATCGTCCGCACCTTCTTGGTGCCCATGTTGACCATCGGTTCCACGGCTATCACCAGCCCAGGGACGAGCCGGAAATCACCGTTTCGCCTTAGCTGATCGCTGACGAAATTTGGCACCTGGGGGTCTTCGTGCATCTCGCGGCCAATTCCGTGGCCCACAAAAGCCTCAACCACGGAGAATCCCGCATCCTTGACACAGCGCTCCATCTGGAGTGCCACCTCGCTCCAAAACGTCTTCTTACCCATCAGGTCGATGGCGAGGTCCAGAGTCTGTTTGGTGACTTTGATCAAACGCTCGACCTCCGGATCGATCTTGCCGATCGGGTAGGTGGCGGCTCCGTCACCGCACCAGCCGTTCACTTTGCAGCCGGTGTCGATACTGATGATGTCGCCTTCAGCCAACTTACGCGGCCCCGGGATTCCATGAACGACCTCTTCATTCACCGACAGGCAGGTTACCGCAGGAAACGGCACCCGGCCTGGAACCCCTTTGAAGAGGGGCACTGCCCCATGCTTCTGAAAAAAGGACTCTACTGCCGCGTCGATCTCGCCTGTCGTCACCCCCGGCTTCAAAAGCGACTCTGCCACCTGGTGCGCGTGCCAGACCATCAGGCCTGCTTTACGCATCATGGCAATTTCACGACTTGATCGGAGGATCTGCACGCCTTCCTACACTCCTCGGTTCCGCAAACTGACGGGCGTCCTCTGGGGCCATCAACGCCCGCAGCCCGTTACCGGCACCGGTCAGCCAGCGATGGGATCGAGAACGGCCTGAACTCGATCGAAGATCTCTTCGATCGTTCCAAGTCCGTCGATCGACCTGAGCAGACCGGTCTTTCCGTAATAGTCCAAGAGAGGCGACGTCTGGTTGCGGTAGGCAACCAATCGCTGCTTAATGACCTCGGGCTTGTCGTCGGCCCTCCCGCGTCCTGCCAGCCTCTGGAACAACTCTTCTTCGGGCACCTTCAACTCGAGCACCACATCGAGGGGCGTTCCCTTGGCGGCAAGCATCTTGTCGAGGGCCTCCGCCTGGCCGATGGTTCGCGGGAAGCCGTCCAAGAGATAGCCACCCTGGCAGTCGGACTGATCGAGCCGCTCTCGGATGATCTCGACAATAATCTCGTCGGGAACGAGCTGTCCGCTCGCCATGTATTCGTTTGCCTTCTTGCCGACCTCCGTCTGCGCATCGCGTGCCGCACGGAGCATGTCGCCCGTGGAGAGGTGGGCAAGCTGGTATTTCTGGACCATTCGCTCCGCCTGGGTACCTTTTCCGGCGCCGGGCGGTCCGATGAAAACGATTCTCATGTGTCGCTCCCCTGGATTCTACTCCAACAAACCCTTGTAGTTCCGCATGACCAGATGGCTGTCGATTTTCTGCACCAGGTCGAATGCCACGCTCACGGCAATCAGCAACCCTGTGCCTCCATAAAAGCCGGCAACCGAGTAGGGTATGTTCATCCAGGCAGCAATCAGAGTGGGAATCACCGCGACCAGAGCCAAGAATCCAGCTCCGACATAGGTGATGCGAACCATGACTTTTTCGAGGTAGTCCGCGGTACGTTTTCCCGGCCGGTAGCCCGGAATGAACGTCCCGTAATCTTTAAGCCGGTCGGCCATGTCCTTGGGATTGAAGGTGATTGCCGTCCAGAAATAGCAGAAGAAGTAGATCAAACCGATGTAAAGGATGTTGTAAATGAATCCCTCACCTCTCTGGAAGATGTTCTTCAGGGCATCCATCACGTAACCAAAGCCGGTATTCGGGTCGAACCAGTTGGCAATCCAACTGAACCCAACCGACGGAAACAGGAGCAAGCTGCTGGCAAAAATGATCGGCATGACGCCGGCTTGATTCACTCGGAGCGGCAAGTACTGGCGATTTCCGCCGTAAACGCGGCGTCCACGAACATGTTTGGCACTCTGCGTGGGGATGCGACGCTGGCCCTGCGTGATGAACACAACGCCGGCCACCACGGCGACGAACAGGGCGGCCAAGACCAGCAGAGTCTCGACGCCGAACTGTCCGCCACTGCCGCCAAGCTGGAACCCGTTTCGGAGCATCGGTTTGAGCAATTGCAGGCCGGCGTTTGGCATGTCGGCGAGAATGCCGGCCATGATCAGCAGGCTGATCCCGTTGCCGATTCCAAATTCGTCGATCTGTTCGCCCAACCACATCAGGAACGTCGTGCCGGCGGTCATGGTGACAACGGCCGTGACCTTCCAACTGAAGAGGAGATGCCCGTTCACCAGGAACTCGTCGC
>CAYSCH010000336.1:2221-10244 GCA_964429355.1 uncultured Planctomycetaceae bacterium | reverse complement strand
GGCCATTCGAGCCGAGCGGTAGCTCGTATTGGCTCACCGGCCCTGCCGCCCTGTGGTGTGGGATCCAGATCCCGCCATTCTTGCGCCTTTTGACCGCCCGTCAAGCCACCCCCAGACATTCACCCACAGATCCAAGGGACTCAAACCGCATGCGAAAATCGATCCTCTTCACTATCTCGGCTGCCGTCTGGTTCGCATCCTCTGCCGTCCTGTCGGGCGCCGAAGATGCGAAACCCGGGGCCACCCGCTGCCTGATCATCCACGCCGACGATGCCGGCATGTGCCATTCGGAGAACCGCGGCACAATCGATGCCATGGAGCAGGGAATCGTCTCCTCGACCAGCGTCATGGTGCCCTGCCCGTGGTTTCCCGAGTTTGCCCAATGGGCCCGGGAGAATCCCAATCGGGATTGCGGCGTCCACCTCACCCTGAACTCGGAATGGAAGTTCTATCGTTGGGGGCCCGTGGCGCCCCGTGAAAAAGTGCCCAGTCTCGTCGACGAACAGGGCTTCCTTTGGGACAACGTCGAGCAGGTGATCCAGCACGTGAAGGTCGAGGAAGCGGCCGTCGAGCTCCAGGCCCAGATCGACCGCGCCAAGGCATTCGGCGTCCCGATCACCCATCTCGACACACACATGGGCGCCATCGTCAGCCGGCCCGACCTGGTCGAACTCTACGCCAGGCTGGCGCTGAAAAACGACCTGCCGATCCTCGCCTTGCGGCAGATCGACCCCGAGATGGCCAAGGAATATCCCGCGCTCGCCCAGCAGCAGGAGCAGATACTCCAACTCTTCAAGCAGCGGGGGCTTCCGCTCCTGGATCATCTGGCACAGTTCTATGAGGGCGAAACCCACCAGGAACGAACGGAAAACTACCTGAAGTGCCTCCGTTCGCTCCCCCCCGGCACCACCCAACTGATCATCCACTGCGGCTACGACGACGCCGAACTTCGGGCCGTCACGTCCAGCGCCTCCCGCCGCGACAGCGACCGGCGGGTGTTCACCGATCCGGCCGTGATCGACCAGATCGGCAAACTCGGTATCGAGGTCATCACCTGGAAACAATTCCGCCAGCGGCAGCAATGAGCGGTTGAGTCAGCCGTCGCCCCACCGGTTTCAATCACTTGGTCGTCAGTTCGATCCGTCCCAGGTCCGTGGGCTTGCCTTCTTCCACGGTGAATTTGTGCTCCGATTTTTTCGGGTCGGCAAATTTGTTCTTCAGCTTGTCCGGGCCGAAGCTTCGCGAGATCGAATTGTAGTCCCCCCAGGTAAACGTAAGAACATATTCTCCCACGGGCATGCCGTCGGCAGATTCATAGGTGGAAATGACGAACTTCCCCTGATCGTCGGTGAGCGCACCAGAGAGCGTCGGATTCTCCTTGTCGAGCCCCGCCAGGTCTGTGCACTGCACCTTCAGTCCTGCCACCGGGGATCCGTCCACATACACTTCCCCCGTGACAGGATAGGTTTCCTTCCAATTTGGATCACGGCCTTCACATCCGCTCAGTAGTATCGCCAGCAGGAGGAAGGAGAAGGCAAATCGTGTCCTCGATCGCATCGCATTTTTCCTTTCGTACCCAAGATCTGACCCAGTTGGCTATTCCAATTGGCGTGGCTGCAGATAAAGCGCAACTTCCCGTAATCCCTCCCTCCCTTCGCAAGTCCTGAGGTTTGGAGAAAACACGGGAAGTTGATGGTTGCCTGATTTCGATTGTCCGAGGTTGCTGCCTAATCCAACGTGAAGACTTCACCTCGTGCTCTTGTCGTCAGTGAGGCAAACGCAAACGCAGCAACCGTCTCGCTGACAAACCGCACCGACCCGTCGGCAAGCGCGAACTGGGCTCCTCCCGGATGGAAACTGTAGAACCCAGAGCTTCGGATGTTGGTGCAGTTAACGGCGCACGGCCCGCCGTCCCCAGTTGGGTCGGTACCGTCATGCAAGGAGCCCTGGTACCAATGCTCGCCGTTGAGAATGTCCCCCCAGCCACCGCCGTTGGTTAGCTGAAGGTATGTAAGGGCCGGATACTGAGCAGTTGTAGCCCGTTTGCCTCCCTGTACGTATATTTCGTCCCCTCCCACACGTTCGCCAATCATCGCTGTATTCGAAGTTCCGTCCGTAACATCACCAATTCGGCCGCTGTCCGACGACTTCTGCGCCGGGTTTTCTAGATCACTGCCATTGTACTGGAGAACCCCCTCGCGGCCGCCACTCCCCGTCCAACCGGCATAGGCAAGGGTCGAGAAAGCTTTTCGTACACCCGTAATCGCCGTATAGTCGGAAGGAGCCGCCGAGTAGGTGACCGGAAATCCGCCCGATTCCAGATCCGCGTCATACACGCGATCCAAGCCGCCAGGCGTAGAAGGACAAACATACGCGGTGAGTGGCGTCTTGATGACCGTCAGATTCTGAGCAACCGCAGGAATCGCTGCAAACTCGTTGAGCGCTGGATACCTGCTGTCATACTGATCATACAAAGCGCTCTGCTCCAGGTAGGGTAGGATCCGCGTGCCCCAGCACTGGGCGTTCATCCCGGGGCCGAGGCCTGCCGAAAGGTCCACCATCCACGCAAACGGAAACGTCTTGTTCGCGTCGTGATAGTTGTGCAGCGCCAGACCGATCTGCTTGAGATTGTTCGAACACTGAGCACGACGGGCCGCTTCCCGGGCCGCCTGGACCGCCGGAAGCAGCAAAGCAATAAGTATGCCAATGATGGCAATCACAACCAGGAGTTCCACCAGTGTGAACCCCTCCCGACCCCGTTTCCTGTCGGAAATAGGCGTGGTCTTCATTCCGATTCCCCTTGTACTAGATGAGAAACACTGCGATCTCGCCGATACAGCCGCGACGACGACCTTCGGCGAGGGTAAGAGATTTCAAGAAGAGAGCAGAACCTGCCAACAGGCCCCTGTGCCGTCGGGCCCTGCTGAACTGCCAGACCCCAACCCACTCCTCGATCCATCCCCGAATGGACTGAGAAGCAGACGGCGCTGTTCTGCTCGAGCGTACGCGTACCGCCAGTCGGAATCACTCGACCGTCTCCCCATCGCAAGTTCATCGAAACGGTACAGAAACGTACACTGCGAACCTGACCACAGGACAATCTTCGATTGCCCCAAGTCACGCACCCATGGACGTTTCCTGGCGCCATAAATACTACTTCAGAAGTGAGGTTTGGCAATAGCCATTGTGTGTACAAATGAAAAATTCATCCTCTTCCAATATGCGTACAACTTGGGCTATCATCTCCACCCGACAGGGCGGTAGAAATGATTTCCATGCTATTCCCATTTTTGCCTCAAATTCTCCTTCCCACAGGGTTTCGATGAGAACTTCTCTAATTGGGATCTCCCGGCTGGCTTGTTTCGTCCTCTCCATATCCCCTCTGGAAACCCTCGCCCAAGGATCACGCAGCGACTACGAGCGGGCCGGCCGTCTCCACGATCGTACGCAAAACATGGTGTTCCGTGACCGGATCCGCCCCAATTGGCTTCCCGACGGCCAAGCCTTCTGGTACCGCATCCAGACCGCGGCGGATCGATACGAGTTCGTTCTCATCGATGCCCAGAAAGGCCAACGGAGCCCTGCCTTCGACCACGCTCGGTTGGCCAGCGCTCTGCGGATCCAGGGCATGAAGGACATCACGCCTCACCACTTGCCCACGGACGGACTCCGGTTCGAACCCGATCAGAATCGCATAGTTTTCCGCTCTGGTGATGTTTGGTGGGCCTGCGATCTATCCAGCTACACGCTCACCTCATACGAACCGCAGCAAATGCCCGGAGTCGGGTTCCCACCGGACCGCGGTCCCCGTACAAGCCGCCGTACCGGCGACGAAACCGAAATCGAGTTCGCCAACAACACGGATTCCACCGTGGAACTGTTTTGGCTCTCCACCGACGGCCAGCGCCGCAGCTACGGCACGCTGGAACCGGGCGGCCGGCGGCGGCAACACACATTTTCCGGCCACGTTTGGCTTGCGATCAGCGAAAAAGGCGAAGAACTCGTCCTGTTTGTCGCCCAGGACAAGCCGCTTCTGGCGGAGATCGACGGCCCAGTCAAGACCATGCCCACGCCTCGGCCTGGGCAAGGCACAGACCTGGATCGCCGCCAGCGGCCATCCCAAGCCCGATCACCCGACGGTCGTTGGGAGGCGTTCCTTCGAGACGGGAATGTCCACGTGCGCGACGTGGTAAACCGCAGCGAGTTCCCGCTCACCGAGGATGCGTCCGATCAGTGTTCCTACCAATCGCGATTTCACTGGGCACCCGACTCAAGCCACCTCGTTGCCGTTCGTACCCGGAAAGGAGACGACCGCAAGGTCTATTTCGTCGAGTCGTCACCGAACGATCAGGTCCAGCCCAGGCTACAGTCCTACGATTACCTCAAGCCGGGCGACAAGATTCCCCAGGACATGCCTGTGCTCTTCGACCTGTCCGAACGGAAAATGATTCCGATCAAGGATGAACTGTTCCCGAATCCGTGGAGCCTCGACCGATTTCACTGGTCCGGCGATTCCTCCCACTTCACCTTCCTTTACAACCAGCGCGGCCACCAGGTCATGCGTTTGATCGCCATCGATAAGCTCGGCAACGCTCGGGCGGTGATCGACGAACAGAGCCCCACATTCATTGACTACTCCGGGAAACAGTTCCTGGAAATTCTCGACGATACCAACGAGATCCTCTGGATGTCGGAACGCGATGGTTGGAATCATCTGTATCTCTACGACGCCGAAACCGCAACCGTCAAGAATCAAGTCACCAGCGGTCCCTGGGTCGTACGCGCCGTCGAACGGGTCGACGCCGAAAAGCGGCAGATCTGGTTTCAAGCCGGTGGCATCCGCACCGGCCAGGATCCCTACTACGTTCACCACGCCCGCGTGAACTTCGACGGCACAGGCTTGACGATCCTCACCGAGGGTGACGGCACCCATCGCGTCGAGTTCTCGCCGGATCAACGATTCTTCATCGACCAGTGGTCCCGCGTCGACCATCCCCCGGTGACCGAGCTGCGGCGGGCCGACGATGGCAGCCTCGTCTGTGTCCTCGAAGAGGCCGATTGGACCGAACTCTTGGCCACCGGCTGGCAAGTGCCTGAACGGTTCTCGGCCAAAGGGCGAGACGGCCAGACCGACATCTATGGCGTCATCTACCGCCCCACCAACTTCGATCCGAATAAGAAATACCCGGTCATCGAGGAAATCTATGCCGGACCACAAGACGCCTTCGTGCCCAAGAGCTTCAGTGCCTACACCAAGACCCAGTCCATGGCTGAGTTGGGATTCATCCTCGTTCGCATCGACGGCATGGGCACCTCCTGCCGCTCCAAGGCCTTTCACGACGTCTGCTGGAAGAACCTGGGCGACTCGGGGTTCCCCGACCGGATCCTCTGGATCAAGGAGGCTGCCCGGAAGTACCCGTCGATCGACCTCGATCGCGTCGGCATCTACGGCGGTTCGGCTGGCGGCCAGAGTTCCACCCGGGCCCTGTTGGCCTTCGGCGATTTCTACAAAGTGGCTGTCTCCGACTGCGGTTGCCACGACAACCGCATGGACAAGATCTGGTGGAACGAGCAATGGATGGGCTGGCCTATCGGCCCCCACTACGAACAGCAGTCCAACGTCACTCAGGCCCACCGGCTGCAAGGCAAGCTCCTCCTGATCGTCGGCGAGATGGACCAGAATGTCGATCCGGCCTCCACCATGCAGGTCGCAAACGCCCTGATCAAGGCCGACAAAGACTTCGACATGCTGGTCATCCCCGGCACAGGCCACGGCTCGGCGGAGACCCCCTATGGAAGTCGACGACGAGCGGACTTCTTCGTGCGGCATTTGCTCGGGGTGGAACCTCGCTGGGAGCCGTAGTCAAATGCCGCAACCGTTTGAAGCACCGGATAAATAACCTTGCATGATTCGCACAGCGCCGAAGGAACGACGGCGTCACGCGTGCTGGTAAACAAGACGTCATCGACAGGCCCGGGCATGATGCCTTCGGCCGCCACCAAACGATAGTAACGTACTGCCGGAAGTCATTCGCCCTTCGTCATCCTTTCGTCATTCGAATTTCGACATTCATCATTCTCGTTTTCCCCTCTCACTCCACCCCCGCAAACTTCCGCAGATCCGCCTCCAACCGGTCCAGCCGCTCCTGGAGCACCTGACGGCCGGCCGCAACATCCTGGCTCTCGGCCGGCGGCGCGTAGGCAAACATGTAGAACTTCACCTTCGGCTCCGTTCCCGACGGACGGACCGCCACATAGTTTCCCTCCGCCGCCAGTCCCAGCATGACCAGATCGCCCTTGAGCGCCACCTCCGCATCGCTGTATCGGTAGAGCGTGCCGGCGGCATCGGCCAGGTAGTCCCGCACCTCGACAATGTCGAACCCGGCCATCTGTTTGGGAGGATTCGCGCGGCAAGCTGCCATCACCTCCTTCATCCGCTCCATCCCCTCCGCCCCCGGCATCGTGACCGAAACCGTTCGTTCCACATGGCAACCGTGCGTCCGGCACAGGCCGTCGAACTTCTCCGCCAGCGTTTGCCCCTGCGCCTTGAGCCTCGCCGCCAGTTCCGCAAGCAGCATCGAGGCCACCGCCGCGTCCTTGTCACGGGCATGCGGCCCGACCAGGAACCCGTACGATTCCTCAGCCCCCAGCACGAACTTGCTCACATCTTCCTGCTCCATCACTCCGCCGATCCACTTGAACCCCACCAGCAACTCGCCGATCGTCCGCACACCGTAGCTGTCGGCAATCCGGCGCATCAGTTCCGTGGTGACCAGCGTCTTGACCACGTAGTGTTCCGGAGTCAGCTTGCCCGAAACCTTGGCCACCTCCAGCAGATAGTCGGTCAGCAATGCCCCGATCTGGTTTCCCGTCAACGTGGTCCACGGGGCGCCCGGCTGCCTCGAGACCGGCACGGCGCAGCCCACGCGATCGCAGTCCGGGTCGGTTGCCAGGATCAGGTCGTGTCCTTCCGTCTTGGCATACTCGATCATGGTATCGAATACCGCCGTATTCTCGGGGTTCGATACGTGCTTGGGTACATTGGGAAAATCCCCGCTCGGCTCGGCGTGGGGCCCGTAGACCTCCACGTCGGTGAACCCGGCCGCTGCCAGGGCCGGCTCCACCGCTGTCCGCCCCACCCCATGCAGGGGCGAATACAGGATCTTCAGCTCCCGCGGGCCCGGATGGCTCTGGGCGGCCACCGCCTCGCGAAATGCCTTGTCGACCTCCTCGCTGCACATTCGAATTGCCCCGGAGTCGACATGCTTCTGGAAGTCGACCTGCGGTATCTCCTGCACGCTCATCACCCGCTCGATCACCCGCTTGTCGTGCGGCGGCAGAAGCTGGCCCCCCGTCGACCAGTAGGCCTTGACCGCATTGTCGCTGGGCGGATTGTGGCTCGCCGTGACCATGATCCCGCAATCGCAGTCCTTGTAGCGGACGGCAAACGACAATTCCGGCGTGCTGCGAATCCCGTCGAGGAACCAGACCTGGAAACCCGCCTCGGCAAAGATCCCGGCGCAAAGCTCCGCAAACTCCCGCGACCTGTGCCGCGTGTCGTAGGCAATGGCGGCTCCCGGTTGCGTCTTGCCGGTCGCTTCCAGAACGTACTGGGCCAGCCCCTGGGCGCTCTCGCCGATCGTCCGCTCGTTGATCATGTTGCTGCCGATCGGATACATCCGGCCCCGGCGTCCCCCCGTCCCGAAGGGAATGATCGTTACGAACGCGTCGTCGAGCTCCTTCCACTTGCCCGCTTCCATGTGCTCGACAATCTGCGATCCGTATTTGCGGTACCGATCCTCGCTCAGCCAGCTCCGTAGATTCTCCACGGCGCCACCGGAAAGCTTGCCCAGCCCAGCCGCCGTCTCCAACGCAGCCAGTGCCGCGACGCGGTCAAACGTCTTTTCTGCTTTGGACATCATTCACCCAAACCCGTTAATGCAATTGAAAACGTAACCGTATTATCCACGTAGCTGAACTCGCCAGAGTTTGGCCCCCCTTCGAACTCGCGTCCTCCAGAGTC
>CAYSCH010000336.1:0-2121 GCA_964429355.1 uncultured Planctomycetaceae bacterium | reverse complement strand
CGTAGCTGAACTCGCCAGAGTTTGGCCCCCCTTCGAACTCGCGTCCTCCAGAGTCTTCCTCCAACAAGTCGATAGTGTGACGGATCGCCCAGCAATAGCCTAGGGGCACCCCCAGACCTCGCGGGTAACCTCGCCATCCTCCGACTGCGGGTGGAGGAACACTCGATCCGAGCTGGCTCCCGCCTCGAAACCTCCTCGATCTCAGGTCTCGTTGCCCGTCCAAAGTGCTATACTTTCCCATTGTAAGAAACAATGCGCACCGACCCGAAACGCAAGCGAGCCCAGGCGCCGCCCCATCCCCGCGACGCACGGTCGGATGGGGAGCCTGAAAACGACCAGCACACCAGTCTCACGGAGTTCCAGTTGTGGCGGAATTGATCATCAGCGTATCCGGGCTTCGCGGAATTGTAGGCGAAACCCTCACTCCCGAAGTGGCCATCCGCTACGTGACCGCCTTCTCCGCCGGCGCCCCGGAGGGCCCTTTCGTTGTCACTCGCGACGGACGGGCTACCGGCAACATGGTCGCTGAGGCCGTCATGGCCGGCCTCCATGCCGTTGGCCGTACCACCATCGACGGCTCTGTCGCCGCAACGCCCACCACCGGCGTTCTCGTCCGCCGCGCCCGAGCCGCAGGCGGGATCCAGATCTCGGCCAGTCACAACCCCCCCCAATACAACGGTATCAAACTCTTTTCCGCCGCAGGCCGCGTCATTCCCGCCGAACCCGGACGGGCGGTGCTCGAACGTTACAGGAAGGGTGCGGCAGACTGGGTTTCCCACGACCGACTCGGGCAGAATCTCCCGGTCGACGATCCCCATGCCGACCACCTCCAGGCCGTGCTTGGCACCGTCGATGCAGAAGCCATTCGCAACTGCCGGTTCAGCGTGCTCCTCAGTTCGAATCACGGGGCGGGCAGCCTCCTCGGAGAGCGGCTCCTCAAGTCGCTCGGCTGTAAGGTCACACTCATCGGCGGAAAACCCGACGGACAGTTTGAATATCCCCCCGAGCCAACGGCCGAGAACCTGGCTTCCGTTCTCCCCCAGGTCCAGAAACTGGGCGTCGACGTTGGATTCTGCCAGGATCCGGATGCCGATCGCCTGGCCCTCATCGACGCTGACGGCCGCTACGTGGGCGAAGAGTATACGCTGGCAATCTGCGCAAACCACGTCCTCTCGACCCGCAAAGGGCCCGTCGTTGCCAACTGCGCCACAAGCCGCATGACCGAGGACATTGCCGAGAAATACGGGGTCCCCTATTACCGGTCCGCAGTGGGCGAAGCCAACGTCGTCGATTGCATGCTCGCCAATCGTGCCGTCTTCGGCGGGGAGGGAAACGGCGGCCCCATCGACCCCGAGGTCGGACTTGTCCGCGATAGCTTCGTCGGCATGGCCCAGGTGCTCGCCGCCATGGCCGCCCGCCAACTGCCCTTGGCTCGGCTGGCCGACGAACTGCCGCGCTACGAAATCGTGAAGACGAAGATCCAATTGTCGGCCGACAAAGTCGCCTCGGCCGTTGACGCCCTCACTGCCCGTTTCGCCGACGCCACGGCCGATCGGATGGACGGGCTGCGCCTCGACTGGCCCGATCGCTGGCTCCTTGTCCGCCCCAGCAACACGGAGCCCATCGTCCGGGCCATTGCCGAGGCGCCCGATCGGACCACCGCCGATGAACTCTGCCGCCAGGCCGCAGAGGTCCTTGCGACCGTCTCATGAAGACAGCCGCGCTTGTTGGAGTCCAGGCTTCAGCCTGCCTTCCCCAAAACACCTCCGCCATCGCACGGATAGCCCCGTGGGCTTGCCCCGCGCTTCCGGATGCCGGGGGCGTTTCTTCAGGCAACGCCGCCCCCGCTAATGCGGGGGTGTCGTTGGCAAGTTTCAAACCCACCCGTTGCCGAAATTGGATGTGGACGAAACCAAGGCGATTGGAACATTGCTTGAAAAGAAGAAGGCGTCGAAAAGGGGGAAGGCAATTTTGATTCTTGCAGCGAGTACGAGCGGGAGCTGCCAACTGAGACTCGAAACGGGGACGCATCGGACGCATCTAGTTTTGTCGATCTGCGTTATTCCTGATTGCCCTCGGCCGGCCTTCGCTGCCAACGGTGTGCAGCAAACCGAGCCGTCT
>CAYSCH010000335.1:8631-10294 GCA_964429355.1 uncultured Planctomycetaceae bacterium | reverse complement strand
CAGGCGATAGCTTGTCCAGGTTGCCCTGTTCTTTGGCACTGAAACCGGTCTGGGAATCCGCGCCCGCGGCCTCGCCGGTCGAGCCTCCCGGAGAGAGGAGACTGGCCCGGCCGCTGATCTGGTACTGCGAGTCGAGAAGAAAATTGCCGCGAGTGACGACCCGGTCCCCCTCGTTCAACCCGCCCAATACCGGATAATAGTCGCCGGCTCGAAGTCCGAGTTTCGGTTCGACCAACTGGTACTTCCCGGGTTCCTTCTCCAAGTAGACCAACTGCCGCTGCCCCGTGGTGAGCACGGCATCCGCGGGAACGGCCAGTACCTTGGCTGCTGCATGAGACCCACCAGTCGGCTCCGCGGCCGACGGCCCAGCAGAACGGGACATCGCTGCGGCATCGGCAGCCAGCGGGACCCCTGGTCCCTTGGGAACCAACTCCAGCGGCATACCGCATTCCCGGCATTGGCCTGGCTGATCCGAGATTTCGTAGGGATGCATGGGGCACACGTACTTGCCTTCCAGCCCGGTCGGCGCCAGTTGTCCCCCTGGCAGGATAGGAACCCGCACCAGGGCCTGAACGTACATCCCCGGTTTAAGACGCAGGTCCTGGTTCTCCACGATCACACGCACACGCACCGTGCGGGAGGCGCTGGTGAGCACCGGTTCCATGAAGGCCACCGTGCCCGTCAGCGGCCGCTGGGGTTCACTCTCGAGCTTCACCTCAACGGGCTGACCCACGCGGACCAGTGACAATTCCGACTCGTAGACTTCCAGCACCAGCCAGACGCGGCTCAGATCGGCGATCGTATAGAGTGACTTGCCCTCTTTGACGTACTGCCCCGGGCGAATATTCTTCTCGATCACCGTTCCCCCCATCGGCGAGTAGACGGTCAGGTGATCCTGAACTTGACCGGACTTTGCCAGCGTGTCGATTTGCTCGTCGGTGATTCCCCACAGTTGCAGACGGCGGCGCGAGGCCGCAGATAGGCCGGCCCCCAGTCCCTGCGCCACGGATCGTTCGCTCCGCAGCGCGGTAAGAAACTCCTGCTGCGTCGAAAGCAGGTCGGGGCTGTAGATCTTGACCAGGTGTTCCCCCTGCCGGACCATGGTGCCGGGAAAATCGGCATAGACCTGGTCGACTCGTCCGCTGATTCTCGCCGCAATGTAGGCCACGCGAGTCTCGTCGAATTCGACCCGGCCCACCGTCCGCAGATCCTGCGATAACTCCCGCGGCGTCACCTCCATCGTCTCCACGCGGGCCATCCGCCGGGCATGCTCGCTCAACACCAGACGCATCGCCGGGTCCTCCGCCTCCCATGGATCCTGGTTGGAGTCGACCGGTGTCAGATCCATGCCGCAGAGCGGGCAGATGTCCTTGTGGTCCATGCGGATCTGTGGATGCATCGAGCAGGTCCACACCTCGCCCTTCGCGGCCTGGGCCGATCCCTCGGATGGACCTGCCGATTCTCGGGCAGAGCCGGACAATGCCCAGCCAACCATCGCGGTGACTAGAATCCCCAATACGAATGGAATCAAGAAACGTACTAGTCGTTTCATGTCGGTGCTCCCTAAATGGCCTTGCGTGACTGCCGGAGAGTAGTTGTCATGAAGATAACCGTTTGGGCTTGCCCCACAGTGGCACGTCCCTGAGCGCAGCGAAGGGCGTGG
>CAYSCH010000335.1:0-8531 GCA_964429355.1 uncultured Planctomycetaceae bacterium | reverse complement strand
CCTGAGCGCAGCGAAGGGCGTGGCGAGCACCGGGATGACTCAGGAGCCCATCGAACGCGCGACACGCAGCGTGAGTCGCCGCGACCTTACCTGCTGGATTTCTCCCTCGCACATCCAGCCACGCTCGCCGACAAGAACCAGCGCGCAGTGCCGGACAGAAGAAGATCGACTAGAGCACCAGTCGGCAGAGAACGCTCAAACGCTCAGGCGCGGTTGAGCCAAGGTTCATGGATTGCTGATCGGCCCTGAGAATCGCCGGCGCCGCTGCAACCGTGGCGGCAGCCGCGTTCCCGAAGCAAGCCGCTGACAGCGAGGGCTTCGTCTCATCCGTCCGCGGGTTACGAGGCTCGGGATCGGGTGCCGGGACGGAAGAATGGCCTGCCGAGCATTGGCAGCCGTTTCCATTGGAATCGGTCCCGCCATTTCCACAGCAGGAACACGAACTGCCTGCCAGGCAGCAGCGAGCAGTTGCCGGCGCCGATCGGCTTTGGCAGCACGAGTGCGTGGGCTTTGCCCGTTCGCCGCAACACGAAGGGGGCCCTGCCGACTCAGGCTCCAGCCGGCAACCGTCCGCCTGGGACGAATCGGCATGGCTTCCACAACTGCATGTCATGGCTGGCAAAGATCCTGCCGGAACCAGCACGGCGGCCAGCCACACGACGATTCGCGTTGTGAGATAGTCGCAGAATTGCACGGCCGGAAAGCGCCAGTGGTTGCCTGAGGGTCCAGAAACGATCAGCTTGGAGGTCTTGCCTCGACGGGATATCGGTCGACAGGAGCACCCCATTAACTCTACGGCTTGCCCCTATTGAAGTCAAACGAGTAAGACGTCAAATCGATCCCCGAGTGCATTCGGCCGGACGTGGATCGGCTAACGCACCGCTTGGCCCACGGCCCGCTCCAGTTCGGCCAGCCGCTGGTGGTATTCGGCGATGGCGGCGTAGTACTTCTCGCGCTGATTGTTCACCTGGCGTTCGGCGTCGAGGAGCCGGAGAAAATCCAAGTTCCCCGTCGTGTAGTTGGCTTGTGCCGACTGGAGGCTGCGATCGGCAGCCGGCAGCGTCTTGTCGCGATAAAGTCGAACGACCTCAGCCGACTGGACCACCCGGGTGAAGGCCGCCTGGACCTCGTAACGGATCTGGTCCAGCCGATCCTGGTATTCGGCCCGGCGCTGTGCAACCCGGTTGCAGGCTTCGCGAACTGCGGCATTGCGCCGGTCATAGCGGAGGGGAACGTTGAAATCCAAACCCACCTGCGGCCGCATTTCTTCGGGCATGAAGCCATCGTAGCGAGCAACCAGATTCACATCGGGATAGTACTCTCGGCACGTTAAGGCCAAGTTGGCTTCCTCGCTGCGGATCCGTGCGAGCTGGGCATAGAGGTCCGGCCGCGACTGGACCGCCACTTGCTGAAGCTCATCCACGGCCGAAATTCCATCCGGCATCGCAATGTCTTTGGGGGGCGGCGGCAAACGATAGTCGGCGGCGCGGTGCAGCAGCGTATTGATTCGTGCGCTGGCCACCTGCCGATCGCGGATCAGTTCCGCGCTGCGGGTCGCCAGGTCTGCCAATTCCACCTCGGCCTGGAGCACGTCTTGCTGGCTGACCTGGCCTACCTGATATTTGCTGTTTGCGATCTCGCGGAGCTGCCCGACAAGTTGGCCGGTGGCGTGGTTGACTTCGGCCTGCCGCTCGGCCAGGTAGTAATCGAAGTAGGCAATTGTCGCCGCCTCTTTCAGCCGCAGTCGAGCGTTGCCGATATCCCCTCGCATCACATCCGCTTCCGCAGCGGCGACACTGCCGCGCAGTGCCCGTTTGCCGCACCAGGGGATCTCCTGCGCCGCCTCGACCATCCAGCCCCCGCCGTCATCCATGCCCACGCCGCTGGGGCTGATCATGGCTGCGAACATGGGATCGGCGAGGGACACAACCTGCGGGTAACGTTCGGCCGCCGCTCGCCATGCCGCCGAGGCCGCCTGAAGCGACGGGTTCCTCGCCTGAACCTCATCCACGAGCACGTCCAGCAATAGCTCCGGCTGTCCGGCAAACGGATCATCGGAGCCTGGCAGCCTGTCCGAGACGTCCCCTGTGTCGGGTAAAGGCGCCACGCCGTGGCTGCCCGGCCGCGGCTCATCCGCTACACCGGTCACCTGGTAGGCCGCTTGGGAAACCGTCGCCATCTCGGGCGATCCAGTTCGCCTGTCTTGCGCCGCCGTTTGAACGGAAGCGAGGTTTGCCCCGTCTCCAAGGGAAGCTTGACTCTTGCGGCTCGGCGAGACAGCGCAGCCGGCAACGAGCGAAACCAAGAGGAGCGCCGACCCGTACTGGAAACCACGAACGCGTAGCATCCGCTCGCACCCCCACCCGGTAAGGATCAACACGGAAGACTTCACAGACGGGCAGCTCTACCCATTCTGGCGGAGGCCGCCCTCATGTTGAATCGGTCCATCAGAATCGCAACACTCGAAGTTTCCCCGTTCACCGGGAGAACCCGGTCAACCGGCATATCTTCCGCCTGCCGCGGCCCTTCCACCTCGGGGGCCCCTCGGGAAGTCGAGCGAATCGGGTGCCACTCAGAGTCGGGGGAGCTGCGACGCGAGAGCATCGCACTCGGAATACAGGAGGTCCACGACCTCTTCCGCGTCGGACGCTCGTCCACCCTGACGACCGAGTTGCTCCACGCGGAGGGCCGCTGCCGTAGCCCGTCTGGCCCCCAGGTAAGCCACGGTTCCCTTCAGCCGGTGGCCCAGTTCGCCAAGTCTCGTCAAGTCCCCGCGAGCGAGTGCCGCACGCATTTCGGGCAACAACTTATCGACATCGTCGAAGAAGCTGCGCACCATGGTCTGAAACATCTCTTGGCGGCCGAAGCAGAGCCTTATCGCCGCCGCCTCGTCGAAGACGTCCAGGTCGGCAACGGACGTCTTTTCGGACCGAGGAACTGACGTGGCCGCACCGGCCTCAGCCGGCGCGCTGGAGACGCCTGCCAGCTCCTCCACGAGCGCCGTCATCTGACGGACATCGATCGGCTTGGAAAGGTAGCCGTCCATGCCGGCGTCGCAGCATCGCTGGCGGTCGCCCTTCATGGCGTGGGCGGTTATGGCAATGATCGGAACATGTGTTTCCTGCTGCTCCCGGGCCCGAATCGCCGCAGTGACTTCCAGGCCGTCCATACCGGGCATTTCCACGTCCATCAGGATCGCGTCGTAGCGATTCTCTTCTGCCAACCGCAGGGCTTGCAGCCCATTGCCGGCGATTTCGACCGTATGCCCTCGATCCCTCAGAACATAGGCCACGAACTTCTGGTGGGCCGGATTGTCTTCGACCAGCAGAATCCGCAGCGTCGAAGTGCGGCCAGCGGAAGCCTCGCGACTCGACTCCGACTGGATGGGGAGTTCCTTGGCCCGGGGCAGTCGAATGGTGAAGTGAAATGCAGCGCCATGCGGTATGGGGCTATCAACCCATATGCGGCCGTTCATGGCAGACACGAGGCTGGCGGCAACCGCCAGGCCCAGGCCGTTCCCCTTGAAGCGGCGGACCGTGGAAGGGTCGGCGGTCCTGAACTCCTGGAAGGCGCCCGCCAGATCGGTTGGGCGGATGCCCGGCCCCATCGTGCCGACGGCAAACGCCAGGCCGGCTTCGTCCGCGTCCAGCGAGTGGACACGGACGCCGAGCGTGACGGTGCCATCCTTTGTGAACTTGATCCCGTTCTCCACCAGATTCAGCAGGATCTGCCGCAGACGGATCTGGTCGCCAACCAGCCAATCGGGCACGTCGGCCGCAACATCGCAGGAAAACACCACCCCCTTCTGGCTCGCCCGTACCGAGAGCACTCGCGCGGCCCGGTCGAGAACCCGGTGCAGACTGAAGGGAACCGCCTCCAGTTCCAGATTTCCGGCTTCGATTCTCCCACTGTCGACCAGGTCGTTCAACAATGTCAGCAGCACATCGGCCGAGTCCTTGGCGGTTTGCAGAAAGTCCCTCCCGGTCGCGTCCGTTGTTCTTGCCAGGGCCAGGTCGACAAGGCCCAGGATGGCGTTGGCCGGAGTGCGCAGGTCGTGGCTGACGTAGGCCAGTAATCGGCTTTTCGCCTGGTTGGCTCTTTCAGCATCCGCCTTGGCCTGTTGGAGCCTTTCCTCCAGTCGCTTGCGATCTCCGATATCCGCCGTATGGACGACGAATCCGCACACGTTTCCCGCCTCGTCACGCTCGGGGGTATACGTGGCATGGAGCCAGCGCGGTTCGTGCTGCAGAGGCAGCTCTTCCTCAAAGGTCACGATCGCGCCGGCCATGGCCTGCTCGGCGTGGGGCCGGATGGCCTGCCAGATCGGCTCGCCCAGAACTTCCCGCATGTGCCGCCCCTCGATTTCGTCCCTGGGCAAGCTGAGCCATCGCTCGTAAGTCTCGTTGACCCGACGATATCGGCATTCCAGATCCACCAGGGCGATCAGCGTGGGCACAGAATCCATGATCAGCCGCAGCTCGTTCTCCGAATCTCGCAGCGCCTCCCGTTCCTCCTTGAGAGCCTCTTCCGCCCGCCGCAGATCCGTGATGTCCGTGACCGCCGTCTTGCAGAGCGTCTCATCCGCCGGCCCTTCGATGGGTATGCTGTGGAAGTGCGCCGTGATCGATTGGCCGCCCTTCGACACCAGACGCAACTGGGAAGTAACCTCGTGGCGTTCCGCCGCGCACTGCCGCACGTGATTCAGCAAAGCCTCCCGATCCTCCTTCACCACATACTCGTCGAAAGCATAGCCGATCAGCGCGTCACGCTCGGCACCGAGCAGCTTGGCCCCGGCCAGATTGATCTCCTGCACATAGCCTTCGTGGTCCAGGGTCACATAACCCACCGGCGCGAAGTCGTACAGGTCGACATAGCGATCCCGATAAGCTTTGAGGTGCTTCTGCGACTTCTTCAGCTCCTGGTTCTCGTTTTCCAGTTCAGCTTGATAGACCTCGATGTCGTGAACCAGCCGCTGGATTTCTTCCAGGGCAGCAGGCTGCGGGTTGCCCGTCTGTTGACGAAGTACCTCGCCGACCTTGTCGGTCAGGGCAGATATCGATATTGGCATGATCACTCGGATCTCTTCGGCACCGAGGTTTCCCTGTTCCGCGCACGCCCTCCCCGAAGCGCTGACGGCCTGCGGAATTCTATCTGGTCGACAAGGACGTATTATTCCCCGACCGGGCAAGTTGACAACCCGAACCAGGCCATACCGAGAGTGACCGCGACAGACACAGCAGGGTTCTGCCCAAGCTGCACGAAATCTGGAGCCGGTTTTCAAAACCTGCGGCGATTCCGACAGTCCCCGCCCTTGGCACGCTTCCGTCGTAGTCCCGAAACCGTTTCCTGATCTTCCGGAAACTGACGTCCCCCCGTGACCCAGGTTCCTTGGTCCTTCAGCCAATTGCCAACCTGGCAGGAGAGCAATCCCCGTTCCGCCCACACGGGTTCCTTCTGGACACTCGAAGGCAAGCTCGAATTTCGAGAATCCCAAAAGCGCGGCGTCACCCCCCGCGCGTACCTTCCGTCGTTATCAGCCTCCTCGACCGCAGCGTCATCTCGCGGACGACCCTCGCCTGGCAAACAAGACACGGCATCTCCACACGATGTCCGCACTCCCGGCACCTCCGGATCGGCCCAAATCGCTCCGTGAATTCGCCCGTATCCCCCTCCTCCTCTTCATCATCGCCAATCGCCAGGCAACCCAGCCTCCGGCCGTTGGCAATCCGGTTGACCGTGCTCAGCGACACGCCCGTCAACCGCGCCACCCGGCGTTGGCCATATCCCTCGCCGAGCAGTTTCCCGATCCAACCGATCTGTTGCTCCCCTATCTCGCGCATCGCTTCCTCTCCTCGCAGGGAATCTCCCGCGTAAGGGCGAGGGCCGGAGACAGGCCTTGGGATACCCGCGGTCCAGGATCAGAAAGAGCCCGTCACCGGCACCAACGCCGGCCAGGGGCCCTTGGGATACCGAAACTCGGCTCTGCAGATACCCTATCTACGAACCTGCATTATATACATAAGTTCATGCTTTCTCACTTCCTTTTTGGCCACTTCCTGAAGAGATCCTGACGCGGTCACGTCCCCAATCAGGCCCGGAAAACCCTGCTGTTCATGCCCCGCAAAGCTCTTCAGGGGGGTGTCCCAATGACAATTGGAAAATTTTCGGCCACCCCGCTAAATTGCCGGTATACCTGAACACAAGTTGATCAGCATGCTGGGTATCCACAAGAGCCGGGCCCCAAATCCCCGGTATCCGAAGAGCCCGTCACCGGAACTTCCTCGGTGACGGGCTCTTTTTTTGTCCGCCCCGACAGCTTGCGACTTGATCCAGCACGACCCCCGGAACCAACGCGGCCAGCAATGTCGCGGCCGCACCTCCAATCCCTTCTCGAAAGGACCAATCCCCGTGACCACCACCCTCGAAACCCGTCTCGCAGTCTTCGAACGACGCCGGCTCGGCTTCACCTTCGGCAATGCCCTCCGCATTGCCCGCCAGTTGCACGACGCCGGGACACTTGTCGTCGACGACTCGCAGACCGCCGCCGAACAGGTCGCCGCCGCCATGGTGGCCGAGAACCCTGAACTGTTCAGAACCGCCGTCGCCGACGGCCAGCGGAACTGGGAGGAACTTTTCAAATCGCTGATCTCCTTCCTCGAAAAACTGATGCCCCTGATCCTCCAGCTCATCGAAATCTTCAGCGCCCTGTGACGTTGGGACAGGAGTACTTCGTCTCTCGCCGGCCTCCGACCCCGGGCGACTGGGGTCGCGCCGCGAGGACGGCTTTCAAAAGCTCCCACCATCCGATTCCCTGTGGACTGGAAACTTGGCACTCTGCTTCCTGCCAGACATTACCCGATTGAAACCCAAACCATGAAAACACGATTGATCCTTGCAGCCATGTTTGCGATCGCAGCCTCTTCCGCCTTGACATTCGGCCAGAACGGCAACCTCGCGGTCCGCGGATTCGGACCCGCAGAAGCGGCTTCGGCCGACGCGATCGGTATCACCGGGCCCACCCGCGCCCAGTGCGGCGACCAGGTCACGCTTTACCTGACCGGCACACCGCCTCTGAATCTCGCCGAGCCCCTCGTCGGCCAGCTCGATTGGCTCCTCGGCGACGATCGCATGTTCGCCTACCTGCTCGCCGCTGGCCACCCCATAACGCCCCTCGATGTCGAGGGCACCATCGTCTTCGGCTCGGGCGGCGCCACCATGCGCCCCCACGTCACCTTCATCCCGGCCGACCCGGGTGAATACCGCCTGATCGTTGACTGGAATTACCGCCAGAACCAGCTCGTCGAACACACCGTTGTCGTCGACGGCAAACAAAACCCCGACCCGCCCGGGCCCATTCCTGCCCCCGGGCCCCTCAGTGTCCTCTTGAGCTATGAGGCCGGCGATCAGGCGTCTGTCGCTCCCGCCCAGGCCGATCTTCTTACCGATCCGCAGTTGCGTGCGTACCTCGATGCCCACTGCGTCGTGCAGGATGGCCAGCCCGCCTGGCGATTCCTCGACCTGTCCGCCGACGACGGCGGCAGCATGCCCAGCCAGTGGCAGACTGTCATCGCCCGTGCCCGGGGCAAGACACCCCCCTGGCTCATCATCGACAACGGAAACTCCACCTACGAAGGACCCTGCCCCGCCAGCGCTGCGGAGCTGCTGGCCAAACTCAAACAGTACGGAGGCCAATGATGCCCTACCTGCTCATCAACGATTCCAACTACCGCGACCATATCGGCGACGGCAAGGTAATCGATTTCTTCGGACCGCGATACCTGGCCGCCATGCCCCGCAAAACACCCTTCGGCCAATGCGTCGTCGCCGCCGCCATGGACCAGCGCGATCTGATCCCGCGCTCCGAGTGGCCCGACCGTATCCGCCGGAAAGACCGCGAGAAGACCTGGACCCGGGACATCTGCGCCAAGATCCCCTGCATGGACCAGGACGGACTGAACTACTGCCATGCCTACGGGCCGACCATGGCCGTCATGTGCCACCGCCTGATCCAGAACCAGCCCCACATCATGCTCTCGCCCGAGTCCGTCGCCGGACCGGTCACCGACTGGCGCAACGACGGGGCCTACCCCGAAGACGATCTCCAGCAGTTCGTCCGCTACGGCGCCTGCCCCGCCTCGATGATGGACGCACCCTATTCCCGCAATCCGCGCCGCTGGAACCCCGCCTGGGAAACCGAGCGGCTCAAGTACCGCGTTGTCGAATGGCTCGACGGGCTCCTCCCGCAAGGCAAGGCCTTCGATGCCGCCATGACCATGGCCCTCCAGAACCTGGCCGGCGCTGCCGGGTTCACCTGGTGGGGCCACGAAGTTGCCTATTGCCTCCACGCCCAGGATCTCGGCCGCGGCAAATTCGCCATCGGCGGCCGCAACTCCTGGGGAAAAGACTATGGCCAGGACGGGTTCTTCTACCTCCAGGAAGGCAAGGGAACTCCCGATATCCACCTTTTCGCTGTCCTCCACATGATCGCTTCGGGGTGAACCATGCAGACTCTCCTCCTCCTTGCAGCCTTG
>CAYSCH010000334.1:8782-10404 GCA_964429355.1 uncultured Planctomycetaceae bacterium | reverse complement strand
GGCTTGGGCCCTGCCTGGTCCAGGCCTACCCCATCGGCATCGATATCATCCGGGCCAAGGGCAGCCCCGATTCGATTCGACACCCCCGGCCTGCTTCAACTGCGTGGCTTCCGGCCATAACGGAGCGTTGCCGACCTGAATCGGTGGCTCAATCCTTGGCCTTCAACTTTTCGATGAATACCTTGAAGAATTTTGTGCCGTAGTCGTGCCAGGTGCCCGCGCTGACCAGATTTCCGTCGACGACGCACGGCTCGTTGACATAGACACCGCCGATCTGCGTGATATCCAGGGCGCACTTGGCCACGGTAGTCGCCTTGCGCCCCCCTTCAAGTCCCCCGGCGGCTGCGATCAGTTCGATTCCGTGACAAACCACGGCGATCGGCTTGTCTTCTTGGACGAAGTGCTGGATGACCCGGATCAGGTCCTTGTCGTAACGCAAATACTCTGGCGCTCGCCCTCCAGACAGGAACAGCCCCACATACTCCTCGGGCTTGACGTCCTTGAAAGCGATCTCGGCCTTGATGTGGTAGCCCTTGGTCTCCTGGGTGATGTCCCAAGCCACGTCGCCGTTGGGCGGCACCTCGTGGAGAACCATGTTGTAGAGCCTCGCTTCCGGGCCGGCGACTACTACTTCGAAGCCTTCCTCGGCAAGCCGGAAGAAGGGATAAAGAGTGTCCATCGTCTCGGTGGCGTCGCCGATCGGCATCAGGATCTTGCCGGCCTTCTTGCTGTCTGCGCCAGAAGACGCACTGACAACACTCAACAGAAACACTGAGACCAGCAGGGTTGATAGGAATGTACGACGACCGATGATGAGGCTCATGCTTCTCTCCTCAATCAGGTGGGTGAGCATTAACTGTGGGGTTGGCACCCTGTCACAAATCAAGTGCCGCAGTGCCATCGAGGGTGGAGTTGGCACTCAGCGGAAAGATGCCCTCCCCAACTGCTTGAGCGCGATTATCGAACTCGCCCCACCCGCCGTCAAGTTGGTCACTCCCGGGAGACTCTCGGGCCTCAGCCGCTCGTCGACGCCGGTCCGCATGATGCTTGCAGCGACCATTCGGTTGGGTTATAGTGTGCCAGTTCGTTGACTGCCGACGGGACTCGGCCTCCGAGCCCCGGGGAGACGACCTGCTCTGCTGAGATCAGGAAAGGACTAGCCGTGTCGGACAATAAGCTGACGAGAGCCCAATGGTATGTGCTGTTCGCGGCATTTTTGGGCTGGATGTTTGACGGCCTTGAAATGGGCCTGTTTCCCATTGCGGCTCGTCCGGCCCTGATCGATCTGCTCAACTCGCCGGCGGAGTCGGTCATCAGCGAGTGGTACAGCTATATGGTCGCCGCCTTCCTCCTCGGTGCCGCTCTCGGTGGACTGGTCTTCGGTTGGCTCGGTGACCGCCTCGGCCGCGTTCGAACCATGGCCCTGAGCATTGCCGTCTATGCAGGGTTCACTGGACTTTGCTTCTTCGCCGGGTCACCAGTGCATTTGATCATTTTCCGCTTCTGTGCCGCGGTCGGCATGGGGGGAGAATGGGCCCTGGGTGTGGCGCTGATCATGGAGTGCTGGCCGGAGAAGTATCGGCCGGTTCTGGCCGGCGTCATCGGGGCAGCAGCCAATGTCG
>CAYSCH010000334.1:0-8772 GCA_964429355.1 uncultured Planctomycetaceae bacterium | reverse complement strand
TCTGGCCATCTCCCTGGTTGCAGTCCAGTTCGCGATTGACGAAAGCAACTGGCGCTGGATGATGCTGGCCGGTGCCGCACCGGGCGTCCTCTGCTTCTTTATTCTTGCCCTGATTCCCGAGTCGCAACGCTGGAAGGAATCTGTCAAAACAGGCTCGTCGAAGCCGCTTCGCGAGATCTTTGGACCGGCCTTGATCAAGCAGACACTGTTCGGGATCGTCTTCGCATCGGTAGCGCTCATTGGAACCTGGGGGGCCATCTCCGGATTCCTCACTCTCTGGGCGGATGAGATGGCGGGTGGCGATCGCTTCCTCAACATCAGTGCGAATGTTCGCAGCGACGCAGTGGGCCCCGTCACGGCCAAAATGGTCGAAATGAAAGACCAGGCAACCGTTTCGGAAGATGGCCCCGGCTCAACCACAGCTCAGGGTGAAGGCAAGCCGAAGTACAAGGTCGCCAAACTCCACTTCATCAAAGAAAGACAGCCCGTTGCCGCCGGGGAGCTTCTCGAGTATCGCGTCAAGGTTACCAACCAGGGGACTGTGGGTGGAGCTTCCGTGGTCTATAAGGATGTTCTGGACGCCAAGACTATCGACCTTGCCACCGTCAGGTTGAAGCCAAAGAAGGAAGACCAGCGTGCCGAACTGAATGTGGAGACGGGTGAACTGGTCTGGAACATCGGTAAAATTGAGTTCAAAAATCCAAAAGCCAAAGGATGGGTTCAGACGCTTATTTCCATTGGTGCCATTGTGGGCTGTTTTGTCGGCGCCTTTCTTGGTAACTGGTTGGGACGCCGCCCAGCCTACTTCCTCCTCTGCCTGTTGTCACTCATCTCCTGCCAGTATCTGTTCCGCCAGTTTGACGAATACAACTTGGGTTTCTTGGTGCTTATTGGAGTTGTGGGCTTGGTGACTGCGTCGTTCTACGGCTGGTGCCCCTTGTATCTGCCGGAACTCTTTCCCACGCGGGTGCGTGCAACCGGTCAAGGTGTGAGTTTCAACTCCGGGCGGATCCTGGCTGCCGTCGGCGCTTTGTCGACCGGCCAGATGATGAAGTACTGGTTTGAGGACAGCTACCCCAAGGCATGCGCCACCCTCACCCTGGTCTACATCGTCGGCATGATCGTCATCTGGTTCGCCCCTGAAACCAAGGGCAAACCGTTGCCCGAGTAGAATCCTCCGCTCCAGAGACCGGAATTCGCCACAAACACGGATCGCCTCCGGTTCGACGCAAAGCAAACCCTAGTTTTCGACTGCGGTGAGCTCGATCCGTGTCCACACCCTATCGCTTCGCCGCACCGAAGCAATAGAGCCCCTTCGTTGTCCGCACATACAGCCGGCCCGCATAGATTGCCGGCGTGGCAAAACACGGCTCGTCGAGTGCGATCGATGAGAATTCTTCCCATTCTTCAGCCGCCTTCAGCACCGTCAGCCGTCCCTCCGTGTCCAGGAGAAACACCTTTCCGTCGGCTGCAACTGGTGAGGCGTAAAACTGCTTGCCTCCTTGCGAGAGCCGGCCACGCCGGTAGACCTTGCCGGTCTGGGCATCGATCGTGGTGACAATCCCGCCGTCCTGGACAATGTAGAGGACCCGGTCGAGAACCAGCGGCGACGCTATGTACGGAACGGACTTCCCGTAGGTCCAGCGGACTTCGGGAGACTTCCTCTCAGCACCGACTGCCAGGTCCACCGCCACGAGCCCGCCTTTGTTGAGAAATCCGCCGAAAGCGGCGTCCCATTCCGACGCCTCGACCACGCCGTCGCCGTTTCCTTCGTCGCTGTCGATGCGCTCCAATAGCCGGTACATGGGCAGGCTTGCCTTGCCTTCCTCCAGCGAGTACTTGCCGTCCTTGTCCGTGTCCATGGGCGCAAGCATGCTGAACGGGGCGGACGTCCCCACCGGTTCGCACGTGAAGACCCGCCCTCCCGAAACAACCGGCAGGGAAATCGGGGCATTCGTCAGTCCGGGTACCGACCAAACCTTCTCCCCGGTTTCTGCCCGATATCCGCACAACTCCTGTGGTCCACTGGCCACAATCCACGCCGACCCATCCTCGGCCGGTACCACCGCGGGTGTCGAATACGCGCCCGTCAGCCCGTCGATTCGCGGTACGCTCCAGGCCTCTTCGCCGGACGCAAGCTTGTAGGCGGAAAGTTGGGAACCCCGCAGCTGATCGAGCGACAGCACGACCAGCCCGTCGACCAGGATCGGCGAGCCGGCGATCCCGTGCATGCTGTGGAATGGTCCCACCTCGGCCCGCCAGCGTTCTGCTCCATCTTCTGAATAGCAGAACAACCCCGAGTCCGGGAAGAAGGCCACCACATCCTCTCCGTCCGTCACCGGCGTGCAGGTGGCCGGATTGTTCGGGTTGCTCGCCGTTTCCTCACGCACCTTTTGAACGGCCTGTTTCCAGAGCAACGTGCCCGTCTCGGCCGCCAGGCACTCAACAAACCTCGCCTCGCCCTCGCAGGACGTTAAATACACATGACCATCGGCCACGATCGGCGACGAACTCCCCGTACCGGAATCAACTCTCCAGAGCAAGTTGGTATCCAGCTCCACCTTATCCGGCAGTCCGACGGACGAACTCACGCCCGTGCCGTTCGGCCCGCGAAATCTGGGCCAGTTTTCGGCAACCGGCCCTTGGCCCACAACCACCGACACCTGGGGTTCATCGGCAGAGCCTTGAGCCACGAGGGCAGCCAGAAGACTGATCGTGCCCCAAACACAAAAGATATGCCGCGTCATTCTGTCATCTCACACTTCTTCGAGCTGGGTTGGTACGTGGTCCAACAAGCCATCGAGGACCTTGCCTGTTTGTTCCGGGCTGCCACAGCATATCCGCAAGGCTCCACCATAAACAAGTGCTACCCGACACTCGACTTGTGTCTTGACGGACCATTGCCCCGATCACGGCAAATGGTGGATCGGGATCGCCCGGAATCAAGACTCTCTCGCCGGCGTGCCGCTGGACATGGGGAGGTGCATGTGGGAAAGTTGACTGTTGAATCGGGGCCGTACATGATGAATTTGGGATCGGCTCAAACCAGACCAGACCTGAATTGCGGAGATGTCCCATGAGATGTCCGATATCGCTGGTATCCAGTCGCCGGCTCGCCCGCCGAATTGGCAGTTCGATGGTCCTCCTCGTTGTCGTTGCTTGGGTTGCCCCGTGGTCGGTCAACGGAGTCAATGCCGCCGATGCGCCCAAAGAGCAGGTGGCCCCCGTAGCCAAACCGGCCGACCCAAAACCCGCCACGGAAGTCGGCAGCACCGAGAAAACCGTCGCCGAAGAAGCCGGACCAACGGACAAGAAGGCTCCAAAAGATCCCTTCGCCTGGCAGAGCATGTTCGACGGCAAGACCCTCGACGGCTGGAAGGTGCCCCAGTTTGGCGGCGAGGGGGAGGTGAAGGTCGAAAAGGGAGTCATCTCTCTGGCCATGGGTGATCCCGCAACAGGTATCACTTGGACTGGCCAACTGCCTAAAATCAACTATGAGTTCCGCATGGAAGCCCGGCGCACCATGGGCATCGACTTCTTCGCCACGACCACGTTCCCCCACGACGAAGCCTCCGTCAGTCTGGTCGTGGGCGGCTGGGCTGGCAGCGTTGTCGGCCTTTCCTGCGTCAACTGGTACGACGCCTCCGACAACGTCACCACGAAATTCATGTCCTTCAAGGACAATCAGTGGTATCGAATCAGGATTCGCGTGACCAGGCAGCGCATCGAGGCTTGGATCGACGATGAAAAGGTGGTCGATCTGGCGACCAAAGGCCACAAGTTCACCATCCGCGACGAAGTCGATCTCTCCCGGCCCTTCGGAATCTGCACCTGGTGCACCGCGGGAGAATACCGGAAGCTCGAGATCCGATCCCTCAAGCCGGAGGAAGTCGAGGAAATCCCGGCGAGAGATCGCTGGGATTGAGACGCCGCATCCCAAGTGCTGCGAGAAGGAGATCATGCCATGAAACAGCCCTGCCGTCCCGCAAGTCGAATCGTCCGGATCCTGCTCCTCCTCGGAAGCTGTGTCGTGCTGCTGGCTGCCTCGCTTTCGGCGGCCGAGCCGAAACCGCCGGCCAAGCAGCCGGAGGAGAAGCAGGCAACGAAGTCGGAGCCCCGCAAGCCCGACAACGACGGCTGGATCAACCTGCTCGCTCCCGAGTCGCTGGCCAAGTGGAAGGTGCTCGACGAGTTCGATTTTGCCGACCACGGAAAGGTCCACGTATCCGGAAAGGCGATCAGCCTCGAACAGGGATTCCCCGCAACCGGCGTCAAATGGTCGGGCGACTTTCCGACCGTCGGCTACGAAGTCTCGCTCGAAGCGCAAAGAGTCTCGGGCAGCGATTTCTTCTGCGGCCTGACTTTTCCAGTGGGCGACAAGGCCCTCACCCTCGTCTGCGGCGGTTGGGGAGGACAGGTAACGGGGCTTTCCTGCATCGACGGGGAATCGGCAATCGACAACGATACCTGCTCGTTCCAGGAGTACAAGGAAAAACAATGGTATCGGATCCGGCTCGCTGTTCGCACCGGCAGAATCGATGCCTGGCTCGACGACGAACACATTGTCGACCTGCCCCTCAAATCTCGTCAGCTCTCGCTCCGCTGGGAGATGGAACCAGCCCAGCCCTTCGGAGTCTGCACTTGGAACACGAGCGGCGAACTGAAAAACCTTCGCTATCGCTTGCTGGACAAGAAATCGGCGGCCAAACTCCAAGATTCCACCCCGGCGCCCGAATAACCCCTCAGGCCGATTGCCGCCATAGTCGCTGTTCGCTCCGCCGAACAAACGCCTCGTGCACAATAGGCGGCAACGGTTTGACAGGAGAGTCGGCGATGGACTACGAACACACCCAGACGGGTCCCTGGCATTTCCTCGGTTACTTGTTTGCTCTGATCATGGTGCCCGTCGTCTGGGAGGCAGGTGACGAGCCCATGGCCGTCGCGGCATTCGGCGCGGCTGTGTTTCTGGTGATTGCCCTCACGGCAGGTTTCTCCCGCCTGACCATCCGCGACGACGGCGACCAGTTGGGCGTCTACTTCGGGCCGCCTTTCGTCTGGCGGACTCGCATCGCCTACCGCGACATCGAGTCGGTCCAACCGGATCGATCCAGCTTCTGGGACGGATGGGGCGTGCATTGGGTGCCGGGCAAGGGAACAATCTACAACGTCTGGGGACTCGATTGTGTCCGTGTGAAGACGGCCAAACGCACCGTCCGCCTCGGCACCGACGACGCCCCTCGTCTTGCGGCATTTCTTACGGCCAAGCGATACGAGTGTCGCACCGCGGCAGAGAACCGCCTCCGCGAGGTATAGGTCCGTCAGGAAATCGCCGGTGCGCCTGCCAGAGATCAATCTCGGATGGTGGACTATCTTCATTCCTGGCAAATCTCCTCCAAATTTCTTGTCTTGTCGAGAATCAGCAGCCTCTTGTCTCCAAGTGTTCAGGCAGGAGATACGAGCCAACACCACGAGTCCACGATCACTCCGGCGGCGGAACCACCCTCCGCCAAACGGATAACTACCCCTGTGGCGGGGATCGCGAGCGCCCGCAAAGGCTCTGGGGAAAAGGCGATAGGCAACGCCTCGCGTTGGTGGTAACCGTCCGTTGCCAATCTTGGCAATTGCCACGGGTGTCGTCGTCTTCGTCGCGAAGCTCCGAACCGCCGATTGGACTTCAGCACGATTATTGGTACACTACGGCCATCTTCATACCGTCGACGGTAACTGGGGGGCACGCAGTGCCGCAAACGATCATCACGCTGAGCACGAGAGAAATATGGATGGTCAACCACTGACGATTCTGCACGTCGAAGACAACTCGGACCATGCCCAATTGGTGGCCCGCAGTCTGCAAAGGAACCGAGTTGTCAACGTCATCCACCACGTGGTCGATGGCGAGGAGGCTCTGGATTACCTCTTCCTGCGAGGAAAGTACAGCCACCCCGCTGCAGCGCCACGGCCACAAATCGTCCTGCTCGACCTCCGGCTTCCCAAGATCGACGGGCTGGAAGTCCTCCGCACCATCAAGATTTCCGACACCTTGAACACGATTCCCGTCGTCATCCTGACCTCGTCGGAGGCGGAAAAGGATGTCGCCCAAGCCTACGAATACCACGCGAACAGTTACCTCGTCAAACCCGTGGGGTTTGAAAAATTCTCGGATTTGATGCAGCAGCTTGGGTTCTATTGGTTGGCCTGGAATCGCTATCCATGGTATTCCGAGGTCGCCGATCCATCAGGAGCTCGAATCGGTTCCTGATCAGGTCGGCATGCTTCCGTGCGCACAGGTTGCTGCTGCCGGGATTCTATTCGAAGGCCAAATGGACTACCATGCGGGAAAAGGAATGGCTCTTCAATGGGTGAGAACGAGCTTCAAATTCTCGTGGTGGAAGACAACGACGGCCACATCGGCCTGATTCGCCGTGCCTTCAACAAGGCTGGACCGACGTGGCATCTGACGCTTGCCGGTTCCGTTGCCGAAGCGAGAGAGGCCTTGGCGCGAGAAGCGTTCAACCTGGTCCTGGCGGATCTTGTGTTGCCCGACGGACGCGGTACCGAATTGCTCGCCCCCAAAACCGAACAGGTCTCACCTGTCGTCATCATGACAAGCTGTGGAGACGAGACGGCCGCAGTCGAGGCCATGAAGGGCGGAGCGCTGGATTACCTCGTCAAGTCTCAGGCGGCGTTCACCGCCCTCCCACGCACCTGCGAAAGCATACTCCGCCGGTGGGACGATATTGTCCAGCGCCGTCAGGCCGAACAGGCCCTTCGAAAGAGCGAAGAGGAGTTTCGCACTCTCATTCAGAACATTCCTGGGGCCGTCTATCGTTGCGACCTCGAACCTCCCTGGCACATGCATCACATGAGCGAGGCCATCGTTCAAGTGACGGGCTACCCGCTCAGCCGATTCACCGGATCCACGAGATTCGCCTACGGCGAACTGATTCTTGAAGAAGACCGGGAGTATGTCGCCCGCGAGGTCAAGGAAGGAATCGCGGGCCGGCGCCCCTTCGACCTCGAATACCGTATCAGGCACGCGGACGGTGGATTGCGGTGGGTCTTCGAGAGAGGCCGCGCCCTCTACGACCAGCAAGGCAGTCCCGTTTGCCTCGACGGCGTCATCATCGACGTGACCGCCCGCAAGAGGGTTGAGGAAGAACTTGCCAGGGCAAAAGTCGCCGCGGAAGCGGCCAGTCAGGCCAAAAGCATGTTTCTTGCCAACATGAGCCACGAAATCCGTACGCCCATGACGGCTATCCTCGGCTTCGCCGATCTGCTTATGTCCGTCCCACTCGCTCCCCACGAGCGGCGGGAACACCTGGCCACAATTCGGCGGAACGCTGAGAGCCTCCTGGCCGTGATCAACGACGTCCTCGACCTCTCGAAAATCGAAGCCTCGAAGTTCGATCTCGAGTTGATCCCGTGTGCTATATGGGACCTGATCGACGACGTTCGAGCCACCATGGCCGACCGCGCCGAGGCCAAGGGCCTCGCCCTTGAAGTCCACTACGACTATCCCCTGCCGGGTACCGTTCGTACCGACCCTTCGCGACTCCGTCAGATCCTCATCAACCTCGTGGGCAATGCGGTCAAGTTCACGGATAAAGGCAGTATCCGGGTCTCCGTTCGCTGCGACGCCTCCAACGGTTCCGGCCGCATGTTGTTGATCACGGTTACCGATACCGGCGTGGGTATCAGTCCGCAGGAAATGGAGCAACTTTTCCAGCCCTTCACCCAGGGCGACATGTCGACAACTCGCCGCTTTGGTGGAACCGGCCTCGGATTGGCAATATCCCAGCGTCTGGCCCGAATGCTGGGGGGATGTATCGAGGTCAACAGTCGGGTCGGGCATGGGAGTTCCTTCTGCGTGACGGTTGACCCCGGTCCCCTTGAAAATGTGGCCTGGATCAGCGCCGCCCCCGTGCTCCAGCACCGGGCAGACGCGTTCAAACCCTCTCGCCCTGCGAACCTTTCAGGAACCGTCCTGCTCGCCGAGGACGCGCTCGATGTGCGGTCCCTCATCGCCGCAGTACTCGGGCAGATGGGCCTCACCGTTGAGACCGCCGCAAACGGCCGGGAAGCAATCGATAGGGCCATCGCGGCACAGCAGTCCGGAAGACCCTACGATCTGATTCTCATGGACATGCAGATGCCCGTTTGCGATGGATACCAGGCAACCCGGAGCCTGCGCGACGCGGGCTTTCCCGGCCAGATCGTGGCCCTCACCGCCCACGCGATGACCGGAGACCGGCAGAAGTGCCTCGATGCCGGCTGTAACGATTACCTCCCCAAACCCATCAAGTCCGACGAGCTTGCTGCCGCCGTTTCTCGCTACTTGCAGATACCGTATCTTCCGGATTCATCCCCCGCTGCGACCGCAACGGCCTCCTCCGGCCGGCCAACCGGAGGCCTTATTGACAGCAAGTACTTCACCCCCAGCGCGAGACAGAAGCTGCTTAAGGGATTCATCGATGGGCTGCCCGAGCGGATCGAAAAGATCCAATCCGCACTCACATCCCGCGACGTCGACTCTCTCATCCAGACCGTCCACGCCCTCCATGGGACGGCAGGTCTTTATGGCTATGAACGAATGGCCAAGATGGCTCTTGACGTGGAAGAACAAGCACGCCAGGGCGCCGCCCCGACGCAAGTCGAAGCGCTGGCACGCGATCTTCTCCAAATCTGTACCGAAACCCTGCTCACGTTCCCCGAACCCTTACAGCCCCGCTCGTTTCACCCGGTGCGCCGCAACGTCCAGATTCCGAAAACCCC
>CAYSCH010000333.1:0-10426 GCA_964429355.1 uncultured Planctomycetaceae bacterium | reverse complement strand
GCCTGATCCGCTGTATCATACGGTTGCGTACACAGGAACAAAGGCTGCCGACGGCCAGAGCACCGAGTCCGACGCCATCGCAGCCATTTGGGGTGAGTTCAGTGATCGAAATGTCGTCCGCCGGGACAACACGCGGTTGACGTATTACATTGGAACCGTGCCTTCCGTACGCACATCACATCTCCTTGTTCATGCCGATGGGCAATGCAGCGCCTGGACCAATTTCCTTGTTGACACGCTTGGAGCTCATGGAATTGGCGCGACTGAGATCAGGGTGACTTTATTGTACCCCACTGCGTGGCTTCTGGTGAAAGAGTGGACTTTCATAGGAACCGGCTTATCAGGTTACACCGATTACCCGTATGTCCTCGGAGAAGACGCATTCTTGAATGATCCGATGGATGCAGCGGACGGTCAGGGAAACGCAAGTCCGCCTGCCATGTTTAACGTGCATTTTGTTGTCATGATCGGGTCCGAGTATTACGACCCCTCCTATGGAGGGCAAATCTACACGAGCCAATTGGATTGGGAAAAGAACATGGTGAGTGGCTTCACCGTCGTGCGTCCTGTCGACGGCGAGCCCAGACGCGTTGCCAGGAAAGACGATCCTGACGTGCTAGAAACAGCTTTCACGCCTATGCCGTGAGAACAGAAAGGAGAGTTCTTGTGGTAAACATGCTCATGCGAACTCGGCGAGGTCGATTGCCTGAAACTGGCCTGCACGCAATGATCGTGGCATATATTCTTGCGAACTTCTACGGAAGCGTCGAGGCGATCGAGCGACCGGAGGACAAGTCTCTCAGGTACATCACCGAGAAAGAGATGACGGCGCTGGTCAAACCGACCGACAAACCCTCTCCAGGTGAGCCAGAACCCTGGCAGCGGTCCTATTCATCTGGCCGTGAGAAGGCGCGGAGCTTTCGAGCCCAATGGGCATCTCGGGCCATCAGGACACGAAATTCACGGTACCGGCTTGTCCCCCCAAATCTTCAGACGGCCGAAGACAAGTCGCTAACAAAATGGATTGCGGCCCTGGAATCGCGCTCGGACTGCAATGCTGAGTACGCTGTGGACACGCTGTCGATCTATCAGATTCAATCGCAGGCGCTCCAGGAGTTGTTTCCCGAATGGACCTTCGTGTTCGTGCCCTATGTGATCCTCCCACTCTATCCACCGTCACCGTATGATTCAGGCGGTCTTGAACCACCGTTCTGGGGAGTCCTGGCACTTGACGGGAGCACTGTGCACGCCTTCTCGGGGGGCAATATTAACAATCCGTCGTTCGGTTATAAGGCAACTACCGATTTCCTGTCCTTCGTGCAGTTGGAGGAAATTCGCATACGAAGCGACGAAGATGCAGCGCGATTCTGGGACGCCTATTATTCATTCAAACGGCTGCCTTTGTCATCCGGAAAACACATCCGAGTCGACAGCACGTCCTGGCGTCTGAATGACAACCCTGCTCAACCAGGGGAGCAAGTCCTCGAAGTTGGCACCGATTCTGATGGAAAGATCCTGCGGATGAAGCTGATCGAGCCAGACATGCCCAAGCAACCGCAAAAGAAGAAGGCACCGCAAGGGAAGGCAGCGCAAGATCAACTCTCGAAACTTGACGGTATTGTCACGTTTCAAGAGGGTTGACCCCGTTTGCTTCTTTTCCGTCTGTAGCAGGCAGCATCGCCTCCCTAGCGGCAAGTGATCTCCATATCTGATTGAGCCGCACCCAAACGTCGTTGACTGCGCCAGAGCTATTCGATAAGCTTGATGCCAGTAGGTGTGCCGTCTCCACACCGGGGCAATCATTTTGTCCGTGACAACGCTCCGAACATGCCAGTGCCTGCACCGCAGATACCTCCCAGACTCAGGGAAACTGTCCTCCGCCAGACGTGCGTCGCGTTCATCGGATCTGGAATATCGGCTGACTCCTATCCTTCGTGGTCTGACTTGGTCAACAAGCTCTGCGAATACTGCGGAAGCGACCATTGCGTACGCGTCGGCGATCCGGAAGAAGCCTATCTGGATGCTGCTCAGGATGCCAAGGATTCTGCACGGGACAAGTACTTCTCGTTCTTGGGTGAGACATTTGGAAACTCCGACAGGCCCGCCTCGTTAACCTATGACGCCTTGTTGGCACTTCCATTTGAATCCTACCTAACTGTCAACTTCGATCCGCTCCTTGCGCTAAAGGCGCGCACGGCCCATCGTCCATGTGCCGCCGAAGTGTGTGCGTATCCGAGCCTTGACCGGAGGAAGATGGGGAACAGATCGATCCACTACCTTCACGGACTGATAAACGTGGGCGACATACCCATCGATGGTACGATTGTGCTCGCTCGCGACGAGTTCGAGGCGGCATACCAAGACACCAGTCCACTCATGGACTTCCTCGTGCCAGCACTGGAAAATGACCCGCTCATCTTCCTGGGGTGCCGACTTCGTGAGCCAGTCATGGAACGAGTATTCCGTATCTGCAAGAATCGTCAGCGTGTGCGGCAAGATCTGGCCGCGAGGAACATGCAGCCTACTAGCTGTCCACCGCGTTTCATCTTCCTGCCAAGACCGGAACCAACAAGTGATGGAAAGTTGGCGTTGGCAGAAAGCCGCGATCATCAAGTGAGAGAAGAGGCTCACTATCGAAACATGAATATTGAGCCAGTATGGTATAACGCACCAAGTGGGAATCACTCACAATTACGTCATCTCCTGGAGGACCTTGCGGGGCTTAAACGTCCGATTGTGAAGTACGGCTTGGAGACTGATTCTCATGTTTAGTGATATGCAATTCTTCGACAAGACGGACGCCTTACACCGTGTCATGGTGCAACACGGCAATGCCCCAAGTGCACTTGCCGAAGTGGATACTTTGATTCAAGACATGGACGTCCGGCGCGAATTCTTTCATACGCTTGATAATCCGGAATGGATTGTGGCACTTCAGAACGCCGGGTACTTCCATAACCCGCCTGCGACGGGACGTGGTCAGAAGTTGGAACGAGAGCATCCTGTGTGGCCAGAATCAAGGTACCTGGCACGCATGGCGCCGCTCGCGCCATCCGAAGTGGCAACGGTATTCGCCAGCCTTCAGACGGACAACATGTCAATAGTTGAGAACATGATTTCCGCCGGGATAGCGATGCCCGCTGAATTCTCGGCCAGACTGGTTGAGCGAGTGAAAGAAGCAGCCCAGACCCGCACCCCCTGGTTTCCCTTCAAAGATGCATCCGACCTCTGTGTTCATTTGGCAGAAGGGAGGCAAACCGATGCGGCATTGATCCTTGCCGATTCACTGTTCACTCCAGCGTTCGACGAAGGACAGGACGAACCACGGCGAAGCGACATGTATTGGTACTTTGAGGGCCTGAAGAAACTCGTGCCAGTTTTGGTCCCCGACAGACCTTTGGGAATTCTCAAGCGAATGTGCGATTGGCTGAAAGCGGCCGTCGATGCCAAGGACCGTATTGACCAGGAAAGTGGTTCCGATTTGTCGTATCTGTGGCGTCCTGCGATCGAAGAACATGAGCAGAATCGTCGCCACGACTTCGCCGGCTCTCTGGTTGGCTGCCTCAGACAGGGCTTCGAGATTGCGATAGAGACCGGAGCTCTATCGTTTGACGCTGCCTTGTCAGTTCTACAGCAATACACGTATCTGATCTTCAGACGGCTGCGTCTTCACCTCATTAATGAGTTCGCAGAAAAGGCGCCCTCGCTTGCTCGTGAGGCAATGCTCAATCGCGAACGGTTCGACGACGACGAGTTCAAGCACGAGTACGCCATGCTTGTCGGACGACGATTGTCTCTCCTGACCCCTGAGGAACAAGCAGGCTGGTTTGGCTGGATCGATGCCGGCCCGGACATGTCAGACTTCGATGACATAGTCCAAGCTCATGACGGACGTGATGATCGACGCAATCGGATCGAGTACTGGCAACTCAATAAACTGCATTGTGTCCGTGACCATCTGCAGCCTGAGCGGCGCCAACGCTACGAGCAACTGCTCGCCCAATACGGCGAGCCGGAACTGGCCGACCTGAATACGCGCATAAGCACTAGCTGGGGCGTCCAAAGCCCAATAACCTTGGACACTCTCGCTGCAATGACTTTCGAGCAAGTGCTCGACACCGTGTCTTCGTGGCAGCCGGACGAGACGGACTTCAGAGGTCCGCGAATCGAGGGTTTGGTTTCCACATTCGGGCAGTACGTGGCCACGCAACCTGAGGCGTTATCTCGGCAATCGACTCTGCTCGTCGGTCGCCCTGCGGGCTACGTCCGTGAGTTCCTTGATCAAATGGAAAGCGCCGTCAAGAACGGCTTAGACGTAGATGGTCTTGCGGTGCTGAGTCTCTGCAAATGGGTTGTCACCCGGCCACGTAACGAACGAACGATGCCGCGAACCGAGCGCGATGTGTTGGTCGATCAAGACTGGCAATGGACACGCAATCAAATCGCGAGTTTTGTCGAAGCGGTCTGCGAGGCTAAGGCGGGGGATACTCGGAGGTTTCTCGCGGAGGATTATCGGGCACCATTACGGGATCTGCTCGAATCCCTTCACAAAGACCCCGGCGATTCGTATATCGTTCATGATACCTCGCAGGATGACCCGCGTCTGCGAGACTATATGGATCTCGCTATCAACTCGCCGCGAGGAAAGGCACTGCGAGCTGCACTGGAATACGCGCACTGGGTCGCCGGTCAAATCAAGGAAACCGATGCCGGACGGGAAGTTGTCCCGGGCGGGTTCGGCGCGATGCCTGAAGTGCGTGCGATACTCCAGTGGCATATCGAACCGCCGAACCGAACTGTACCGGCTATGGCGATCATTGGTTCGCAGATCAGCCTGATTCTCTGGATCGATAAAGGCTGGCTTGAGGAACGGACAGATCATCTTTTCGACCTACAAGGCATTGATCGCGATCCTCCGGAGACTTGCGGCTGGGCAGCGTGGAACACATTCCTCGCATGGACGACGCCGTCCAGCGAAACCTATCGGCTGTTCCAGTCGCAGTTTGCGTATGCGGTGGGGCAGGCAGCCAAGATCGAGGTTTCAGAACCTGACGACTGCGCAATGAACCATCTCGGGGAGCATCTGATGGTTCTCTACGGCCGAGGGAACCTCGCGCTGGACGATGACGGCGGTCTGTTGAGGAGGTTCCTCGCTACTGCGAACTCACACGTGCGGCGTCATGCGATTGGATTCATCGGCGAATTCTTGGAGGGGCCTCAAGCAGTCCCCGGGGCCGTAATCGAGAGATTCATGGCGTTGTGGAGAGAGTACTGGGAGGGACCGGGCAAGGATGATGCAGAGAGAGATCCGGGATCTTGGCTGTTTGGGACTTGGTTCGAGAGTGGGAAGTTCCCCGAGGAATGGGCCTTGGAGCAACTGGAGCAGGTTGTTGATGTAGCGGAATCGGTTGAGCCGGAGCACACGGTTGCCGAGCAGTTCGCGAAGATAGCCGCGTGCGATCCAAGACGCTCCGTGCGAATTCTCAACAAGATGATTCGCGCCGATCGAGAGGGGTGGCGCGCTGGACCTTGGATTGACGTGGCAAAGGAAATCCTCGAAATGGCCATTGATCTCGGCGGCGAGGCGCACGCGATTGCTGTTGCCCTCATCGACTATCTCGGCCGGCGAGGATATGTGGAGTTTGGAGAATTGCTCAGGCGGGACCGGTAAGGCACTGTGTGATTCAGGATCTTCGTCCATTCGCTTGCCCACGGGAGACATACCCCAAACAGCAGATACTCTTCCTTCCCCTCGTGATTACCAGAACCTTCAGTGGCTTCGCTCTTGCCCCGTTTCTCGCCCCTTCCCTCTCTTGCAGGGTGGCCAAAAACCCATTTTACATAACCAGTTTAGTCGGCATAATGTACACATGTTCATACATGAAGCAAAAATATGCGTCCGACAAGCTGGCCACAATCGCCGCCACAACACTGGGTCAACCTCTGGGGTGAAATTGTCAGAGTTGCTCCGAAAAACTCCACCCAAATACCCTATCTTTCCGCTCAACGCAACCCCACTCCCCGCAGCTTGTCTCTCCTGGCCAGAAGTCTCTTCTCCCTCAGCGGCAAACGTATTTGCGCTCAAGTGTCCCAATCTTGGCAAGATCCCGTTCGGACCTCCGCGTGCATTCACCTCCCCCATCCGCTCCTTGCTCCCTGCTCCCCCGTCCCCCTGGCTGCTCCCACGGCAACCCGCGCCATGCACTATTTTCTTTTCCCCCCATTTTCTTTTCGAAACTCTCCGCGGCAAAGCAACTAAGAAAGGTGTCCTTGTTCTTGCCGGAATCGGAGCAAGATCCTCTTTTCGATTTGGGCCGGTGTGGGGGAAAAGCGCAGGCTAAAGCCTGTACTCCAACGGGGGTATCTTTATGACGACTACGCTTCCGGGAATCAGGAAAGGCAATTTAGATCCGCAGGAAGATCTTCTGCCGGTAGAGCCAGTAGCAGAACAGCCAGAAGACGAGCACGACGCTGGTGGCTTCCACAATCGGAGCATAGGGAAGCCCCAGAATCTGCGAGTAGTCCTTGCCCAGGTGAATCTCGAGCGTTTCCTTCGTCCACCCACGGGCGAGCTGACCCATCATGTAGACCAGGATGGAATTGGCGCCGAAAACGATCAGCGGAAACGTGATCGAGCGAGCGGCCTGCGATAGGGCCGAATTGTTCCAGAGATCCATCGCCCCATAGAACGCCGCCACAAGAAGACAAGCCCACCCGGTGCTGTAAATAGCCCAGCTCGGCGTCCAGATGCGTTTGACAACCGGGCAGATCCCATACCAGTCGAGAGCCCAGCCTGCCAGCACGCCCGCCAGTCCGGCAACAATCAGCACCGCCAGCTTGGCCCCGCCCCGGTGCTGACTCCGCAGCAACTCGCCGATCATCAGGCCGAAGATCATCGTCGCCAGCGAGGGGACAAAGTTCAAGGTCTGATATCCGCCCTTATTGAAGACGAACGGCTCGGTGCGGGGGAACAGGTTGAGCAGCCACACGTCGAAGGCCGCGGCGGGGTTGGTGTTCTTCTCCCAGTGGGCGGCAAAGCCGTCCAGGTAGGCCCAGTCCTCCGTAATCCCCACACTTGCATAGTCGAAGCCCTGGGGCGGCAACGGGTAGAGGGCAAACCAGCCCCAGTAGACAACAAGGATCGTGATGGCCGTGCCGAACTGGACCAGCGGGCGGCGATTCCACAGCAGGAACAGAAACGTGTAGCCCAAACCGATCTGGGCCAGCACATTGGGAAACTCCCACACCGTGTGGTCCGACCAGTTCGAGGCCAGCAGAACGCCCAGCGCGACGAGCACGATCGATCGGATCACCGCATGGCGAAACATCGTGCCGTAGGAATCGCCACGGGCGCGGCGCTTCGCACAGGAGAAGGCCATGGCCGCTCCGACGAGGAACATGAACGACGGCTGGATCATGTCCCACGCCGCACAGCCCACCCATGGAACGTGCTCGGTCTGAAAGCCCAGTACCGACCAGACCGGGCTGTCGGGAAAATGCTCCGCGGCGGCATGAATGCCCAAGCCTGACGAGGCGATGGCAAACATGACCAGTCCCCGGTAGGCATCCAGCGACTGGAGCCGCGGGGCAGGCGAAGGGGCGAGGTCGGCAGGGAGGGGCTGTTCATTCACGGTGATCTTTCTCCCAGGCTGGTAAGGGACAACTCAGAAACAACTTCGGCAAATCCATAGTAGCCGTCACGCTCCGCGTGACGTCCGCCCAGAAATACTGCGAAGTTGTTTCTGAGTTGTCCCTAAGGTTGCGGCGATCAATGGACCACCTGTACTCGATTAAAGACCTGCAATTCGGAAAGCCCCATTCCGCGGCCCTCCAAAGGAGTGCAGCGGAAGCGGACATATCGGCCTGATCGGGGCGTTTCTAAAGACAGCGGATAGCGATACGCCAACCGCCCTCCCGCCGGAAGCTGCCGGTAGTCCGGGTCGTCGTCGTGCTCCCAATACTCGTAGTCCGCCGGAGGACTCCAGACGTCATGATGATGGATCGTCCCCGCCTGGTTCCAGACCTTCCCGTCGGACGAAATGTCCACTTCTACCTCGCCCGGATGGCAGTACTCCGAGCTGGGTTGATGGCTGCAGACGCAAGCGCCGCCAACCTCCTGCACCCTTCCCAGATCCACGACAACCGAGAGCGGCTCTCCCGCATCCCAGAAGGCCGTTGCCGGCTGAATCTCGTCGCTCGTCGTCGAATCGGTCGGCGCAATCACGATTCCATTGGTCAGCTCAGCACCCTTGGTGTCGGGGTTCCTTGAGTCGCTGCTGGACGGGCGGCTGACGCTGTACGGGCATTTGGCCGCCAGATTCTTTCCCCAGCAATAGGTCACCTCCGGCACCTCGCTTCCAGGACCCACATCCTCGCCGTCGGAGTATCCCGGCCGGCTCCGTTCGCTCGTCGGACTCCCTCCGCACAGGTTCACCCGCACCCAATTCATCGTCGGATCGCGATAGCCGGCCGTGTTGATCACATACTCGTGCGCAGCCGACTCGACGCGTTCTGTATGCCAGCGGGTAACATCTCCCGACAGCCTGTGCTCCGTCCAATTGTAGGTAACCTCGAAGGGGCCAAATTTCTCGAGCCGAGGCCTGTGGCGCACCCGAATCCACAGGTCCTGGATGCCGTCCATGCCATAGGTCGCCGCCCCGCCGCGACAGAAGAAGGCACACTTGAGGTACGCCTGACGGGCTCCTTGCGGAATCCCCGCCCCATCGGCCGCACACAGCACCTGCTTGTCGAACGGAAAACCACCGTCGCACTTTCGGAAGAACTCCGCAAAACTCTCACCGTCGAACCCCTGTTGCAGAGATACATAGGACGATGACGATCGATTGGTCGCCACCACTCCGCAAGTCACCCCGGTGATATCGGTCGGAACCTCCAGACGCCATGTTGCGGAACATTCCTTGCCATTGACTGCCGATCCGAGCGTCGCCTTGTAGATACCGTCCGGCTCCTCGGTCGAGTACACGTCGTCTTCCCGGAAGACTGTCTCGCGGTAGCGACCCCCATGGAGCACGGGCCAGAGGAGCGTGGTTTGCTCCTGCTCGTCGGCCGACAGACTCACCCGGTTCGTGCCCAGCGTGAGTTTTGGCAAGGTGCGGCGATTGAGCTGGGTCACCGCGGTCAGTTTCAGCGTATCGATCCCCACATCGGTATTGTTTCCGGCCGCCGACATTTCCAGCCGGACCAGGCATTCGGTCACACCCGCTACTTCGTCGCGGAGTCGAAGACGAATCTCCTGCGGCCCCGTGTTCTGGGATTGCCAGACATCCGTCCAATGGATTCCCGCGGTCCGGCTGACCGACAGGCGGAGCGTATCGTCGGCTCCAAGTCGCTGGCCGCCAGCCTCGATTTGCATCGACGTGATCACGTTGGCCGCGGAAACCTGGAACGTGACCGATGCCTGCCGCCGGAGACCCTCCGGCCGGATATTGGGGCCGGCCTCTTCTGCCTCTCGTGCCTCCACGCCTTCCGAATCGTAGAACAGATTCCGGCAACTCGGCTCTGCAAGATCCGGCGCGAAGATCCACTCCCCGTTGCCGCGAATGTTGTTGAGCCCGTGCTGGTTGTCAGGATCGCCCCCCTGCAAGGGACGAAAGTAGTCGCGGCCATCCTGCTCCGGGATCTCAGGGCGCAGCCGGTCGAGCGGCTCCCAGTAACGCGTGTACGACTGGCCGGGAAGAAGACTGAGGACGTAACGGTGACCATACCGCCCATACTGCGTGTACTGGCTGACGGAGAATCCGTCGGTATAGGACGAAGCACCGCCTATCAGCGTCCGTTGGTAGCCAACCGGCTGATCCGAGGCGAAACGCCAGCCGTCGGCGCCCAGATGAGAAACGCAGGCAGGGGCGCCATGGTACAGGTAATAATGGCCAGGTTCGCTCTTGCCCCCCGAGAGCTCGCACCCGTGCGATTCCTGAATCTCCTGGCAGCTTGCAACCTGTCCCGCATGATTGAAACAGTAGAAACTCATCGACGAGTCGAACAAGTGCCACGTCTGGCCGTCGTCCCACGAGACTTCGCTCACCGTATGGTCGCCGAGCTGGATGTAGCGGGCCTGGTAACCCAATTGCAGGAAACTGGCGATGTTCAGTGCCGAAATGACGCCGCAGTTCATAGTCCCATAGGAGTTGTAATGCAGAATCGGATCCCAGATGAGCCTTCCGTCGTCGGTGGCACAACTGGTCTGCCGCCTGCTCCGCTGTCCCCAGCGCCAGACGGCAATGCACTTCTCCTGCGGCGTCGCTGCACCTTCGGTGACACTTCTGACAAACGACCCGATGTCGGTGTAGTCGGGGCCATTGTCGGTCGTCAGATGCAGGTTGTAGACCGCCCCATCCTCTCCCTGGCTGGCGCTTTGCACCAACGACAGCACAAGAGCCAGCGAGAGTGCAAGAGAACAGATTCT
>CAYSCH010000332.1:0-10445 GCA_964429355.1 uncultured Planctomycetaceae bacterium | reverse complement strand
AGCTGTTCGCAGGCGATCCTTGCGGACTGTCCAAGGTGGATGGCTGGAAAGTGGAGAAGAAGAACATTCCGTGAACCTGTCCAGACAATTCCGATCGAGAATTGGCGGTCGTGTCGCACCCCGCTCGCTGGATAGAACCGAGTGAACCCATGAAACGAACGCCTTGCCTGGGCCAAGGCGACAACCACTCGATCCGCTGTAATCTCAACGGGCAGTTGGATCACATTTCCGGTCAATCGTGTGAGCAACTGAGCTTCGCGGCAGAGGTAAGCCCCGCCTGGCTGGCACCAGACAGAATTCCGAATACCTGCGGACCGCCACGCTGCTCTGGCTGAGCCTCGACAATCACGAGACAGCGAGAGGGGGCACACGGCTCCCTCGCCCTTTTTGCGCGTTCAGGCCGTCACTCTTGCCACTACGTCGCAGCTCAATGGGATGTAGGGGCCTCGCTCGCAGCATCTTCGCGGCCCCCAATCCATGCGCTTGCCATGTCGGCTACTTTGGCCACCAGGGGCAGCTCGTCCGGGCCGTATCCGAGAGAATCGCGCCGATGGTCCCGGTCCCTGAAACCGGTGTTATTGGCACTTGCGTATTGGCTCACCGGCCCTGCCGCCTTGCGGCACTCAGCTCAAAGATCGTGAAGTCTTCTACATAGATCCGCGACCGAAGGGAGCAGGCCTTTCGAGCCGAGCGGTAGCTCGTATTGGCTCACCGGCCCTGCCGCCCTGCGCACCTTGGTTCGCCTGCTGTACTTGACCTGTTGGCAAGATTATGATCAAGGCCTCTCTGTCGCTCCAAAGCGGCGCCGTCCAGCTAAGAAATCCATTTGAGTCGTACGTACTCGGTGACAACATGCGTCAGCCACTTGCTCAACCAGGCATTGCTCGTCCCGGGGAAATAACAGAGTTCCTGGTCGACGACCAGAGACTTCTGGGCGAAGCGGGGCGAAAGATGCTTGGATATCGGCCGGTCGTCCTCACCATCGCGGTGATGCTGGGATTAGGAATGTGCTCTTGCTCCCGCGACGAAATCCCTGCAGACGCCGAAGATGCGACGACGTCGAGCCAACCGATTCAGCTTGTCGATGTTACCGATTCGAGCCATGTCGACTTCGTCCACTGCGACGGCAGTTCAGGACGCCGCTACATCATGGAAACGGTTACGGCTGGGCTGGCGTTATTCGACTTCGACGGCGACGGCCTGATCGACATCTATTTTCTCAATGGCTCCGCACTGCCGGGTGCCGAAGTGACCGAGCCGCCGACGAACGCCCTGTATCGCAATCTGGGGGGATGGAAGTTCGCGGATGTGACGCAAGCTGCAGGCGTCGGCGACACCGGATTCGGCCTGGGTGTCGCCGTGGCCGACTACGACAACGATGGCGATCCGGACCTCTTCCTCAACAACTTCGGGCCCAATGTCCTCTACCGCAACAACGGCGACGGTACCTTTGACAACGTAACCGACGAGGCCGGTGTGGGCGGCGGCAACCGGCTTGGCGCGGGAGCCTGCTTCCTCGACATCGATGCTGACGGGCTCTTGGATCTGTATGTGGCAAACTACGTACATTTCACCTACGACACGCATCACGTCGCCAAGGAGGGAAAGCGGGGAGACATTCCGGTCTATGTGGGCCCGCTGGAGTATCCCTTTGAGCCCGATCTGCTCTATCGCAACAAGGGCGGCGGTGTCTTTGAAGATGTGAGCGAGCAATCCGGTGTGGGCCAATTGGCCGGCTCGGGAATGGGAATGGTCGCCTGCGACTATGACAACGACGGCGATACGGATATCTTCGTCCTGAACGACGTCTTCCGGAACTTCCTCTGGCAAAACGACGGGACAGGCCATTTCCGCGAGATTGGCGTGCTCTCGGGCGCAGCCTACGACGGCTCCGGCGACGAGCTTGGCAGCATGGGAATCGACTGCGGCGATTACGACAACGACGGCTGGCTCGACTTCATCATGACGTCGTACCAGAATGAACTGCCTGTGCTGTATCACAACTGCGGCAATGGCTCGCTGGAAGACGTCACCCTCAAGGCCGGCGTGGCGGGGGAAGGGGTGTTTTCGAATGTCAATTGGGGCGTGGGGCTCGTCGACCTGGACAACGACGGCCATCGCGACCTTTTCATCGCCAACGGCCACCTGATGGACAATGTCGAGCAATTCGACGACACAACCAGCTATCGCGCGAGGAACGTCGTGTTGAGGAACATCGGCCAGGGCAAGTTTGAGAACGTGTCGGATCGTTGCGGATCGGGGTTGCTGCCGAGCAAGAGCAGCCGGGGCGCCGGGTTTGATGATCTGGACAACGACGGCGATGTCGATGTCGTAATCCTCAACTCCCGGGAAGGGCCCACCCTGCTGCGAAACGAGGCGCCGCGGGAGAATCACTGGCTGCAGATTCGACTGCGCGGAGTCCACTCCAATCGAGACGGCGTGGGAGCTCGAGTCACCGTCGAGGCGGGCGATTTGACGCAAACGGCGGAAGTCCACAGCGGTCGAAGCTACCAAAGCCACTTTGGCTCGCGACTTCATTTCGGGCTGGGCGAGCGATCGCGAGTCGATTGCGTCCGTGTCCGATGGCTCGGTGGAAAAACCGACGAGTTGCGAGATTTGGCGGCGGATCAACTGCTTGTGATCACCGAAGTCGATGGGTCCTGATCGGCCGAATCGGGTTCGGCGGCCGGAGGTTCGACCGGGACGCCAGGGGAAACCGAGTCAGCCGGACAACCGGTGGAACCCGGGACCTCGATTTCCTCCGACGAACTCGGCACGGAACGCTTGTCATCCAGCGATGCCAACGCTTCCCTCGCAGCCGTGTGTTCGGGATTCATGCCGAGGGCCACGACGAACCAGTGCCTGGCAATGTCCGGCATGTCGAGTTGCTTCGCCACGACTCCAAGTTGGTAGCGTAGCTCCGTGTCGTCGGGGTGGGTGATTGCCTCGTTGTGAAGTTCCGTAAAACGCATTCGCAGCGAGCGGAGTTCGTTCATTACGGCCAGGTGTTGCTCGGCCAGATCCAACCGGCCTAGTCGCTGGTAGGCTTGTCCCAACTTGTAGCGAAGCCGGAAATCCTTGGGATGGGCCTCGACGGCCTTGCTGAAATATTCCGCGGCCGATTCCAGGTCTTGGGCCTCGTTGGCCAGTGTGGCCAGCAACTCCAGCGCGCCGGAATGATTGGGCTCCAAATCCAACGCCTCGTGGGCAAGCCGCTCGGCCTCGGCTCGCCGACCTTCCTCGCGGCAACACTGGGCCTTACCTGCGAAGACCCCAGCAGAAGGTTGGCATTGATCGAGGGTCTTTGCGGCTTCCTGAAAACGCCGCAGAGCAATCAGCGACTCGGCCAAGTCGACCAGGAGGATCTGCCGATCCGGCTGGTTCGGGTCAAGTTTCAGTGAGATCCGGTATTCCTCGATCGCTTCCGCGTGGTTCTCGTAATCCTTGTAGATCATGGCCAACAACCGATGGGGGCGCGAATCGTCGGGGACTTGCCGGGCGAGCGTCTCCAGCTCCTTCACGGCATGATCCATTGCCCCGGTGTCGTAATACGTGGCGGCCAGCAAACGCCTCGCGTCGGTGGCCTCCGGGTCCAATGCCAGGGCTGCGGAGAGAATCCACTGGGCGGGACCGAACTGCTTGGTTTGATAGAGAATCTCTCCCGAATGGCGATAGGCCATGGTCACCGTATCAGGGTGGCGCCGGGCCTGTCCCAGCAGTGTGAGAGCCTCGGAGAAGCGACCGTCGTGCTTGAGCAAGATGCCTTCGAGCAGAGCCGAATGGCGTTCATAGCCTTCCACTGCCTGCAAACTCCGGGCTGCCGCTCGGACGGCTTCCCAGTCGTTTTGACGCACGGCCTCCAAACCGCTCTGAAAACTGGCAGCCGCGCGGGCCAGTTGGATCGATTTGGCGTGACCCGGATTCACTCTCAGGGCACAGGCGAGCCAACCTCCGCTTTCTTTCGTGTAACCAAGACGTACGAGGAGACAGGCGGCCTCGCACATCAGATCGGCGTCGCCGGGAGCATCGACCACCTGGGCCGTGATCTTGCTGATCCGGTCAAGCTCCCGCTGGGTTTGAGTGAGGCCCTCGGACTCGCGGTTGGCCTCTTCCTCCCGCCCGGCAGCGAACAGAGCCTTCTGCAGGGCAAACCGGGTTGAAACCTCGGCGGGTGAAAGCTCCACAGCTCGAAAGAGCGATTCAATTCCCTCTTCGACTCGCTTCTGGACGAGCAGAAGTTTCCCCTTTTCCGATAAGGCCAGAGCGCGTTGGCCTCGAGATAGATCCTGTTTGAGGACGGCGTCCAGGCAGCGCTGGGCTTCGTCCGGGAAGCCCAGCGTTTGTTCGCACTGTGCCAGCCCCAGCAGTGCGTCCGGTTCGTCAGGCCAATGCTCCAAGCAGCCGCGAAAGCAATCGCGAGCCTCCTCGATTCGGCTGTTCAACAGCAACAACTCACCGAGTTTGCTCGACGCCTCTCGGTGACTGGGAATTTGATCGAGCACGGCACGATAGTCGGCGATGGCCGACGCCACCTCGCCCATACGCTGGGAAAGCTCCGCCCGCATGAAACGAGCCTGCGGCGCGTCCGGCTTCCATTGCGGCCAGAAATCGAGACACATCCATGCGTCTCGCAGGCGGTAGGAGGCCAGATGCCCTTTGGACAAAGCCTCGTAGATTTCCTCCGCTTGGACGTCGGGAACTCCCTCTTTGATCGCAGCCAACAGGCGCTCCACAGCTTCGCCGCCCCCCCCCTGCTGCGCCGTGGCGAGATCGCGTTGGCGCTCCAACTCCTCTTCCGGCCATCCCCGCTGAGCCGCCCGCTGGCAATGGGAGGCGAACCCGGTCAGATCATTGCAGCGGCGACAGGCCACGGCCAATAGATACTCGGCCCTGGCCGATTCCGGCGCCCGTCGCAGGGCCTGTTCCAGTGGCTCCAACGCGGCGGTGGGATTCCCGGCGTCGAGAGCACGCTGGGCTTCGCCCAGATGGTCGAACGAGCGAATTCGCTGGCTATAGAAGAACAGGGCCCCGGCACCCATGAGCAACAGCAAAAAGCCAACAGCCGGCCAACGCCCCAGAACCCAACGTCGCCTGGTGGGCAAGTCCGCCGTCGTGCTCATGGGGCAAACTCTCTCAAAACGGCGCTCGCGACAGACACCGAACGTCGCGTTGGCCTTCTCGCCGCGAGTCGCGATCGAATGAGAGGACTCATCCCACCAGGCTCGCGGCGAGCCAATCCTCCGTCCGTCAGTCCTTCAGCGGAAAATCGAACACATTGGCCGACGCGTCATTGCCGACCGAGGCCGTCAGGCCACTGGTGGCCGGGTTGTTGTATTTCGCCGGAATCAAGCTCTTCGCTTCCTTAGCTTTGGCGGTCATTTCCACCATGTCCTCGGGCTTCGGCGCGCTTGCACCGCCGGTCGATTCCATTTTGCTGATATACACCTTGTGTTCTCCCGGCACGGCGCCGGGCTTTCCCGCTGTCGTGAGCGAATATACGCCCTTCTCGTCCGTGGTGCCCACTGCCAAGGGGTTGCCCTCCGAAGCGAACGTCACGTTGGCCCCGGCCACCGGCTGATCTTGATAGGTCACGGTACCTGTCACCCCGACAGTCCCCAACTCATTTCCTCCGCAACCGGCCATCACGAGGCAAGCCAGGATTGGGAAAGAAATCATCACTAGGCGATACAACACGAGCCATTCCTCCTTGCTTCAAGAATGTTAAGCAAACCGCCACGAAAAAGACCTCAAGCCTACGCCGGGGCGGCCTAACGACCGCCCCGTGAGCGTCTTTTTCCGGTCGCCTGACTGCGAAAACACCCGCCAGGAACCGGATCTGCCATCTCACCTGGCTACAACCCCTTCACGGGATGACGGTCTCTTCGGCCGCCCAGGTACTGATAGGTCTGGTAGTCGATCGTCTCGGGCACGAACTGGACGCTGCCGTCGACCAACAGAAACTGCGCTCCGCCCGGATGAGTGGACCGAAATTCCCAGGACAAGTTCCAGTTATCCTTGCCCGTACAGGCCGGGAAAGTCGGGTTGGGGTTGTTAGGACAGGTGGTCATTTCGTTCACGGGAACGGACGTGGAAGCATGGGCGTTCGCCATGCCGTTGTACGACCACCAGCCTTCGGTATGATCGTGGCACATAGGAAGGATTTCTCCAACAAACAACACGTTGGATGTTCCGTCGACCACGTCGCCAAAGCCGATCGAAAAGCCGCCCCAACGAGTGAACATACCGGAAATATCACCCTTGTTTCCCGAGTTGCCGTGGTCAGCTTGTCCGCCAGGACTTTCGAAGTTCACGCCGCCCGTGTAAAAGATGTTACACGCCCCGTTGTTCGACACAGTCGCTTGGGACCCCAGGGAGCCGCCGTAGTTGGATTGCGCCCAATCCGTATTCACGTCGGAACCTTCGCCGTCCGACGGACAGCGCGCGTAGGGGACCTGATGAAGTCGACCAATAATGCCGTCAGCCATGGTGACGTCCCAGTAGTAACGTCCCGTTGTATCGCCCACCGCAACCGCGTCCCACAACCCCTGCTGCTCCGTAAACGGCAGAATCCTCACTTGCCAGCCGATTCTCGGGGCCCCTTGCCAGTCGGCACCGGGCACGCCTCCGGGTGGAAACTTCTTGTAGATGTCATGGTAGTTGTGCAACGCCAAGCCGTACTGCTTCAGATTGTTGGAGCATTGCGAACGCCTGGCCGCCTCGCGCGCCGCCTGAACGGCCGGTAGAAGCAGCGCGATCAAGATACCAATGATGGCAATCACCACTAACAATTCCACTAGGGTGAAACCGCGCAATAAACGCTGACGCCAACTCATAGGACACCTCCGTTGCGAAAAGACGAAGAACCAACGCCACCGATGAGCACACAGGAAAAGCCCACACATTGGGACTAGAGCCCATCACCACTTCGTGTGGTAACGCCGGCGATTCTAACGTGACCGTGGCCAGAACGCAAGCATATTTTTCGAGTCTGCAAAGAAACTCCAATTCCAGGATTGCCGAATTCGACCGCGGCCTCTTGATTGGAGTGAATCTCTCCTCTGGAACTTCAGCTGTACCGCCGTAACATACTGACCAATAAGGAGTTAGATCGCTGCATCGGGAACTTGAGATTTGTTTACGAAATCCGGCGGACCACCGGTATCTGCCGAACGGCTTTTCGGAGTCATGGTTTTTTCGAGCGATCTTCTCTATTTTTTGATGCTGCTCGCGGAGTTGCGAGATACCAATGTCGATCGAGGCCTGAATGCCGTCTGATTGGTCGCGATTTCTTCGTTTACCTCCATTTCTCACAAACGGATCTGGAGAGAGCATGCAATGCGGCCATCTGCCGAACCGCCTGAATGTAGAGCCGTCTGCCCCGAGACCGGTCCGCCAGTCCATTCCGGTTCGACCCGAGGTCCATTAGAATCGGGGCTCTTGGGATCTACCATCCTTGATCGGCGCCCCAAATGCCTTTCGTCAGCAAATCCAAGTCCATACGCAACATTGGCTCGGCGCTTGGCGGAAGACACCGGCGTTTTCCCTGGTTCCTGTCGGCGCCTTCGCCGGGCATTTTATACGATTATTGGCTCGACGCTTGGCGGAAGACTCCGGCTTGCCCTGATTCCTGTCAACGCCTTCGCCGGGCATTTTAAGCGATTCTGGAACACGAGGAGCCCACTATGAATGGAAAGGAACGTCTCCAGGCCACTCTCAACCATCGCCAACCCGACCGCGTTTGCGTCGATATTGGCGGTACCTGGGTCACGGGTATGCACGTGGCCGTCGTCGACAAGCTCCGCAAGGCGGTGCTCGGCGACATGACTTATCGCGTCAAGGTCGTCGAGCCCTTTCAGATGCTCGGCGAAATCGACGATGAACTTCGGGCCGCACTGGGAATCGACGTGGTCGGCCGCGGTGGCCGCAAGAGCCTGTTTGGTACCGACGAGCAGGACTGGAAGCCAATGACCCTCTTCGGCATCGAGGTGCTCGTCCCCCACAACCTCAACACGACCGTCGACGAGGCCAGTGGCGACTTGCTGGCCTATCCGGAGGGCGACACCTCCGTGCCCCCCTCCGTGCGAATGCCGAAGGGCGGCTATTTCTTCGATGCCATCATTCGCCAACCGCCGATCGACGAAGACCAGCTCGATCCGGAGGATAACTGCGAAGAATTCGGCCTCCTCGCCCCGGAAGACATTGCCTTCTTTCGAAATGCCCGCAAGTGGTTCGAAGCCAGGCCCCAGTACGGAGCCGTCGCGGTTATTCCGGGCACTGCCTTTGGCGACATTGCATTGGTTCCGGCCCCGTTCCTCAAGCACCCCAAAGGGATCCGCGACGTCCAGGAGTGGTACATCTCCACCGCCGCGCGCCCCGATTATGTCAAGGCCGTTTTCCAGCGCCAGTGCGAGCTCGGCCTGGCGAACCTCGAAACCCTGATCGAGATTTACGGCGACGTCGTGCAGGTCGCCGTCATCACCGGCACCGATTTCGGCACCCAGCGCGGCCTGTTCTGCTCCCTCGATTCGTACCGCGACCTCTTCAAGCCTTACCACATCCGGGTCAATCAGCTCATCCACCAGAAGACCAACTGGAAGACCTTCATCCACACCTGCGGCAGCGTCTGGGACCTCCTCCCCGATCTAATCGAGGCGGGATTCGACATCCTCAACCCTGTCCAGTGTTCCGCTGCCAAAATGGACCCACGGGCGTTGAAACGCGAGTTTGGCAAGGACCTCGTCTTCTGGGGCGGCGGCGTCGACACTCAAAAGACGCTCCCCTTCGGCACGCCCGACGAGGTGTATCGCGAGGTTCGCCAGCGGATCGATGTTTTCAATGACGGTGGCGGATTCGTCTTCAACGCCATCCACAATATCCTGGGCAATACTCCCCTGGAGAATGCTCAAGCCATGTTCAAAGCCATTCGAGACAGCCAATGAACCAGCAGCAAGGCAGCATGGCTTACGTTTCCCGCGTCTGCCTGGTGGCGACGCTTGGCGGATTGCTGTTCGGATACGACACGGCCGTGATCGCCGGGGCCATCGGGTTCATGAAGGCCCATTTCGCCATGGATTCTGCCACCGAAGGCTGGGCGACTTCGTGTGCCTTGGTGGGCTGTGTCCTTGGCGTCGCCATGGCCGGTGTGATGAGCGATCGACTCGGTCGGCGCAATACTCTCGTTTTTGCTGCCATCTTGTTCCTGGTGTCTGCCATCGGGACCGCCATTCCGAGGAATCTGATCGAGTTCATCGTCTACCGTATCGTCGGTGGGGTCGGTGTCGGGGCCGCGTCCATGACCAGCCCCATGTATATTGCGGAGATCAGCCCCGCCCGCTTTCGCGGACGCCTGGTGAGCGTCAACCAGTTGGCAATCGTGTCCGGGATGCTCATGGTCTACTTCGTCAATTACTGGATTGCCGGACGCGGTGACGAAGCCTGGAATGAGACCATCGGTTGGCGATGGATGTTCGGCTCCGAGGCCCTGCCTGCTTTTGCGCTCCTCGTGCTGATGTTTACCGTCCCCGAGAGTCCGCGGTTCTTGTGCAAACAAGGCAAGCTCGACCAGGCTCGCTCCGTTCTCGCTCGAGTCGGCGGTTCCGACCACGCCGATCGTGAAATGGCGGAAATCGCCGACGCCATCTCCCAGGAGTCTCCTTCGCTGGCCCAACTGCTCGCACCCGGCATGCGATTGGCGCTGACGATCGCCGTGGTCTTGGCGATTCTCCAGCAAGTGACCGGTATCAACGTCTTTCTCTACTACGCCCCCGAGATCTTCAAAGCAATGGCGGGAGCCCAGGTCGACGCCGCCCTGCTGCAAACCATCGTTGTTGGAGCCGCAAACCTGGTTTTCACGATCCTTGCCATCGGCACCGTCGACCGTGTCGGCCGTAAGCCGCTCATGGTGGTCGGGTCCACCGGCATGGGACTGTCGCTGGCCGGCCTGGGGCTGGCGGCTTACTTCGGGCGTGCCGACGTGTGGGTCCTCACGTTCATTCTCGGTTACATCGCCTGCTTCGCCTTGTCCGTGGGACCGGTCACCTGGGTCATTCTTTCAGAGATCTTTCCCACCAAGATCCGCGGTCGGGCCATGGCGATCGCCACGTTCTGTCTGTGGGTAGCCAACTTCGTTGTTTCCCAGACCTTCCCCATGATGAACGAAAACCCGTGGCTTATCGAGCACTTCAATCACGGTTTCCCCTTCTTCATCTACGCCGCCTTCTGCGCCGTTCTCACCCTGTTTGTGATCGCCTTTGTGCCGGAAACGAAGGGCAAGACCTTGGAAGAAATCGAAAAGAGTTGGGCTTGACGACAGACAGTGGCCTGCGATCCCGGCGCAGCGTCAATCCGCCTCAACAACAATCTCTACTGGTGCAACAAGGAGCAGCGTCTCGCCTGGCAGCCTGAAAGAATCGATGGTTTTCAGCGATTATTATTTGGTGTTTCTG